>DASZIR010000189.1:0-3800 GCA_035948995.1 Paraburkholderia sp. | reverse complement strand
AGGAAACGGGCGCTCGCAGCGCTGCAGGAGAGCGAGCGGCGTTTGCAGGCAAGGCAGGAGGAGCTGGCGCACGCCGCGCGGCTCCATTCGATGGGCGAAATGGCTTCGGGTATCGCACACGAACTGAACCAGCCGCTGGCGGCTATCCTGAGCTATAACCAGGCTTGCGTGCGGCTGCTGCGCGAATCCGAGCTCGACCTCACAGCAATCGAAGGCGCGATGCGCGCTACAACGGATCAGGCGAAACGAGCAGCGGATATCATCGTGCGGCTTCGGGCGTTCATCAGCAAGCGCCCAGCCAATGTCGTGTCGCTGGATATGCGGCAGGTGGTGCAAAACGCGCTGGTGCTGGGTGAGCCGTGGCTACGGCAAAGCGAAACAAGCGTCGAGTTCGTGCACCCGGTAGAGTTGCCGGATGTGAGGGCCGATAGTGTACAAATCGAACAGGTCGTGTTGAATCTCATCCGAAATGCGGTCGAGGCGATGCAGCAAGCGCCAGTGGACACGCGCGTTTTGACGTTGCAGCTCGACTGCGACGGTGAGGTGGTGAAACTGGCGGTCAAGGACACCGGGCCGGGTGTGTCGCCGAAAGTACGGCAAACGCTGTTTCATCCTTTTCAGACCAGCAAGCCGGAAGGCATGGGGCTGGGCCTAACGATCTGTCAGTCGATAGCGGAGACGTACGGCGGGCAGGTGGTGGAAAACGCCCTGGTTTCAAGTGGGGCAGAATTCCAGCTGACTCTTCCAATCACGCCGCCGAGGATCATGTGGTGACGAATATCGCCGAGCCGACCGTGTACCTGGTAGACGATGACGCGGCAGTGCGAGACGCACTGGCGTTGCTGATTCGCTCCATCGGTCTGAAGGCGAGAACCTACGGGGATCCCGCTGACTTCCTTGCTGAAATCAAGGGGGATGAGACAGGCTGTCTTGTGCTCGACATCCGAATGCCGGTCATTAACGGCTTCGCGGTGCAAGAGCGACTGACGGCGATGTCGAGCGACTTGCCGATCATCTTGATTACCGGGCACGGCGACGTGGCGCAATGCCGACGCGCATTCCAGAATGGGGCGGTGGACTTCCTTACGAAGCCGATCGACGAGCACGCACTGATTGAGAGCCTGCAAAAGGCTATTAGGGAAGGGCAGCAACGGCGGCTGGTAAAGCATCAGGTTTCAGAGACTCGAACGAAGTTGAGGAAGCTGTCTGCCCGCGAGCGTTCCGTGTTCGACCTGGTGAGTGAGGGTTTGCCCAATAAGGTGATCGCAGACCGACTGAACCTCTCACTGAGGACCGTAGAAACGTACCGGGCATCAGTGTTCGAAAAGCTTGATGCAACTTCGGTTGCGGATCTGGTCAAGCTACGCCTTATCGGCACCAATTGGAAAAACTTTATACGGTAGTTTCCGCGTTTCTTCTCGTAGTTGCCAGTCTACTTCGCTGCGTTGTCGGTTTATAGAATCTAAGCGATTCTCGATGTTCCGGGTTAGCGGACGCGAGCGCGTAACGAAGCCGTTGCTGCGCAGGCTTGTCGCGTTTGCTGGTCCTTCATAAATCAACAACAGTGGACTATCAGGAAATGACGCAAGTTGCCGTAGCGGTGGTGCTGGTGCTGGGCGCTCTTGGATGCGTTGGGTGTAGGCTGGATGCGCGGCGCAGCCAATGCCGGCGTGGCCGTGGCGCAGAACGATCTGGGCACGATGCTGCAACACGGGGAAGGCGAGCCGCAAAACTTCGCCGAAGCAAAAACCTGGTACGAAAAGGCGGCCGCTCAGGGTCTCGGGCTGGCCCTGTTCAATCTCGCTTCGCTTGCGTACAACGGCGAAGGCACGCCGCGCGACCACGCCGTCGCGTACCGCCTGGCGCGTGCCGGTGCGCAGCGCGGCAATGTCCAGGCAGCTGTGATGCTGGGCACGCTGCTGTTCAACGGCGACGGTGTCCCCGCCGACAAGGTTCAGGCCGTGGCCTGGTATCGCCGGGCGGCCGATCTCGGCAGCGTCGACGCCGCGCGCACAACGGGTTGGCAGTATCTGGGCGGCGCGAGCGTGCCGCGCGACGAAGTCCTCGGCGCGCAGTATCTGGAACGCGCTGCGCGCGCCGGCGACCCGCAGGCGCAGCTTCTGCTCGGCGCGCATCTGCTGGACCGCAAGCAGGCGGCAGATAGCAATGCGGGACGCGCGTGGCTCCTGAAGGCGGCCGCCCAGAACTATGCGCCGGCCTTCCTGCTGTTGGGCAACCTCTACTGGAACGGTACCGGCGTGGCGCTTGACCACGCCACTGCCATCAACTGGTTCACGCGCGGCGCGCAAGCGAACGATCCTGCCTCGCAGCGTAGCCTGTGCGCGGCTTACTGGAGCGGGGCTGGCGTACCGCGTGATGTCGGCACCGCCAAGCGCTGGTGCAGCGCCGCTGCGCGCGGCGGCGACGTGGGGGCGATGCGCATGCTGGCGTTGAGTCCTCCCGGCGACGGCGTGGATGCAAGCGCCCGCGCCTACTGGATATGGCGTCTGGCGAGCGGCGGTGATGCAAAGTACCAGTCCATGCTGGGCGATGCCTACGACTTGGGCAACGGTGTGAACGTCGATTTCGGCGCGGCGATGTACTGGTTCCGCAAAGCCGCGGCGCAAGGGTATGTCCCGGCGCAGGAATCGATGGCGTGGCATCTGCTCACCGGCCTCGGCGGTGAACGCGATGAACGCGCGGCGTTCGAATGGGCTTCACGTGCGGCAGGCAGCGGTCCGGCGGGCAAGGAGATGCTCGGCGAGGCGTACCTGTCCGGACGCGGCGTGAGGCCCGATGCAACGGCGAGCCGCGCCTGGCTCGAAAAAGCGGTCGCCGACGGCGGAGGGTGGGCTGCCAGCGACCTCGCCCGGCTCTACGAAATGGGCGTGGGCGCACCGCATGACGATAATGCGGCGCTGAGCTGGCACCGCAAGGCGGCGGCGAAGGGCTCCGACATCTCGGAGATTGCGCTGGCGCTGAGGGCGCTGGCGAGCGGCGACACGCACGGCATCGGCGCGAACGAAGCGCATTGGCTGATGGAAGACGGGCAGACGGGCGAAGCCAGCCGCCGTGCCGGCAATGCAAGCGCAGCGGCCGGCGAGCGCGGTGCGTGGGATGCGCTGTCGTGTCTGAACGAGGCGTTGCTCGGCGACGCGATGATGCAGTATGAAATCGGCGTGCGCTATATGACCGGCGACGGCATTGCGCTCGACAGGGCCTTGGGCGATGCATGGCTCAAGCGCGCGCAGGCGAGCTTCGCAGCGGAGCCGGGCTTTCGGGTGTACGCGCAGGCCACGCAGATCGTCGAAGCGCGGGTGGCGGCGCGGCTCAGCGCTGACGAACGCGAACGCGCGCGCCGTCTCGCTGACCATCTGCTGGCGACCGTGCCCGGCAGTCTGGTTGGGTCGGCAACCGCAACGGCAACGACGCCAGCAACAATGCCAACACCCAGGGCGACGGCGGGGACAGTCGCGGCGACTCCGTCGCCGTAGCGCCCCGTGCACCCGAATCGATGAGCGCTCGGGTGCGTTGAAATCGCGCGGAGCGGGGCGACCGCCATGGCCCGCCACGCTCCGGCAAAACCCGACTCAGATGACGAAATACGTCAATTGAACGGCGGCCCGCGTGACGATCATCAATAGCACCTGCACGATCACGAACAGCAGGATCGGCGACAGGTCGATGCCGCCCAGGTGCGGTACCACGCGGCGCAGCGGGTTCAGAAACGGCGCGGTGAGCTGATATAGAATCGGCATGGCCGGCGAACGCGGGTTGAGCCACGACAGCAGCGCCATCAG
>DASZIR010000188.1:0-4449 GCA_035948995.1 Paraburkholderia sp. | reverse complement strand
AGCATGGCGCCCGCCTGCCCGCTGGCCGTGCTCGAGGATTGATACGCAATGCGCACGCTCCCTGCAACCGATCAGGAACCTGCAGCATGGCTGCCGCTCTCGATGGCGCCAGGGCTCAGGCCTGGGGCGCTGCGCGCCATGATGGATGCGTCCAGCCTGCCGGACGCAATCCCTGGGCAGCCGTTTGCCCTGCTCGCCGCCGTCACCGATGAAGTCTCCGCGCGCTGCGCTAGCGCCGCCCGCCGCCGGGTTCGCGCGCTATCCGGACGTGGTGCTGGCGTGGCCCGAACTGGAAGGCAACGCAAATCGTGACGCTCGACGATCCGGTCTACCCGCCTGCCCTGCTGACCATGCCCGATCCACCCGCGCTGCTATATATAAAGGGCCGGCTCGATCTGTTGCATGCGAAGGCCGTCGCCTTGGTCGGCAGCCGCAGCGCAACGCCACAAGGCGTCGAGAACGCCGAACGCTTCGCACGGGCACTGTCGGAGGCGGGGCTCGCGGTCGTATCGCGGCTCGCGCCCGGAATCGACGGGGCCGCGCACCGTGGGGCGATGGCCGGGCGCGGCGGCGCAATTGCGGTCATCGGCACCTGCGCCAACCTGGTCTACCCTGCCGCCCACCAGCCGCTCGCCCGGCAAATCGCGGCAGCCGATGAGGCCGATCCCGGTCCCGGGGTGCAAAAACTGCTCGCTGCTCCCGGCCACGCCCCCGCGACGCTTGAAATTCCTGCTGCCCGCACCGACATGCAAGACGCGGCGTTACAAGGCACGCTGCTGCAGCCCGAACTGGCAGGCCATCTGACGGTTGTGCCGGGCGGCCGCCTTGCGCGGGCGAGCCACGGCTGACCACCGCTGACCACGCGCCATGCTACATTCGCGCCAAAGCACCTGACAAAGTACGCAAGGAACCCACATGCCCGCGCTGAATCTCGACACCGACCAAGAACGGATCGCCGAGCGCGTCAACGACCATGAGACGCTGTTCGTGGCCTGCCTGTGCGCGCAATGGTGCGGGACCTGCCGGGAATACCGGGATGCGTTCGACCGGCTGGCCGACAAGCATCCGGAGATCTGTTTCGCGTGGATCGATGTCGAAACCCACGCGGACCGCTTCGACGACCTGGACGTAGAGAATTTTCCTACGATTCTGATAGAAGACAGCGTGACCACCCGGTTTTTCGGCACTGTGCTGCCGCAGGCGGCGATTGTCGACCGGATGCTCTCCGATCTGACCGCGCTGCCCGGCATGATCGGCGCGCCCAAACTGCGGCCGGCTCTCGCGGTCGCCTGAACCACCCTGTTTGACCGGCCGGCTTGTGGCACGGGCGTTGCGGGCAGTCCGCAGCGCGCGCGCCGCCGCTTGCTCAATATATAGACACGCAATTATGATGGCCCGCTTTTTATGGCACTTGACACGCCCTTGCGGCGCCGTGTGCTATAAAGCGGTCGTTAATGGGTCGCAAACCCAGGGTCGAAACCCGAATCTACCAACTCACATCCAGTCATGTCCAAAGCACTGATCATCGCCGAAAAGCCTTCCGTCGCGAACGACATCGCGCGGGCTTTGGGCGGGTTTACCAAGCATGACGAATACTACGAAAGCGACGATTACGTCCTTTCCTCGGCAGTGGGCCACCTGCTGGAAATCGCCGCACCCGAAGAATACGAAGTCAAGCGCGGCAAATGGAGCTTCGCCAATCTGCCCGTCATCCCCCCGCATTTTGACCTGAACCCGATCGCAAAAAGCGAATCGCGGCTCAAGGTCCTGACCAGGCTGCTCAAGCGCAAGGACGTCGATCGACTGATCAACGCATGTGACGCGGGGCGCGAAGGCGAGCTGATTTTCCGCCTGATCGCGCAGCACGCGAAGGCAAAGCAGCCGGTCCAGCGCCTGTGGCTGCAGTCGATGACCCAGGCCGCCATCCGCGACGGCTTTGCCCGTTTGCGCAGCGACGAGGAAATGCAGCCGCTCGCCGATGCCGCACGTTGCCGCTCGGAGGCCGACTGGCTGGTGGGCATCAACGGCACGCGCGCCATGACGGCCTTCAACAGCAAGGGCGGCGGTTTCTTCCTGACCACGGTTGGGCGGGTGCAGACGCCGACGCTGTCGATCGTGGTCGAGCGGGAAGAGAAGATTCGCCGCTTCGTGCCGCGCGATTACTGGGAAGTGAAGGCGGAATTCGTCTGCGCCGCCGGTTTCTACGAGGGCCGCTGGTTCGACCCGAAGTTCAAGCGCGACGAATTCGATCCGGAAAAGCGTGATTCGCGCCTCTGGGCGCTGCCCGCTGCCGAGACGATCGTCGCCGCCTGCCGCGGCCAGATCGGCACGGTAACTGAAGAATCGAAGCCGTCGACGCAGCTGTCGCCGGCGCTCTTCGACCTGACGAGCTTGCAGCGTGAGGCCAACGGCCGCTTCGGCTTCTCGGCGAAGAACACGCTCGGTCTTGCCCAGGCGTTGTACGAAAAGCACAAGGTGCTGACGTACCCGCGTACCGACGCGCGCGCGCTGCCTGAAGACTATATGGAAACGGTCACGCAGACGCTTGGCATGCTCAAGGAGAGCAACAACTACCTGCCGTACGCGAAGCAGGTGCTCGACAAGGGCTGGGTGAAGCCGAACAAGCGCATCTTCGACAACTCGAAGATCAGCGACCACTTTGCAATCATCCCGACGCTGCAAGCGCCAAAGAACCTGTCCGAGCCGGAACAGAAGCTTTACGACCTGGTCGTGAAGCGCTTCCTCGCGGTGTTCTTCCCGGCCGCCGAATACAAGGTGACGACGCGGATCACGGAAGTGGTCGGCCATCACTTCAAGACCGAGGGCAAGGTGCTGGTCGAACCGGGCTGGCTGCAGGTTTACGGTCGCGAAATCAGCGGCGAGGACGCCAACCTCGTGCCGGTGCAGAAGAACGAGCAGGTCAAGACCGACAAGATCGCGGCCCAGCAACTCGTCACCAAACCGCCGGCTCGCTACAACGAAGCGACCTTGCTGTCGGCCATGGAAGGCGCAGGCAAGCTGGTCGAAGACGATGAGTTGCGCGAGGCGATGGCCGCCAAGGGCCTCGGCACGCCGGCTACGCGCGCGGCGATCATCGAAGGTCTGCTCGGCGAGAAGTACCTGATCCGTGAAGGCCGCGACCTGATCCCGACCGCCAAGGCGTTCCAGTTGATGACGCTGTTGCGTGGACTCGGCGTCAAGGAACTGACCGCCCCCGAGCTGACCGGCGAATGGGAATACAAGCTCTCGCAGATGGAGCGCGGCAACCTGCCACGCGATGCGTTCATGCAGGAAATCGCCCGCATGACGCAGACCATCGTCAAGCGCGCGAAGGAGTACGACTCGGACACCATCCCCGGCGACTACGCGACGCTGGAAACGCCGTGTCCGAATTGCGGCGGTCAGGTGAAGGAAAACTACCGCCGTTTTGCATGCTCGAAGTGCGAGTTCTCGATCTCGAAGATTCCGGGCGGCCGCCAATTCGAGATTCCGGAAGTCGAAGAGCTGCTGCAGAACAGGACCATCGGGCCGCTGTCGGGCTTCCGCAGCAAGATGGGCCGGCCGTTCTCGGCGATCCTCAAGCTCTCGCTCGACGACGAAATCAAGAACTACAAGCTCGAATTCGACTTCGGCCAGGATTCGGGCGGCGAAGACGGCGAGGTGCCCGACTTCTCCGAACAGGAGCCAGTGGGCGCGTGCCCGAAATGCAAGGCGCGCGTGTTCGAGTACGGTATGAGCTATGTCTGCGAGAACTCGGTTGCCAGTCCGAAGACCTGCGACTTCCGTTCGGGCAAGGTGATTCTCCAGCAGGAGATCGCGCGCGAACAGATGGCCAAACTGCTGGAAGAAGGACGCACTGATCTGCTGACGAACTTCAAGTCGTCGCGCACCGGCCGCAACTTCAAGGCGTTCCTCGTCAAGCAGAGCGACGGCAAGATCGGCTTTGAGTTCGAGAAGAAGGAGCCGTCGGCGAAAACGGCCGCGAAGTCTGCAGCAGCCAGGTCAGCAGCCAAAACCGCACCGGAGACGGACGACGACGAAGTGACGACGGAAAAGGCAGCGCCCGCCCGCAAGGTTGCCGCGAAAAAGACGACGGCGCCCAGGACTGCTGCGGCCAAGAAAGCACCCGCGAAGAAGGCTGCAGTGCGCAAGACGGGTTCGTGACCGGGAAGTAGCTGTAGTCACCGCCTGAAGCACGCGGTGGCGACGAACCAGGGACAAAAAAAAGGCGCAGCCGCTGCAGTGGGCTGCGCCTTTTTACTACCGGCGGCGTTATCGGGCGAGGTTCACGCCATCCAAAGCGGCGGCGGCGCTAGGCACCCGCCTCGCACCCCAACCACCTCACAGCGGCGAAAGCGCAGCCGGACGGCTCCGCGACGGCGACTTTGCCGGCAACTTCGGCGAAAGCTCGCTATCGAGCAGTCGCGACAGCGGCTCAGCGCCATCGAA
>DASZIR010000187.1:0-25753 GCA_035948995.1 Paraburkholderia sp. | reverse complement strand
ATTTGCTAACAATTCCGCGTGTTGTCCAGTGAAACAAGGTGATTCCGCACCATTTAACAAGGATTAAGTTGCCGTACATTCAGGTCTCTGCTTTACCTGGTTGTTCGACAACTACACGAGGAATCGATGTGTGTCCTCATTTCGAGTCAGAGTGCGGTGCTTCGCTGCACTGCCGCACTGCGGCATTGAGAGCCGGGACTGCAGGTTCGTCATAGCGGTGCCACATATGCCCAATTGAATAACGCTGGTGACACGCCAGCGGGTTTTGGCTTGTGACATTCATGAAAAATGCCACAAACAGTTTCGTTTTTGCCAATCTCGAGGGGATTTTTTTGAAATTTCTAATAAATCCACTGTAAAACGGCGAACCAGAACATGATCGTTGAATTGCTGAGGTCGCAACCGGAGATCGCCCTGTTTACGAGTCTTGCGCTCGGATATTTCATTGGGTCATTCAAAATCGGGCCAATCCAGCTGGGCGGCGTGTGCGGCACGTTGATCGTGGCGCTGCTATTGGGACAAACCGGTGCACGGCTTGCACCAGACCTGAAAAATATTGCATTCGCATTGTTTGTCTTTGCGCTGGGTTTTACCGGTGGGCCGCAGTTTTTTGCCAATGTCGGGCGGGGCTGGCGTTACGGTTTGTTGTCGATTGTCGAGATGGTTTCCGTGCTGGTGCTGGTGATGATTGCGGTCGCCGCACTGCGTTTCGATGCGGGCACCGCAGCCGGGCTGCTGGCGGGCGCCGCAACGGAGTCGGCGGTGATCGGCACCGCTTCGGAGGCGATCGGCAAGCGTGGCTTCGGCGAGGTGGAAACCACGCGTTTGCAGGCCAATATCGTGACCGCGTACAGCGTCAGTTACCTGTTTGGCCTGATCACGATCGTGCTGTTCACCAGTCAGTTCGCGCCGCTACTGCTGCGCGTCAACCTGCGCGAGGAAGCCGCACGCGTGTGGCGCAAGCTCGGCGGTGACGGCGCACTCGACGAAGGCCAGCGCATGGGGGCGCCCGCGCTGGTCAGCCGGGCGTTTCGCGTCGGCGCTGCGGCGGGGGTCGCGATCGCGGCGCTCGAACAGCGCTACGGCTGCAACCTGACGGTCGAGCAAGTCGAGCGGAACGGCGCGAGCCTGACGCTCGAGCCGCACCTGTTGCTGGCAGCCGGTGACATCGTGCTGGTTGCGGGCCGGCGCGAGGCGCTGGTCGAAGCCGCGCCAGCGATCGGCACGGAGGTGGCCGATAAACGCTTCGCCACGCTGATTGCCGAGCGGGTGGACGTGGTGCTGACGCGGCGCGAGGCAGATGGCATGACGGTTGCCCAGTTACGCGAGCGGGCTGCGCCGGAGCAAGGGCGAGGCATTTATATCGCTGCGGTGACACGTCTCGAGACGACGGTTCCCGCGTTGCCTGGCACCGAGCTGAACCGGGGTGATGTGCTGACGCTCGTCGGCGCGAAGGCGGACGTTGCGCGTGGCGCGCGCGAACTCGGCTATGTGCTGGCTGCCACCCAGAAGACCGACTTCGTCTACCTCGGGCTGGGCGTGCTGCTCGGCATGGCGATCGGACATCTGGGCGGCAGGATCGGAGGCGTCTCCATCGCGCTGGGTACGGGCGGCGGTTGCCTGCTGTCCGGGCTGCTGTTCGGCTGGATCCGCTCGCGCCATCCGCTGGTCGGCTCGTTACCCTCCGCTGCCGCGCAGATCCTGAAGGACTTCGGGTTGGCCACCTTCATCGCGGCGGTCGGACTCGCGGCCGGGCCGGATGCGATCAGGCTGGTTCGCGAATACGGCATTGCACTGCCGATCACCGGAATCCTGATGGTGCTCGTGCCAGGGCTCCTGTCGCTGTGGATCGGCCGCATGTTTCTCAAACTCGAAGCCCCGATGCTGCTCGGCGCAATTGCGGGCCAGCAGTGCAGCACGCCCGCGATCAGCGCGCTCGTCGGGGTCACCGGCAATTCGACGCCGGTGATCGGCTACACGATCACCTATGCACTGTCCAGCATCCTGCTGCCGTTGATGGGGCCTGTGGTCGTCGGGCTCGCCGGCAAGTTCGGATAGGCGGCGCCGATACCGCGCAGATGCCAGATGCCGCGCTGGCCACGCGGGGCAATGCAAGCGTAGTGCGGGACCAGTATGGGACCAGCGCAGGGCGGGTCCAGTCAGGGCTCGCGGACGGGAGTGCCACGACGTCCGCCGGCAATTGCGCCAGGCAGTACGGTCATCATTCACAGCGAGGGCACGATGGACTGGCTACACAACATCTTTCACAAGTCACCTGAGATCGCGTTATTTCTCTCCCTGGCGGTGGGCTACTACATCGGACAGATCAATTTCGGCAAGTTCCAGTTGGGCGGTGTGGGCGGTTCGCTGCTCGCCGCCGTTGTAATCAGCCAGGCGGGCGTGACGATCGACAACGGCGTGAAGTCGGTGATGTTTGCCGTGTTTATCTATGCAGTCGGCTACGACTCGGGGCCGGGATTCTTCAATTCGCTGAATCGCAAGACGCTGCGCGAGATTGCCATGGCGATCTTCCTCGCGGTGTCGGCGTTGATCACCGTGGTGGTGTGCGCGAAGCTGTTCCACCTCAACAAGGGGCTCGCTGCAGGGCTCGCCGGTGGTGCGCTGACGCAGTCGGCGATCATCGGCACGGCCGGTGACGCGATTGCGCGCCTCGGTTTGCCAGCCGATCAGATCAAGTCGTTGCAGTCGGATGTGGCCATCGCTTATGCCGTCACCTATGTGTTCGGCTCGCTCGGGGCGATTATCGTCTGCGTGAACATCCTGCCGAAGTTCATGGGCCAGGGCTTGCGCGAGGCGGCCATCGAGTCCGAGAAGGAGCTGGCGGGCAGTGCCCCGGCGCAGGGGCCGGGACAGTTGTCGGCGCTGCCGGAAATGGTGGGCCGCGCATATCGGGTGGCGACGGGGGCGGGACGCAAGGTGGCGGAGATCGAGTTGAGCCAGAACGATCTGGTCACGATCGAGCGGATCCGCCGCCATGGCAAGGCGCTCGAGCCTGCGGCTGACGTGGTGCTCGAAAAGGGCGACGTGGTGCTGGTGGTGGGCCGTCGCGAAGGAGTGGTCGGTCTGTCGAGCATGATCGGCGATGAACTCGCTGAAACCGGCGACGTCAGCGTCGTGATGCAGACGCGACAGGGCGTGTTCACGCGCAAAGGCATGAACCACACGACGATTGCCGCCGTGCGCCAGAACGTGGACCGCGATCTGCGCCACGGCGTGTACATCGAAGGCGCGACGCGCGCCGGCCAGCCACTGCCCATCCTGCCGGAAACGAAGCTCGAGCACGGCGACGTGATTACCTTCTACGGCTCGCCGAAAGACACCAAGCGCGCAGTCGATGCCGCCGGCTACGAGCTGCCTTACACCAACAAGACCGACTTCATCTACATGGGCGTCGGTCTCGTGCTCGGTCTGCTGATCGGTCTGATCGTGATCAACGTCGCAGGGATTCCGCTCACGCTCGGCTCCGGCGGCGGCTGTCTGCTTGCCGGCCTGCTGTTCGGCTGGATGCGCGGCAAGCATCCGATGTACGGCGTATTGCCGTCGGCTGCCTCGCAGTTGCTGAAGGACTTTGGCCTCGCCGCGTTCGTGGCGGTGGTGGGTCTGAACTCCGGCCTGCAGGCGGTGGTGACGGTCAAGCAAAGCGGCATGACGATCTTCCTGCTCGGCGTGTTCGTCACCTTGTTCCCGCTGTTGCTGACCATGCTGTTCGGCCGCTACGTGCTCGGCTACAGGAATGCCGCCATTCTGGCCGGCGCACTGTCCGGTTCGCGCAGTGCGAACCCGGCATTCGGCGGCGTGCTGGACAAGGCGGAAAGCGCGGTGCCCACGGTGCCTTTCGCCATCACCTATGCGATTGCGAATGTGGCGCTGACCTTGCTCGGACCGCTCGTCGTGGGGCTCGTCTGACGCAGTTCAAAAGACCCGCAACCCTCATTCCTTGACGCCGGCGCTGCCGCAGGAGCGCGCGCCCCCGCCGGCGTATTTCACCCTTGCAATGGAGAACGCATCATGGCAAAAGGCAAAGGCGACAACGAACAGGCCCAGATGGCCCAGGCCAAACTGGCGGCACTCAGCCCGTTCGAGCTCAAGGACGAGCTGATCAAGGCGGCAGGCGGTGGCGCGGTAGAGCGCGCCGCGAACGCGTCGATGCTCAACGCCGGCCGCGGCAACCCGAACTTTCTGGCGACGATTCCCCGTCATGGTTTCTGGCAACTCGGTCTGTTCGCGATGCGCGAATCGGAGCGTTCGTTCGCGTTCATGCCGGAGGGCGTCGGCGGCTTTCCGCGTCGCGAAGGGCTCACGGAGCGCTTCGATCTGTTCCTGCGGGAAAACAAAGGTGTGCCAGGCATCGACTTCCTGCGCGGCGCAGTGTCGTATGTGCGCGACCAGCTGGGCCTCTCGGCAGGCGACTTTCTGTACGAAATGTGCGAAGGCATTCTTGCTTCGAACTATCCGGTGCCAGACCGCATGCTGAAGCTCTCGGAGATCATCGTCGGGCAGTACCTGCGCCGCGAGATGATCGGCAAGCATCCGTTTGTCGGCGAGTTCGATATTTTCGCGGTGGAAGGCGGCACCGCGGCGATGACATACATCTTCAACACGATGCGCGAGAACCACCTGATCAAGCCGGGCGATACGATCGCGCTCGGCATGCCGATCTTCACGCCCTACATCGAAATCCCGCGTCTGAACGACTACCAGCTCAACGTCGTGAATCTCGAAGCTGACGTGGAAAACGGCTGGCAGTATTCGAAGAAGGAACTCGACAAGCTGCGCGATCCGAAGGTGAAGGCCTTCTTCCTCGTCAATCCGAGCAATCCGCCGTCGGTGAAGATTAACGACGAGAGCCTCGAATACATTGCCGGGATCGTCAAGGAACGTCCCGATCTGATCCTGCTGACCGACGACGTCTACGGCACGTTCGCCGACGACTTCGTGTCGCTGTTCGCCCTTGCGCCGAAGAACACGATCCTTGTGTACTCGTACTCGAAGTATTTCGGTGCGACCGGCTGGCGCCTTGGCACGATCGCCACGCATCGCGACAACGTACTCGACAGGCTGCTGGCTGAATTGCCGAAGGACGTGAAAAAAGAGCTGCACACGCGTTACGAATCGATCACGATGGAGCCGGACAGGCTGAAGTTCATCGACCGTCTGGTGGCGGACAGCCGCACCGTCGCGCTGAATCACACGGCGGGCCTGTCGACGCCGCAGCAGGTGCAGATGGTGCTGTTCTCGCTGTTCTCATTGATGGATACGCCGGATGCCTACAAGAGCGCGCTGAAGCGGCTGATTCGCAAGCGCAAGCAGGCGCTCTACGAAGAGGTGGGCATCTCGTTCGAGGACGACGATCCGAATCAGGTCGACTACTACACGATCCTCGATATCGAGTTTCTCGGCGAGCGGATGTTCGGGCGCAAGTTCGTGGAGTGGCTGTTCGAGAACACCGAGCCTTCCGAGTTGCTGTTCCGTCTCGCACGCGAAGCGCGGGTGGTGGTGCTGCCCGGGCGTGGTTTCGGCACGCAGCATCCGTCGGGCCGGGTGTCGCTGGCGAACCTCAACGAGTCGGACTACCGCCAGATTGGCCGCGCGATGCGCAAGCTGATCGAGGAGTATGTCGAGCGTTTCAACGCGGCGACAGGCAGCAAGCTCGATAGGAACACGGTGAAGTAAGGGCGCGCAACGGCGCGGCGATCGCGTTGAATCGCGTGCGAGCGATGCGGCAAAAATGCGGTGGCGGCGCAGTGAAAACGGGTTACCAGCGCGGTCGCAGCAAGGTCGTAACGGCAAGCCGCGCTGTCAAAAAACTTGCACAATCGCGCGGATCGGTGAATGATCGGAAAAAGCGGCCTCGCCAGCGTCACAGTTGGCGAGGCCGTTTGCACCTCGTGAACACCTTCTGCACCTTGAACACATTGACTTCTTCCGTACCGATCATGCCGACTACACCTTCCACACCTGTGCCCTGTCCGGACGTCGAATCGCTCGACGCCATCCTCCCCGAAGAACCGCTGTTGATGATGGGCGCCGGCCCGGTGCCGATTCCCGCCGCCGTTGCGAAGGCCAACACGGTCGTCATCAACCACCTGGGCGGCACGATGGTGAAGGTGATCGGGCAGGTGAAGACGATGGCGCGCTACGTGTTCCAGACGCATTCGAAGTGGGTGCTGGGGGTGGCGGGCCCGGGTTCGGCGGCGATGGAAATGGCCATCTCCAATCTTGCATGGACGGGCACGCGGGTGCTCAGCATCAGGAACGGCTTTTTCAGCGAGCGGATGGCTGAGATGGGACGGCGCGTCGGCGCGCAGGTCTCGACACTCGATGTGACGGACCGGGCAGTGGCGAGTCTCGATCAGGTGGCCGAGGCGATCCGCCGCGAACGGCCGGAAATCGTCACGATCGTGCAGGGCGAGACGTCCAACACGGTGTGGAATCATCATCTCAAGGATATTGCGGCGCTGGCGAAGGCAGCCGGGGCGCTGGTGATCGTGGACGCCGTGTGCACGCTGAGCACGATGCCGCTCGAGATGGACGCGTGGGGAATCGACGCGGTGATTACCGGTGGCCAGAAGGGGCTGTCGTCAATCCCGGGCGTGTCGCTGATTGCATTCTCCGACGCTGCCTGGGAGCGGGTGAAGGGCCGCACGGCCGCGAATGCGCACTGGTGTCTCGATGCATCGCTCGCAGAGAACTTCTGGCACAACGCCGGTTACCACTACACGGCGCCGGTGTCGGGCGTGCTGGCGTTGCACGAGGCCTTGCGTCTGGTGTGCGCGGAGACGCTCGAAAAGCGCTTTGCACGACATCTGAAGTGCTCGGTAGCGCTGCAGGAAGGCATCACGGCGTTGGGCTTGCAGCTCTATACGCCGCCCGAGTGCCGCCTGAATTCGGTGGTCGGGATCGAGGTTCCGCAAGGTCTGAGTCCCGGTGATATCTGCGGCCACATTTCGCGCCAGCACCAGGTGGAGATCTCGGGCTCGTTTGGTTTGCCGATCGTGCGCATCGGGCAGATGGGCGAGCAGTGCCGCGAACACAACCTGTTCCGCACCTTGCATGCGCTCGGCCGGACCGTGCTGGACCTGGGCGTGGCAGTCGACTTGCCGGCCGGCGTGGCCGCCCTCGAAAAGTCGCTCTCGGGCGGCGCGCGCAGCATGGCGGCACGCTAGGGTAGCGTGCGCGTGATGAACAGGGGGCCTGTCCGGACAGCCAACCCGGACGGCCCTGTTATGTGCAGCCGTCGCTGGCGTGTGACTGACTTCGCTTTTTCGCAGGAATTCACCGGATTAGCGCGCCCAATTGACGCAGATGCCGTCATTTTTCTGGAATAGAGCCTCAATCTGCGACCGCATGTCACGTGCCAGGAGCGCCTTTTCTTACTATTATTACAACCGAGCACTGATCTAAATCAAAGGCAAATAGGGCAATAGTGATTTCTCATGTGAGTCGTCACGCCCCGCCTGTAAAGGGGGTACGAAATGAGCAATACCATCTGCGAGGAACGTCTCGAACTACTGCAGACGATCGCCACGGACGTCCTTGGCATCGAGAAACTTGAGTCGGCCGGGAAGCCGACTGCGGATTTTTGCATCGTCAACGTGGAACATCTCGCGCTGGCGCTTGAAGCCGCCTATGACGCAGGCCTGCTGGTGGGGCGCCGCGTGGCGCGCGGCGGCGATGACGACGCGCAGTCGCTCAATGAGGTTTTCTTTCCTTAGGCCGCCAAACCCCTAAGCCGCTGGGCCCCTAGGCTGCCGGGCCGCCAAACCCCCAGGCCGCTGGGCCGCCAGGCCGATCAGCCCGCAACGAGCCGCCGAAGCGGTCCGCGAAGCGCTGCAAGCAACGAACCCAACGCGGGGAACCTGCCAGCGCGCCGGACCCGATCGCCAATCAACGACGGGATCTTCAAGTAGCGGCCGGCGCGTTCGGCACCCGCGCATTGCGCAAATACAGCATCGTCGACAGCACCACGGCGGCAGCGGACGCCACGGCGGCAAACAGAAACACGGACCCGTACCCGAACGCACCGGCAATATATCCGGCAAGCGGGCCGGTAATGCCCAGCGACAGATCGAGAAACACGGAGTAAGCCGACAACGCCGCGCCGCGGCTGGCTGGCGGCACGAGTCCCACGGCTTCGACGCCGAGCGCCGGAAACACCAGCGCAAAGCCGAAACCGGTCAACGCGGCACCGGCCAGCGCAAGGTGAGGTACGGGCGCCAGCCACAGCATCAGCAGGCCCACGCATTCGAATGAAAACGACGCAATCGCTACCCGGAAGCCGCCATACGTCTTGATCGTATTGGCGAACAGCAGGCGCGCGCCGATAAACAGCGTGCCGAAGACGGTCAGCGACAGCGCCGCATTCGGCCAGTGCCGCGCGGCGTAGAAGAGCGTGATGAAGGTCGCGATAGACCCGAATCCTGCCGAACCGAGCGCGAGCCCGATCCCATGCGGCAGCACGCGCATGAACACGCTCCGGTAAGACATCCGTTCGCCGTGCACGACCGGCACCGGCGCGATGGGCCGGGCGAGGTAGTAGCCGAGCGCGGCCAGCGCGATCACCACGATGCCGAGCGCCGCGAAGCCAACCGTGTGCGCGATCGCCACGCCGAGCGGCGCGCCGATTGCCAGCGCGCCGTAGGTGGCAATGCCGTTCCACGAGATCACGCGCGCATTGTGCGAAACCCCGACCCGGCCGATCCCCCAGAGAATCGCTCCCGTCCCGCACAGGCTTTCGCCGAAACCGAGCACGAGGCGGCTTAGCACCAGCAGCGTCAGGCTGGGCCCGGGCCAGTGTCCGCAGAGCACCGCGAGCAGCAACATCACCCCGCTGATGCCGCAGCCGATCAGGCCGATCGCCACCGTCCGCTTCGGCCCGAGCGTGTCGGCCGAGCGGCCGGCGAGCGCGCGCGAGGCGAGCGTCGCCAGATACTGCACGCTGATCGCCGCACCGGCGACGACAGCGCTAAAGCCGAGGTCGTCGTGGACATAACCCGGTAGCACCGCGAGCGGAATCCCGATGGTCAGGTAGCAAATAAACGTGAAAAAAACGACCGGAATGATCTGCAGGGTCGTCGCAAACTCGCTGCGCGGTGTGGCTGTGTCGGCGGACATGGGGAAAACGAGACTTGAAAACGGCGGGATAGCATGATTTTCCCATGGAACCGATTCCTTTGCAGGGTTTGCTTAAGATTTTTACGGCCAAAAATACGGTGCCAGATGCCTATGTCGCCGGTTTTCCGGTTCATTGCCACGACCCTGCCGCCTCATGAGGCGGCGTCAAGCGTATCGAATTGGCAAAAAAGGCCGATTCAAGCGAGAAATGCAGTTATAAAGCGTGCCCTGTATAAGTGCAGTTCGCTCCAGACTCATCCATTTATTGTTCCAACGATATGTCCCGCATGCGATCCCCACTATGGGTTGCAAATATTGACGGTGATAGCGTTCGAACCGTCACTGCAGCACGGTCCCCACGGACACAGAACAACCGGGAGTAACGACACATGAGCCAGCCGATTCGCTTCTACCACCGCAACGCGATCCGCGAGATTACGGATGCGCCCGTCACCCGCACCGTGCTTCAGTACCTGCGTGAAGACGCGCACTGCACCGGTACCAAGGAAGGGTGTGCCGAAGGCGACTGCGGCGCGTGCACGGTCGTGATCGGCGAGCGCGATGAAGCGGGCGGCGTCAACTTCAAGGCGGTCAACGCCTGCATCCAGTTCCTGCCCACGCTCGACGGCAAGGCGCTTTACACGGTCGAAGACCTGCGCCAGCCGGACGGTTCGTTGCATCCGGTGCAGGAGGCGATGGTCGAGTGTCACGGCTCGCAGTGCGGCTTCTGCACGCCGGGCTTCGTGATGTCGATGTGGTCGCTGTACGAAAAGCATGGCCACGAACATGCGTGCGCCAGCAAGACCGTGCCCTCGCGCGAGGACATCAGCAACGCGCTGACCGGCAACCTGTGCCGCTGCACGGGCTACCGGCCGATCGTTGACGCAGCCGTGCGCATGTTCGAAGCGCCCGCGCCGAAAGCGCCGGTCGACGTGGCCGCCCTGTCGCGCACGCTCGCCACGCTCGAGCGCGGCGACACCTTCCATTACGAACACGCCGGCCAGCAATTCGACGCGCCGCGCACGGTCAAGGCGCTCGCGCAGATCAAGGCCGCGCAACCGGCGACGCGCATTCTTGCCGGCAGCACCGATATTGGGTTGTGGGTCACCAAGCAGATGCGCGAACTCGGCAACATCGTCTACGTCGGCCAGATCGACGCGTTGCAGCGCCTCGACACCTCGCACGACTGGATCGAGATCGGTGCGGGCGTTACCGTCGAGACCGCGTACGCCGAACTGGCGAAGCACTATCCGGAGCTGACCGAGATGTGGCAGCGCTTCGCCTCGCTGCCGATCCGCAATGCCGGCACGCTTGGCGGCAACGTCGCAAACGGCTCGCCGATCGGCGACTCGATGCCCGGCCTGATTGCGCTGGGTGCACGTGTGGTGGTGCGTGGCGGCGAGATCGAGCGCGAGATGCCGCTCGAAGACCTGTACCTCGCGTACCAGAAGAAGGACATGGCCGAGCATGAGTTCGTCCTCGGCCTGAAGGTGCCGACCCGCACCGGCGCGCGCAAGAACCTGCAGTTCCGCACGTACAAGCTGTCCAAGCGTTTCGATTCGGATATCTCGGCGGTGTGCGCCGCGTTCTCGTTTATCGCGGACGGCGACACGATCCGCGAGCCGCGCATCGCCTTCGGCGGAATGGCGGCAACGCCCAGGCGCGCGAGCCACGCCGAAGCCGTACTGCGCGATGCCGAATGGCACGAAGCCACCGCGCAGGCCGCGATGCTCGCGCTCGGCCAGGACTACGCGCCGCTAAGCGATATGCGCGCGACCAGCAACTACCGTGTCGAAGGCGCGAAAAACACGCTGTACCGCTTCTGGCTCGAAACGCGTCCGCACAATCCGCTGCCCAGGTCCGCGCTCGATGTGCGCGCGGTGGAAGCCGCCGGCGCGAACGCCTGACAAAGTCACACGGATACGGAGAACCATTCGAATGAATCAGCACGCAGAACCGTTCCTGAAAGACGCTCAGGACCTCGACGATCGCATTGACGAATTCACCCAGGTGCACGTCTCGCGCCCGCACGAATCCGCGCATCTGCATGTGAGCGGCCGCGCCACCTACACCGACGACATCCCCGTGCTCGCCGGCACGCTGCATGCCGCGCTCGGCCTGTCGTCGAAAGCGCACGCGAAGATCGTTTCGATGTCGCTCGACAAGGTGCGCGCAACGCCTGGCGTCGTCGCGATCTTCACCGCTGGCGACATCCCCGGTGTCAACGACGTGGGCCCGATCATTCACGGCGACGATCCGATTCTCGCGGATGGCGTCGTGCAGTATGTCGGCCAGCCGATGTTCATCGTCGTCGCGGTTTCGCATGAAACGGCACGCCTCGCGGCCCGCCGCGCCGACGTCGTCTACGAAGAGCTGCCGGCGATCCTCACCGCGCAGCAGGCCCGTGCCGCCAATCAGCGCGTCCTGCCGCCCATGAAGCTCGCGCGTGGCGATGCCGGTGCGAAAATCGCGCGTGCCGCGCACCATGACGCGGGCGAAATGCTGCTCGGCGGTCAGGAACAGTTCTATCTGGAAGGCCAGATCTCCTACGCGGTGCCGAAGGACGACGACGGCATGCACGTCTACTGCTCGACGCAGCACCCGACCGAGATGCAGCACCTCGTGGCGCACGCGCTTGGCGTCGCCTCGCACAACGTGCTGGTCGAATGCCGCAGGATGGGCGGTGGTTTCGGCGGCAAGGAATCGCAATCGGGCCTGTTCGCCTGTTGTGCGGCGATTGCCGCGTGGAAGCTGCTGTGTCCGGTGAAGCTGCGTCCGGACCGTGACGACGACATGATGATCACCGGCAAGCGTCACGATTTCCACTACACCTACGAGGTGGGCTACGACGACAAGGGCGTGATCGACGGTGTGACGGTGGACATGACCTCGCGTTGCGGCTTCTCCGCCGACCTGTCGGGTCCGGTGATGACGCGCGCGCTGTGCCACTTCGACAACGCGTACTGGCTCCCGGACGTGACCATCGACGGCTTCTGCGGCAAGACCAACACGCAGTCGAACACCGCGTTTCGCGGCTTCGGCGGCCCGCAGGGCGCGTTCGCGATCGAATACATCATGGACAACGTCGCGCGTTCGCTCGGCGAGGATTCGCTCGACGTGCGCCGCCGTAATCTGTACGGCAAGACGGAGCGCAATCAGACGCCGTACGGTCAGGTGGTTGAAGACAACGTGATTCACGAGCTGATCGACGAGCTCGAGGCAACCAGCGATTACCGCGCACGCCGCGCCGCGATCCGCGAGTTCAACGCGAACAACGAGGTGCTGAAGAAGGGACTGGCGCTTACGCCGGTGAAGTTCGGCATTGCGTTTAACGTGACGCACTTCAACCAGGCCGGCGCGCTGGTGCACATCTATACGGACGGCTCGGTGCTCGTGAATCACGGCGGCACGGAGATGGGGCAGGGCCTCAACACCAAGGTCGCGCAAGTGGTGGCGCATGAGCTTGGGGTGAGCTTTAACCGCGTGCGCGTGACGGCGACCGACACCAGCAAGGTGGCGAATACCTCGGCGACCGCCGCCTCGACCGGTTCTGACCTGAACGGCAAGGCGGCGCAGGACGCCGCGCGCCAGTTGCGCGAGCGTCTTGCCGCGTTCGCCGCCGAGCGTTACGGCGCGGGGGAAGTGAGGGCTGCCAGCGTGCGTTTCGCCCATGACCGGGTGAAGGTCGGCGAGGCCGTGGTGCCTTTCGAAGAGATCATCGCGAAGGCATACCTCGCGCGCGTGCAGCTCTGGTCGGACGGTTTCTATGCAACGCCGAAGCTCTACTGGGATCAGTCGAAGCTGCAGGGCCGCCCGTTCTACTATTACTCGTATGGCGCGGCGGTCTCGGAAGTCGTGATCGACACGCTGACCGGTGAAATGCGCGTGCTGCGCGCCGATGCGCTGCATGACGTGGGCGCATCGCTGAATCCGGCGCTCGACGTCGGACAGGTCGAAGGCGCATTCATTCAAGGCATGGGCTGGCTGACGACCGAAGAATTGTGGTGGAACCCCGGCGGCAAGCTGATGACGCACGCACCGTCCACCTACAAGATTCCGACCGTGAACGACACGCCGCCGGTCTTCAATGTGCGACTCTTCAGGAACAGAAATGCGGAGGACAGCATCCATCGTTCGAAGGCCACCGGCGAGCCGCCGCTGCTGTTGCCGTTCTCGGTGTTCTTTGCGATCCGCGACGCGGTGGCGAGCGTGGGCGACTACAAGGTCAACCCCCCGCTGAACGCGCCCGCGACCAGCGAAGAAATCCTCAAGGCGGTCGGCGCCGTGCGTGCGGCCACTGCTGCTACTGCGGCAGCGCCCGCGGACCGGCAGTAAGCGAAGCGCGACGGGAAGGCTTGCGATGAATGCTCTTTCTTCTGTTCAGACCGGCCGGCGCAGCGGTCATGCCGCGTCGAGCCCGGCACCGATGCATGTCGTGCTGTTCGGCGCCGGACACGTCGGGCACGCGCTCGTCACGCTGCTGGGACGCCTGCCATGCGTCGTCCAGTGGGTCGACGAGCGCGACGAGCTGTTCCCCGACGAAGTCCCCGCCAACGTGCAGCTCGAGGCTACCGACACGCCCGATGCGATCGTCGACAAGGCCCCGGCCGGCGCCTGTTTCCTGGTGATGACGCACAACCATGCGCTCGATTTCTCGCTCGCCGTGCGCATCATGCGACGGCGCGACTTCACGTACTTCGGGATGATCGGCTCGAAGACCAAGCGTGTGAAATTCGAACGGCGGCTGATCGGGCGGGGCGTCGATCCGGAACGGCTGGTGGAGATGACCTGCCCGATTGGCGTGACGGGGATCGTCGACAAGGCGCCGTCGTCGATCGCGGTGGCCGTCTGCGCCGAGTTGCTGCAGGTGCGCTCGCGACAGGTTGCCTCGCCTCTGCAGGCGTCGGCATCACGAGATCTGTACGCAAGCGTTTGAACTGCGTTGAATCTGCGCCGGGCCCACTAACCAGCCGGTCAACACGGCGCTTCCCGCCTCATCGACCTTCCGCAGAAACCTCTTGCGCCACCGGCGCCCGCTTCACCCGCGGCGTTTTCTGCGCCACCAGCAAGCCCGACACCTGCGACATCAACGTGCGCAACCAGCCGATATCGCTCGGCCGGTCCGGTTGCGGATGCCACAACTGATAGCACTTGATGCGCGGAAACGGAATCGGCACGTCGACCACCGCGAGCGGCAGGATGCTGGCGTAATGGCTCGCAAAGCGGCGCGTCGTGGTGAAGATCAGATCCGATTGCAGCAGCACCTGCGGCACGAGGCCAAAGTAGGGCAGCGTCGTGACGATGCGGCGCTCGGCGCGGGCCCGCGCAAAGCCGACATCGATCGCCCCGCTGCTCGCGCCGCTATACGGCGTCGGCGCGAGATGCGGAGCGGCCAGATAGGTCTCGCGCGTCATCGGCGCCTGTGCGAGCGGGTGGTCCGCACGCATCAGGCAGACCACCGTGTCCGAGAACAGATCGCTTTTCTCGAAGCGCGCATCGGGCTTCGGCCAGTTACCGATCACCAGATCGAGGTCGCCGGCGTCGAGGGCGGCCGCGTGGTCGAGCGTCGGGTTCAGCGAATCGATTTCCAGACGCGCGTGCGGCGCCGCTTCGCGAAACTGCGCGATCACGGTCGGCATGAAGAAGTCGTTCAGATAGTCAGGCGCCGCGACCCGGAACGTGCGGCGCGAGCGTCCCGGATCGAAATCGCCATGCGGCGTGGCGACAAAATCCACTTCACGCAGCACGCGTTGCGCGGACGGCAGCAGCGATGCGCCGTATTCGGTCGGTACCATGCCGGATTTGCCGCGCACGAGGATCGGGTCGTTGAGCGTCTCGCGCAGCTTGCGCAGCGCGGTGCTGATCGCCGGCTGGGTCTGGTTCAGGCGCAGCGCTGTTTGCGTGACGCTGCGCTCGACGAGCAGCGTGCGCAGCACGCGCACGAGCCAGATATCGAGGGAGGCGGCAGTGTCGTCCATGGATCAGGTGGGCGGAGGATCAGACTCAGGTGACGCGTCCCGCGCAGCCGCCGGCCAGACGGCTCGCGGAGCGCTCGCTAGGTCCATAACCTTAGGCCCGTTTGCCGTGCGCCGGCCATAGCGGGCGCGGTATGGCCGGCATCACATGGGCGACGCTCCGGACGGCGCCCTCGGGCCGGGCCCTGTCGTTGCCTTTCACCCTGCCAAAAAATTCAGCGCGTCAGCCCTTCATGCCGGAAGGCAGCGAGCTGATCCGCTTCACTTCCTTCGACTCGAGCCAGTTCGGTGTGCGCGCGCAGTACAACACCATCGGCAGGGCGTCCTCACCCCAGAACAGCTGATTGTTTAGCCAGAAAGTTGGCACGCCGAACACGCCGAGCGCGATCGCGTCGGCGGTGTTGCGGCGCAGTTGCGCCTTGATTTCTTCGCTCCCGATCAGCTCGGGACCGTCCGGCAGTCCGACTCGTTCGCACAGCTCGGCAAAGCCGTCCGCGCTCGACGGATCGCGCCCCTCGCGCCAGATAAAGCGGAAAATCTCGCGCACACACTGGATGTCGGCCTTGGCCGCCACCGCGAGCAGCAGCGGTTTGGTCGAATCGAACGGATGGGCGGGCGGCATCTTGAACGGGATACCGAGCTGCTCCGCGCGAAACAGCGCGTGACGGTACGTGTATACGCGCTTGGTGGGCACGCCGTAAGCGGGGCGCTGGCCCCAGTGCTGGTACAGCTCGCTCAGGACAACCGGGGTGAAGACGAACGGAAAGCCCGGCCATTTGTCGTGTTGCTCGAGCAACAGATACGTGAACGGCGAGACAAAGTCGTAAAACCACAACGGTTTCGTGGCGTCGATGCCATCGGTCATAAATGTCTCCCGGATTGCTCAAGTCTGGACGGAGCGTCGGCTACGCGCGTCTGTTAAACCGTCCAGTTTGACGTGATCTTACGCGGAGCGGGAGCCGCGTGCAGCGTTGCTTTGATTTTCAGCGTGTGCTGAAACGCGCCGCCCTCGCCATGCCGCCATACCGGCGCCGCGTACCCGGACCTCGCCGGATTCACACCGGCTGCACCGCAACCGCTGCGGACGGCCTGCCGCCTCGCTCAGGCCGGTTGCGTCGGGGTGGGGGACGGCTTGTCGGGCGTTTCCGGACCGTCCTCGCGGGCGTCGCGCGCCGCGTCGTAGCGAAGATCGCGCCCCTGCGTGAGCCGGTCACGCACGAAGCCGATATGCTCGCGCAACACGTAGAACTGGTCGGCATAGGCGAGCGGCATCTTCAGGCCGTTCACGGATTCCTCGATCGCATCGAGCTTCTCGATCAGTGACTGGCGCTCCTCGGCCGAGGTCTCGCTGAGCGCGCCGCGCTCGATCGCGATCAGCGCGCCGTACCAGCGGTAGATCCGCGATTTGACCCGCCACGCATACAGCGACGGCACCAGCCGCAAGGCTGGAATCAGCACGACGACGAGCGGCACGACCACCACCAGCAGGCGGTCGGCGAGGCTCGCGATCCAGAACGGCAGCAACCGGTACAGGAAGCTCTTGCCGGACTTGTAGTAGCGCGCGGCGTCGTCGCTGACCGGAAAGTCGTGGGCGAGCGGCGCAGGGAATTCGCCGGCACGCTGCATGACGTTGGGCTTGCCGTGCACCTCCCGCGCCGCTTCGATCAGCAGATCGGAGAGCGCCGGATGGAGCGAGTCGCGCGCGACCAGTTCTTCGGTGGGGGCCACCATCTCGATCGGCTCCGATGGCAGGTTCTTGCCCAGGTCGAACGCGCCCATCGGCATCTGGATCTGCGTCAGGTAAGGAAAGCGGCGGGCGTACGCCTGAGCCTGCGTGAAATTGTAGAACTGCACATTCGGCGTGCGATAGAGCTTGCCCATCACCGGCGGCTGCGCGGAATCGCCGGTCAGGAAGGCCGCGTCCACCTTGCCCGACACCAGCGCCTCGGCGGCGGCGTCACCGGACAGCGGCAGCAGCCTCGTGGTGCCGCCGGGCTCGATACCGTTCGCCTTGAGCAGCGCCAGCGCCAGCTCGCGGGTGCCGCTGCCTTCTGCGCCGATTGCGAGGCGCAGGCCCTTGAATTCGGACAGCCGCGTGACGGTGGAGCCGTGATAGAAGATCGCGAGCGGCACGTAGGCCACGCTGCCCAGCGACATCAGGCCGCTCGTGCTCTGGCCGGGTGCGATACCGTCCTGCACGAAGCCGACATCGACGTGGCTGTCCGGATCGGACAGGCGCTTGAGGTTCTCGGCCGAGCCCTCCGACGTCAGCACGTTGAGGGTGATGCCGTTGCGCGCGAGGATCGTCTTGTACTTCTGCGCGGCGCTCCAGAAGGAGCTGCCTTCAGGGCCGGCGGTGATCGTCAGGGTGCTGGGCGGCGCGGGCTGGATCAGGCGTACGGCCGCCCAGATGGCCGCGGCGGCGATCAACAGGATCGGACCGAACGATACCGCCAGATCGCGCCATGAGATCGCCACGAAGCGGGCGACGAGGCGAACAGGTTTGCGACCGGTGGAAGACTTCATCGGATGACGTGACGGCTTGGGCCGTTCAGTGAATTGATTGAATCAAGGCGCGCCGCACAGCGTGCTGCGGCGCTCGCTGCCGACGCCGCCTGGCGCAAGCCGGCCGCGAGGGCTTGCCCCCTGGCGCACGGCCCCGCCCGGCGGAGCGCGTTCGCGCCGATGGTACATGAGATTGGCGCGGCGGCGGCAGGTGGGCTGGCGCCGGCCTTTGAGAAACCCGTAACAAAACGTGAACGGCGCGTGCAAGGCGCATGAGCGGCGTATGAGCGGCGCGCCGCGGGCGGGTGCCACCCCTTGCTAAACCCTTTGCGCTTCTCGCGCGTGTAGATTAAATTGTGCATCGCTGCTGCGATTCAGCGTTTGCGCAGCGCGACCCGGCGCGACAAAGGAGAACCGGGCGCGCTGGCGGACTTCGCGGCATGCCGGCCGGTGCATCGCCCACGCGGTGGCCCAGGCCGGCCTCTCTCGCCTCTCGCATGCCGTGTCAAAGCCATATTCGGCCGTCGCCCAGCCGCGCCCAGTCGCGTGCCGCGCACCGGCCACCGGAAGTCGTAACGAAGCCGCTTGGTAGATGCGGTCATAACCGAAGTAAAAAGGAGAAGTCATGAAATCGGTCGATTTTCTGAAGGCGCTGGGTGGTGTGGTGGCGGTGGTGCTCGCGTGTAACGTGTATGCACAGTCTAGCGACGCAATGGCAAGCGGCACGATGGCAAGCGGCACGATGGCGGCGCCGAGCGCCAAGAGCGTCAAGAAGGCGAACAGCCAGCTGGGTCGCAAAGTACGCAGCGCGCTCGCCAAGGCTCAGGGTATCGACGTGTCGAGCATCGCCGTGCGCGCTCGTGGCGGCGCAGTGACGCTGACCGGTTCGGTGCCTGACCAGGGCCAGATCGACAAGGCAGGCGAGGTCGCCAAGGGCGTCGACGGCGTGACGTCGGTGTCGAACAAGCTGACGGTCGTGCTGCCGAACTGATCGATGCCGGCCGGGCGCGAGCCCGGCCCGCCCGAAACGGGTCCTGGCCACTGGCCGGGGCCCGTTTTATTTTGGGGCGGCCAGGGCGCTTGCGCCGCCGCGATGCATGGCCGATGCGCGCTACATCTGTCGTGCGCTGTGACACACAATTTTCCCCGATGAAGGCGTACTGTGAAGGCTGGCGGGTGCGATTCAACCCGGGGTCAACCCGGTCAACCCGGATTCAACCCGGAGCGAACCGAAATGGACACAGCGCTTCAGCACTACACGGATCTGCCGATCGGCGAACGGGCAGCCTTCGAACTGGTATGCGCGAGGCATGGCTTTGCGCCGGCGCACTTTGAAATCACCGGGTCGGCCGATCCGGACGACCTGGCGCATCACCGCCGGCTCGTGACAGTGCGGCGCGGCGGCTGGGCGCAGTCGTATCGCGCCGACGAAGCCGGCTACTGGGTGCGGCAGTTCGAAACCGACCTGAACTGCCGGTTCTTCAAGTAGGGCGGCCCGCCTGGGGCCGCTGCGTGGCCCTCGCTGGGCGGCCCGCGCGGGGCGGTTTGCCCTTCAGGACAGCACCAGCTTCGCGCCGACCAGCGTTAGCGTGGCAGCGAGGACGTTGCGCAACAGCGCGTCCGGTGCCCGCGAAGACAGATAGCTGCCGATCGCAATGCCCGGCAGCGAGCCCACCAGCAGCGACAGGAGCATCGACCAGTTCACCGAGCCCAGCAACCAGTGGCCGGCGCCCGCGAGCAGCGTGAGCGGCACGGCATGCGCGATATCCGAGCCGACGATGCGGGTGGTGGGCAACCGCGGGTACAGCAGTAACAGCACCGTCACGCCGATTGCCCCCGCGCCCACCGAGGTCAGCGACACCAGCACCCCCAGCACCGCCCCCGTCACCACGGTCAAGCCGAGCGTGCGGCCCTGGGTGAGCGCGCTCTGGCGGCCCGCGCCGAGCCTGGCCAGTTGCGGCCGGAACACCAGCGCCACCGACGTGATCAGCAAGGCCGCGCCGAGCACGATCTGGATCAGGCGGCTCGCGCCCGGCGTGTCCATCCCGTAGCGGTGCAGCAGGATCAGCGTGACGGTGGCGGCGGGGACGCTGCCGGCGGCGAGCCGCGTGGTCACCTGCCAGTCCACCGAACCCTTCAGGCCATGTACCAGCGTACCGGTCGCCTTGGTGGCGGCGGCATACAGCAGGTCGGTGCCGACCGCGGTCGCGGGGTGGACCTTGAACAGCAGGACGAGGATCGGCGTCATCAGCGAGCCACCGCCGACGCCCGTCAGTCCGACGAGAAAGCCGACAAACAGGCCAGATACGGAGTACAGGAGATCGATGTGGGGGAGTGCCATTGAGCGGACCGCTGCCGGTCGTAGGAGGTTGCAAACCGCCTCCCCGGCCCGGCAGGTCTCACGTCAGGCGTGGGATCGACGGGGCGAACGGGTGCGGCAAAGGCGCTATTGTCGCAAAACTGGGGCGCTCGCGGGTCGCGGGCATTTGCGGGCAGTCAAGCGCAGGCAGTCTGCTCCTCTGCGCGGGGTCCGGCTGCGGCGTCCCCGCTCGTGTCCTGTTTCCTTGCAGGACGGTATCGCCGAGCTTCACAGCAGGCTTACAATCGGTCTCCCTGGCCTGCACGCGCGCCTCGTTTCCGTCTCGCTCCTGTCCGCTCACCGATAAAAATGAACTCCGGCGTCGTCTACGCGTTTCTGGCTTTTACCCTGTGGGGTCTCTTTCCGGTCTACTTCAAAACCCTTCATCAGATCTCGGCGCTGGAGATCCTGGCGCACCGGATGGTGTGGTCGATGCTGTTCCTGTTCGCGGTCCTCACCGTGCGCGGTCAATGGCGCTGGCTCGGCCCCGTGCTGCGCGACCGGCGCCTGCTCGCGCGTTTCGCGGTGAGCGCAGTGCTGTTGTCGACCAACTGGGGCGTCTACATCTGGGCGGCGAACGCCGGGCATATCGTCGAAGCGAGCCTCGGCTATTTCATCAATCCTCTGATCAACGTGCTGTTCGGGCTGGCGTTTCTCGGTGAGCGGATGCGGCGTGTGCAGTGGCTCGCGGTGGCCATCGCCGCGGCCGGCGTGCTGTGGCTCACGTGGGAGAACGGGCGGCTGCCGTGGATCAGCCTGATCCTCGCGGGGAGCTTTGCCGGCTACGGCCTGCTGCGCAAGATCGCCCGCCTCGGGGCGCTGGAAGGGCTGACGCTGGAAACCATGTTGCTGTTTCCGCTGGCGCTGCTGTATCTCGGGTTCGGCATGTTGCATGGCGGGAACGGCTTCGTGGCCGCTTCAGCCGCAATCAAGCTGTTGCTTGTGCTGGCCGGGCCGATTACGGCGATTCCGCTGCTGCTGTTTGCGGCCGGGGCGCGGCGCATTCCGCTGTCGATGCTTGGGCTGATCCAGTACGTCACACCGACGCTGCAATTGCTGGTTGGCGTGCTGATCTACCAGGAGCCGTTCGGCGGGGTGCAACTGATCGGCTATGGTGCGATCTGGGCGGCACTCGCCCTGTATTCACTCGACGGGCTGTGGCGTGCGAAATTCAGTCGTGCCTGATGGGCTGAAAAAGGCTGAAGAGGGGCTGGGCTTAAAAAGAAAACCGGCAAGCAGCTGGCTCAACGTCCCCTACTTGCCGCGTGCACAACTGAAGCGACTTCGCGCAGCGTCGTGGCGGTTAGCGCCGGCTCACGACTTTTTCTGCGGGGCCGACGAAGCCGGCGCTACCCTGATGGGCGGCGCGCCCGAAGGCGAGGTGGTGGGCGGTGACTTTTTGCTCTGCTTCGGCTTCTTTACTTCGCGATTGCTGCGCATCTGACCTTTTGCCATGACAGGCTCCCCATTTGCATGTTTGCTCGCCGAAATGTCCGAGCATCACGCCAGTTTGCGCTGATTTGTCTGTGCTGTCGCGCAACATTTGCCGACCGGTATGCTGGTGTTGCATCCCGGCACGCCTCTCGGCACCTATCGCTGATCGGCCAATTGTCCGAAATAGCCGATTGATCTTTATTCGCAAGCAGATCATATTGCGCTTACCCTGCCTATTCGTTTGCGGGCACGCTCCGATCACAGAAAGAGCTTGTCGATAACGCCAGTCGTTACTGATGCCGCGGGTCGCGCGTGCTGCACTCAATGAGGTGGACATGTCTGTTCTCGAAACGTGAGTGGCGGTTCGGCCAATGCTTAGCGACCGCAGTTCAGATCAGTACGATTCGACACAGTGCCGGCACTGTGGTGTGACATTAGCCGCCCGTTTGCTGTCCTGTCCTTCCTGCGGTGCGAACCAGACCGACCCGCTCGGCTTCTATCCGCCACCTGCCGCGTCTGCGAAAGCGCGGCTGCCCGCGCCTCAGTCCTCGATCAAGCCGCAACTGGCGGCGCCGGCCGCGTGGAAGACGGCTGCCGGCGTCGCGGACGATCAGTTCTATGCGAAGCACGATCCCTGGCGCACGCCGAACCGGCACCGCTGGGCATGGCTGGTGGGGGCACTGGCGGCCTTGTTGCTGGCGGCGGTATGGGTTGCCGGATACCTCGTCCTCACGCCAGGCAGCGATGCGGGCCGGGAAGCCCCCAAAGCGGTATTCGGCGCGGTAACGACCCAGCAGGCGGCGCCGTCTGTCGGCACTCCGGCGGCGAGCGTGGCGCATTCCGTCGTGCCCAGGCCGTCCGTATCGACACCGCCGGCGCTGGCCGCGTCGAAGGCGGTTGTTCCGAAGGCGGCCGAGCAGACGCTAGCCACGCAGCATCCCGCCGTGTCAAAGCTGGCTGAGCCGCCGCCGGTTGTTGCACTCAGGCCGGCGATTCCAAAGCAGGACGCAGCGGCGCTGGCCAGGTCGAAGCCGCCGCCTCAACTGGTCGAAGCGCCGACCCCGGTCGTACCTCAGGTAACGGCAACACCCAAGCATGCCGCGCCTCAGGTGGCCGTTGCGCCCAGGCTTGCCGCGCCTCAGGTGACCGCCACGCCCAGGCCCGCCGCTCCACCGCAGATGGCCGTTGCGCCCAACCTTGCCGCGCCTCAGGTGGCCGCAACGCCCAGGCCCGTCGCTCCACCACAGATGGCCGTTGCGCCCAGGCCGGTCGCGCCTCAGATGACCGCTGCGCCCCGGCCGCCCGCCCCTCAGCCGGCTACGCCCACGCCGCCCGTAACGCTCGCCGCGGTACCCCGCGCCACGCCCGCAGCGCCAGACGCGAGGCGCGATGTGAAGCGCAAGACGGATCAGCCGGGCCCGGACGTGGTGAGGAATTTGCAAATCGCGCGTGCCATGCTGCAAAAGGACAATCTCTCCGCGGCCGGGTCACGGCTCGCTGCGGTCATCGCGGTACAGCCGAAGAACCGTGATGCACTCGCCATGAGCACGGATCTGAGCGAGCGCCAACAGCAGCGCGACGTTGCACTGGATGTCGCGCGCGGCTGCGAAAACAGCGGGCGCTGGACCTGCGCCTGGCATCACGCGGGCAACGCGCTCGTGATCGATTCGAGCAGTGCGGATGCAAAGCGTATCCTCGCACGGGCGATGGTTGAGGCCGAGTTCGCCAAAGCGCCCGCTGCCGCGCCCGCTGCCGCGCCCGAGGCCGACCCGCCGCGCGACCTTCCCTATCATCATTGAACGCGTGAATTGGGCGCGGTTCCTGGGAACCGGTGGCCGATGCGTAGCAGACGACCGGGAATGGAACGCGTGCTTTTCCGAGGATTTCCGTCAGACGCGAAAACGTTCGGATGCCTGTCTATTTAGCGCGTGCGGCTTGCGGCGGCCCAGCCGTGGATAGCCGCCGTCTCCAGTCAGCAGGCGAGTGAGATTGCGACCCGTGCTCCCCGCCTATCGAGACGCTTGCAGCTCACCCCAGCTCACGAGCACCTTCTGGATGCTACGTGCGTAAGCGTCGCGCTGTTTGGGCGATTCCGAGTGGTACGCACCGATGGCTCGCCAGGTGTTGCCGTATTTCACCATCTTCTGCTTCAGGAGCCAGGCGGCCACGTAGACGTTCACGCAGGGATCGGTGAGCGCACGATGGGGCACGCCCTGGCGCGCCAGATCGCCGAAATGAATCGAATTGATCTGCAACTGGCCGACGTCGACCGAACCGTTGGCGTTCCGGTTGATCGCCGTCGGGTCGTCCTTCGATTCGAACCACGCGACTGCGCGCAGGACCGAAGGGTTGACGCCCTGGTAGGCGGCCGCCTGATTAAAGCAGTCTTCCGCGCGTACTGCGCCGCAGAACAATGCCAGCAATGACAGGGTGAGCGCTGCATAGGCATGCGCTGCGTCATGGCTTGAGCGGCGCATACGCCCCGCTGCGATAGCGTTTCCGGTCGACATGAGTCAGGCCTCCGCGTGCGCGCGATTTGTGATGGATCGCGATTTTGCGTGGGTATGGGGTATTGGGTATGGGGGATTGGGGGTACTACTTGAGTAAAGCCAGATCGAGCTGCCGCTCGACGTTGCCCAGGTACGCATGCGATGCGTCAGACACCACGAGCCGTGCCGTCAGGCCAACGCTCTTGCGTTCCGGGACCCGCGATTTCTTTTTGTGGGCCGTCGGCCGGGGCGGTGCATCTTCGTCGTCATCGGCCGCCGGCGGCAGCATGGCCAGTGTCGGCAGTGGCGGGTAAACCTTGTCTGCGGCTGCCGGCACGGAGGCGACCGTTTGCACGTCGCTGCCCGGCTGCCCGGCGAATGCGGACGGCGCTATCAGCAGGCTCGTTGCCAGTACGATGAGGCGATACATACTCGGCTTCCTTATTGCGTTGGCCTGATCGACACGCTATACGGCTGATTCGCGCCGGCCGTCAGGTTGTCGAGGCTCAGCTTCGCTGTGTGCTGAGCGGGCACTCCTCTCCAGATGGCCTGGTTGAGGTACTGAAAGTCCTGCCCAAGCGCGGTCACCAGAATGGTCGTAGGCTGCTTCTGCGCTGCGGCCAGCGCGCCCGCTTTGGCCAGCACGGCGGTCAGTTGCGGATCGCGCGCGCCCAGGGCATCCGGCGGAATCGTGAAGCTCATGATCTCGTTGGTGACCGGCTTCTCGGGTTGCGTGGTCGTCACCGCTGGCAGTTGCGCGCATCCGGCCAACGCGAGGAGAGCCACAAAAAACAGCTGCTGCTTCACGAGTCGCTCCTCCCTTAAGTGTCTTGGACGCTATGAACGCGTTTTCGGCAAACTGGAGGGAGAACTTGATATGCAATTCGCAAACGTTTGGCAAAAAAGAAAACGTCTCTCAAGAATGTCCCTATGCGGTGCACCATTGGCTTGCCAGCCGTCGCCGGGAGGTGAAGTTGCCCCGGCCGCACCGCTGTGGCGTGCAGGTCTAAAAGATCAGACAATATGCTGCGGTCACAGTGAGTGCTTTCACAATGCGCTTTCACAATGTTTACGACTCGCTTATGACCCGCCCGCTGATCACCCGCCTGATGCTGGAGGATGGATGGACGAAAAGGTGAAGGAGCTTGCAACCAAGCTCATACGGGGAGGAAGGATAGGCGGCGAACCGAAGGTTCGCTTGTGCTGCCGGGGATAAACCGGATGAATTGAACTTGACACGGACCTGTATGTATGTACAGTATTCGCATGTCTTCTACTCTTCAATCCGGTGTCCGGTTCAGGGCCTACCCCGATCCTGGGGTAGCGTCGCTGCCCAGGCGCTGGGTGGGATGCCAGCGGGCCATCTACAACGGGAAGGTCGAGGAGGACCGGCTGTTCGCCGCGCAGCGTCGGCTCGAACTTGCGTCGGGCAAGGCGGACGTGAAAACCCCGCTGGACCAGCAGTACGCCCAGTTCAGGGATCGGGAGCTGACGCGCTGGCTGTACGAGGTGCCCAGCCAGATCCTGCGCAACGGTGCGGTACGCTGGATGAGCGCCAGACAGCGGCAACTGAAGGGACTGGGCAAGGCGCCGCGACATCGTTGCCGGACGGATTTCAACAGCGTGGTGATCACCCGGGAGCTGTTTCGTTTCGTGCGCAGTCCCACGGGCGAGCGGGTGATCGAGCTCGGCACGAAGACGAACCCGGTCGGCATGTTGCCGTTCAGGGCGCATCGTCCGTACGGCATCCCGAACACGATCGTCGTCCGTGAGGTCACCGGCCAGTGGTTCGTGAGCTTCTGTTACGCGCACGAAAGCGGGATCGTCCTGCGCGAGGCGCACGAGCTCGCGTACGA
>DASZIR010000186.1:0-5806 GCA_035948995.1 Paraburkholderia sp. | reverse complement strand
CGAAGCGGCAGCCGACAGTGGCCTGTCGCAGTTCGTGAGCCGCGAAGTGACGAAGCTGGACCGTCCGGAACTGACCTCGGCATCGATCATCGTCTCGGGTGGCCGGGGTCTGGGCAGTGGCGAAAACTACATGAAGGTGCTTGAGCCGCTGGCCGACAAGCTGAACGCAGCACTCGGTGCCTCGCGCGCCGCGGTGGACGCGGGCTTCGTGCCGAACGACTATCAGGTGGGCCAGACCGGCAAGATCGTCGCGCCGCAACTGTACGTCGCCGTGGGCATCTCGGGTGCGATCCAGCATCTGGCCGGCATGAAGGACTCGAAGGTGATCGTGGCGATCAACAAGGACCCGGAAGCGCCGATTTTCAGCGTCGCCGACTACGGTCTGGTGGGCGATCTGTTCACGTTGGTGCCGGAGTTGGTAAGCGAGCTCGGCTGACCCGAATAGCGCCACAAAAAAGGCGTCTGGCAGCAAACGAAGGGGCGCAAGGACCAGTAGTCCGGCGTCCCTTTTCATATCGCAGGCAGGAGGAGAACTGAAATGAGCTATACGGCGCCCGTCAAGGACATGCTGTTCGTGATGAAAGAACTGGCCGCACTCGAAGACATCGCGACGCTGCCGGGTTTTGAAGATGCGAATCTCGACACGGCTCAGGCCGTGCTCGAAGAATCGGCCAGGCTGTGCGGCGAGGTGCTGGCGCCGCTGAATGTCGAAGGCGACCGCAATCCGAGTAGCTGGAAGGATGGCGTGGTCACGGCGACGCCGGGTTTCGCCGACGCCTTCCGTCAGTTCGCCGAAGGTGGCTGGCAGGGCGTTCAGCATCCGCTCGAGTATGAAGGCCAGGGGCTGCCCAAGCTGATCGCGACGCCGTGCGTCGAAATGCTCAACGCCTCGAATCTCTCCTTTGCGCTGTGTCCGTTGCTAACCGACGGTGCGATCGAAGCGCTGCTGACGGCGGGCACCGAAGCGCAGAAACAGATGTATGTGCCCAAGCTGATCTCCGGCGAATGGACCGGCACGATGAATCTCACCGAGCCGCAGGCCGGTTCGGATCTCGCGCTCGTGCGCACCCGCGCCGAGCCGCAGGGCGACGGCTCGTTCAAGCTGTTCGGCACCAAGATCTTCATCACGTGGGGCGAGCATGACATGGCGAAGAACATCGCTCATCTCGTGCTGGCGCGCACGCCGAATGCGCCGGAAGGCGTGAAGGGCATCTCGCTCTTTATCGTGCCGAAGTTCCTCGTCAACGCAGACGGCTCGCTGGGTGAGCGCAACGACGTGCATTGCGTGTCGATCGAACACAAGCTGGGCATCAAGGCGAGCCCGACTGCGGTGCTGCAGTTCGGCGATCATGGCGGCGCGATCGGTCACCTGATCGGCGAAGAGAATCGCGGCCTCGAGTACATGTTCATCATGATGAACGCCGCGCGGTTCGCGGTGGGCATGCAGGGTGTCGGCGTGTCGGAGCGCGCGTATCAGAAGGCCGTCGCCTACGCGAAGGACCGTGTGCAAAGCCGGCCGGTCGATGGCTCTGCCAGGCAGCCGGTCTCGATCATTCACCACCCGGACGTGCGCCGCATGCTCGCGACCATGCGCGCCTTGACCGAGGGTTCGCGCGCGCTCGCTTATGTTGCCGCGGCGCATTGCGATATCGCGCACCGTCACCCGGACGAAGCTAAACGCGCAGAGCATCAGGCGATCTATGAATTCCTCGTGCCGATCGTGAAGGGCTGGAGCACGGAGCTGTCAATCGACGTGACGAGCCTCGGCGTGCAGGTGCACGGCGGCATGGGCTTCATCGAAGAGACGGGTGCCGCTCAGTATTATCGCGACGCGCGCATCCTGCCGATCTACGAAGGTACGACGGCCATCCAGGCAAACGATCTGATCGGCCGCAAGACGGTGCGTGACGGCGGCGCGGTGGCGAAGTCGCTGCTGGCCGGCATCGCACAGACGCTCGAGGCGCTCGGCGGCCAGCACGGGGCAGCGTTCCAGTCGATGCAGCGCTATCTGGCGCAAGGGCATCGTTCGCTTGAAGCGGCGGTGGAGTTCGTGGTCGCGAATACGAAGCGTGATCCGAACGCGGTGTTTGCCGGCAGCGTGCCGTATCTGAAGCTGGCCGGCATCGTGTTGGGTGGCTGGCAGATGGCCCGTGCCTTGTTGGTCGCCACTGAGAAGCGCGCTGAAGATCCGGCGTTCTACGGCGCGAAGATCGCCACCGCGCAGTTCTACGCGGAGCATGTGCTGCCGCAGGCGGCGGCGCTGGAAGCGTCGATCGTCAGCGCGAAGGGCGATGAAGGCGTGCTGGCGTTGTCGGAAGATCAGTTCTGAAGTTGCACGTGCGCTTGATGGCCTGATCGGTCAGGCGTTCATGCAGAAACAAACACAAACAAGCGGCGCCTCCTGCGTGAGGCGCCGTTTGCTTTGTGCCTGTGTGGACTACTGTGAGTTGACAGCGCTCGGCACGCTCAAACCGGAATCGTTATGCGTAAGCCGGACGACCCGTGCCGTTGATCTCGCCGAGATAGCGATGCACCGACAGGTCGCCCGACTGGATGGCAGGCTGTTTGCCCGACATCAGATCGGCGAGCAGTTGGCCCGAACCGCACGACATGGTCCAGCCAAGCGTGCCATGGCCGGTATTCAGGAACAGGTTCGACACGGGCGTGCGGCCGACGATCGGCGTGCCGTCCGGCGTCATTGGGCGCAGTCCGGTCCAGAAGCTGGCCTTCGACGTATCGCCGCCGCCCGGGAACAGATCGTTCACGCACATTTCGAGCGTCTCGCGACGCGCCTGACGCAGCGACTGGTCGAAGCCGACGATCTCCGCCATGCCGCCGACGCGAATCCGGTCATCGAAACGGGTAATCGCAATCTTGTAGGTCTCATCGAGCACGGTCGACACCGGCGCGGCGGCCGCCTCGACGATCGGTGCGGTGATCGAATAGCCTTTGAGCGGATAGACCGGAATCTTGACGATGCCCGCCAGGAACTGCGTCGAATACGAACCGAGTGCCACGACGAACGCATCCGCACGGACCAGCTCGCTACCACATTGCACGCCGGCGATCCGGCCGCCCGCCATGGCGAGTGCGTCGATGGGCGTGTTGTAGCGGAATTTCACGCCGAGCTCTTCAGCGAGCCCGGCGAGGCGCGTGGTGAACATCTGGCAATCGCCGGTCTCGTCGCCAGGCAGACGCAGGCCGCCGGTCAGCCTGTGCGCCGTCGCGGCAAGGGCCGGTTCGGCGCGCGCCAGTTCGGCCGGCGATAGCAGTTCATACGGCACGTTGGCGTCTTTCAGCACAGCGATGTCTTTGGCGGCGCCGTCGAATTGCTGCTGCGTGCGAAACACCTGCAGCGTACCGCCCGTACGGCCCTCGTACTGGATGCCGGTGTCGGCCCGCAGCGCCTGCAGGCAGTCGCGGCTGTACTCGGCGAGGCGCACCATGCGGCCTTTGTTGACGGCATAGCGCGCCGAGGTGCAGTTCTGCAGCATCTGCCACATCCATTGCAACTGGAATTGCGTGCCGTCGAGGCGAATGGCGAGTGGCGCATGCTTCTGGAAGATCCACTTGACGGCTTTCAGCGGCACGCCAGGTGCAGCCCACGGCGACGCGTAGCCAGGCGAAATCTGGCCGGCGTTGGCAAAGCTGGTTTCGAGTGCCGGGCCGGCCTCGCGGTCGATCACAGTTACCTCATGACCCGCGCGCGCAAGATAATAGGCGCTCGTCACCCCGACGACGCCACTGCCCAAAACGACGACTCGCATAGCTGCTCCGAAAGGTTTTTTGGGGTTTGCGCGTTCGTGGTGGGTTCAGCTCGTTTGGAATTTGTTCGATTAACGAGGTGATACGCGTCCAGCCCAGTGTTAACCGCTATACTATTTAGTGTTAAGTAGGTTTTGTTATTGTATTTTTCAGATTTTCAGTGAAAAGCATATGCGAACCCAGCGTCAACCGATCCGCGCGCTCGACAAGCTCGATCACAAGATCCTCAAGCTGTTGCAGCAGGACGGCCGGATGGCCATGAAAGACCTCGCCGAGCAGGTCGGGCTGTCGGTGACGCCTTGCATCGAGCGGGTCAAGCGGATGGAGCGCGACGGCGTCATCACCGGTTACCACGCGCGCGTCAATCCGGCTGAACTGGGGGCGGCGCTGCTGGTGTTCGTCGAGATTACGCTCGACCACAAGAGTGGCAACATGTTCGACCAGTTTCGCCGCGAAGTGCAGAAGATTCCTGAGGTGCTGGAATGCCATCTGGTGTCGGGCGACTTCGACTACCTGATCAAGGCGCGCATTGGCGAGATGGCCGACTACCGGAAACTGCTGGGCGATATCCTGCTGCAGTTGCCGGGCGCGGTGCAGTCGAAAAGCTACGTGGTGATGGAAGAAATCAAGGAAACGCTGACAATCGCGGTCGGCGAGTAAATCGCCGCGCTCCGGGGCCCGATAGGACTCGACAAACGGCTCAGGTACTGTATATTCATACAGTGCTTGAGCCGTTTTCAGTTTCCCGTCTGACTTTGCCGTGACCGATTCCGACGCCGAATATCCGATCGCTCCGCCTACGCCCCGCAAGGGGCGCGGCGCCGTGACGAACCTGCAGGGCCGCTATGAAGTCGACCAGCGTGAAGCGGTCGACGACGGCTGGATGCTGCACGAGGAAGGAGAGGGGGAAGAGGGCGGGCCGCCGGCGCTGCGCACCCAGGTGTTTGACGAGCGGGCCAAAACCATTCTCACTCGCAACGCATCGCCGGACATTCCGTTCAGCGTGTCGCTCAACCCGTATCGCGGTTGCGAACACGGCTGCATCTACTGCTTCGCGCGGCCTACGCATAGTTATCTGGGTTTGTCCCCCGGGCTCGACTTCGAAAGCCGCATTTATGCGAAGGTCAACGCGCCGGAATTGCTCGAGCGGGAGTTGTCGAAGAAGTCTTATGTGCCCGAGCCGATCGCGTTGGGTGTCAATACTGACGCGTGGCAGCCGGTCGAGCGTGAGCTGCGCCTGACACGGCGCGTGATCGAAGTGCTGCACGAGCGCGGCCACCCGTTTGCGGCTATTACCAAGTCGTCCCTGATCGAGCGCGATCTGGATCTGCTCGCGCCCATGGCAGCGCGCGGACAGTTCATGGCGGCGATCACCATCACCACGCTCGACGCGCAGATCGCCCGCACACTGGAGCCGCGCGCGGCTACGCCGGCGCGCCGGTTGCGCACGATTCGCACGCTCAGCGAGGCGGGCATCCCTGTTGGCGTGAGCATCGCGCCGGTCATTCCGTTCGTCACCGAGCCGGACATGGAGCGGGTCATGGAAGCGTGTGCGCAGGCGGGCGCGAGCAACGCCAGCTATATTGTGCTGCGTCTGCCATGGGAAGTGGCGCCGCTCTTCAAGGACTGGCTCGCGGCACATTTTCCGGATCGCGCCGAGCGGGTAATGAGCCGGGTGCGGGACATGCGCGGCGGCAAGGATTACGACTCCAGTTTTGCTAGCCGGATGAAGGGCGAGGGCGCATGGGCCGATCTGCTGAAGCAGCGCTTCCATCAAGCCGCGCGCCGGCTCGGTCTGAACGAGCGGCAGCGCGGCATTCTCGATATGTCGCAGTTCCGGCGCGCCGAACCGGCGCACCCCGTGCGCGACGATCCGCAGCTGGATCTGTTTTAGGCGCGGCGTCAACCACCCCGCACTGAAGTACGGGGCTTGTTCAGGCAACTGGGCATGCTCGGGGTTGACCAGGGGGAGCGGTAATCAACCCGCTACGTTGTAACGAAGTGAGCAGACCCACCGCCGCGTGCTTCCTCAGCGCGGCGC
>DASZIR010000185.1:0-18037 GCA_035948995.1 Paraburkholderia sp. | reverse complement strand
CGCGGGTCGCGCCTTCGGCGGTTTCTTTCAACTTCCACATCACAATGTGTCGAATCACGGTATTCACCTTCGTTGGTTTGTATTCGCTGATTTGCCCTGCGCGTCAGTCGCGTATGTCCCTGTCTGGAAAGGCGCTCGCCTGCGCCTCTGAGCACTCGTCCGAAGCGATGCATGGCCGGCCCGCCGGGGACACGGACAAGCCTTTACGATAACCGATCGTCGCGGCCTTTGCCTCGTGATGCGACCGGACCGATCGCGACGGTGACGGCAGCGCCACCGTCAGGATGGAAAGACGATGCCTTCGCGATCAGGGCAGCCCCGATGATAAACCCGCAAGGCCGCGCGGCTGAAACGTGAGCGCGCCCGGGCCACCTTTGATACGCTTGCTGTTTCGCAACAATCCGCACCCAGGGGCTATCAACTGAATGAATATCGCCATCGAAGATCCCGCGCAGCCCGACGTGATCGCCTTGCTCCAGCATAGTGATGAGGAAGCAGCGAAGCTTTATCCCGCTGAGAGTAACCACCTGTTGCCGCTCGACGCATTGCGCGCACCCAGCGTGATGTTCCATGTCGCTCGCGACGCAGACGGCCAGGCGCTGGCAACCGGCGCGCTGGTCCTGTACGGCGATTGGGCGGAAATCAAACGGATGTGGGTGGAGCCCCAGGCGCGTGGTCAAGGGCTATCAAAGGCGATTCTGGCTACGCTCGAACAGAAAGCCCGGACGCGCAGCGTACGCTGGCTGCGTCTCGAGACGGGCGTCGAGAGCCATGCGGCGCTCGGCCTCTACCACCGGGCGGGGTTTGCCGCTCGCGATCCGTTCGCGGATTACCAACCCGATCCTTTGAGCGTCTTCATGGAGAAGGATTTATCCATGGAGCAAACGGCGTAATCCCGAGATCGCAGACTTCAGCGTCGCAGCAGGCGCGCGAGCGTGTCCCGCTCTTTCGCTGCGCCCAGCGTATGGGCGCGCAGCGGCGAATCCCGGACATCGCCCGTCTCGCGGCACCACTGGAGCGTGTGCCTGATGGTCTGTGCCAGCGGCCGGAATGCGAGGCCCTGCTCGATCGCGCGATGATGGTCCGCCTGAAAAATCCCGCCGGCTTCAGCATCGTCTTCGGCAATCCACAGCGGCAGTTCGGTCCATCCCTCGATCCCCGCAGCGAGAACCTCGTCATCGGGAATCCACGCGAGACGGGCGCCGCTTTCCGCGATCTCCACACACGCGTCGAGGAACCGTCCCATCGTCAGCGGTGCCCGCGGACCGACCGCGTTATAAACACCCTCAACGCGATCCTCCGCCATGCGCACAGACCATTCGGCCAGATCTCGCGCATCGATAAACTGAATTTGACGCTCGCGACACCCCGGCGCCAGTACGAGCCCACCGGCATCGATGCGGCGCGGCCAGTAGGTAAACCGGCCGGTGGGATCGTGAGGACCAACGATCAACCCGGGCCGCAACACGGCGACCCGGCGAGGCATGGCCGTCTGAACGGTTTCCTCGGCCCGCGCCTTCAAGGCGCCGTAACCTTCGTGGCCTGCAACCACAGGCGTACGTTCGTCGAAGCGACGCCCGGGCGGAAATGTACCGTACACCGAGATGGTCGAGATCAACGTGTAGTGCGCGGGCGGTTCGTGCAGCGCCGCCAGGAGAGAATCAATGTGCTCAGGCTGGTAAGCCGACGGGTCGATCACAGCGTCGAACCGGCGCCCCGCCAATGCGGCCAGATTGGTGTTGCGGTCGCCGGTCAGCCTTTCAGTCGCGGGGAACAGGGCGCGATTGCCCAGCCCCCGGTTGAACAGCGTGACTTCATGCCCTCGTTTCAACGCCGCCTCGACGATGTGGCGGCCGAGAAACAAGGTCCCTCCCATGATCAGGATTCTCACGTCAACTCCGTAACCGGTGACATCCAGGCTGCGTTATCGTGGATGCAATCGCCCCTCTGCAGCGCAGGTCAGCGTCCGATGAACACGTCCCGGTAAGCGCCGTAGATCGACAGCAGCGGCACCGCGGTCAGCAACGGTGTAAGCACCAGCGCACGCAGCGGCAGCGGAGCCATCGGCGCGAGCAGCACAGCCACCGTCATGGCGACGAAGTAGACCAGCGTCGCCGGCCAGTTACGGGCCGCACCGCTGAGACTCGCAATCATCGCGTCGTGCGGCGTCATGTCGTGCAGCATTACCAGCGCCGGGGCGAAACACGCCGCGGCGATGGCAACCGCGAAGATCGACGCGCCCAGCAACGATTCGAGCGCTCCGCGCACGCCCTGGTCGCCGCCATAGGTGATCGACAGGCTGTGCACGCCGTTTGCCGTGACTGACGAGATCAGCGAGACATGGAAGGTCGCCAGCAGGATCACATAGCCGATTGCGACGATCGCCGCGCCATACAGGCCGATCACGCACAGCGCGTTGCTGCGCCGCGCGAGTGCGGCGAAGGTTTCGCGGATCGATACCGGCTCGCCCTTGCTCGCACCGTCCTGCACGAACATCAGCGCGCCGACGACGAGCGGTGCGAGCAGCACCGCCAGCGGGCGCAACAGCGGCAGCAGACCGAGCAGCGTCGCGAAATCGGCGCTGATCAGCAACACGCTGAGCCACAGCACAGGTTGCATGCTGGCCGCGCGCCAGCCGCTCACCAGCCAGTCGGCGATATGCAGGGGATCGACTTCTCTTCCACCGGAAAAAGGCAGTGCCGGCACACGATGGAGACGGGTTTCCTTCGAAACGTCGCTCGGGTAATCGATGTTCATGACGATTTCCTCTGTTGAAGCGAAAAGTGGGTGTTCGCGCTGCCAGGTGCCAGATATTCAGGTGTTTCTCTTCAGGACGTCTGCTCGCGGTCGAGACTCGCCGAGATGACGTCGAATTGCCGTTTCACATAGCGCGACACACCGCGCCAGGTCACGCGTGTCAACCAGGTGCACAACAGCAGCCCTATGACGCCGATGGGGAGCATCACGATCGCGTAGGTGTACTCGCTGTCCGTTGCCTGCACACGGATGACGTTCCGGCCGTCGTCGATCGCAACCTTGCCGTTACCGATTTCCACCGAGTCCGAGCCGCTATTCACGGTCACGTGGTTCGTCTTGCCGTGCTCGTCCTCTTGCAGCTTGACGCTATCGCCGTCGTCGCTGGTCACGTCCCACACGATCGACTTGCTGTCCTTGCCGGAGCGGGACATCGCCACATGGTTGTCGTCGTCATCTTTCAGCTCGAAGGCCACCACGTCGTCGCGGGCGATGCTCCACGTCCCGTCGCTGCCTTTCGTCAGCATGTGCCGCGCGTCATCGGACGTGCTCGAGAACCTGAGCCTGTCGTCTTCCTTGCGCATTTCAAGCGCTCCCGAGCGCGTGACGAGCGAGAGCTTGCTGCCGTCCTGCAAATCGAAGACGAAACGGTCGCCGACGATCTTCAGGTCTTTCAGGTTGCCCGGTGCGTCGTTATCGCCGTCGTCATCCGCATCTTGCGAAGCGGATGCGCCGCTCGCGCCGACGGCCTGCGCCGGCTTCGAATGTTCGCTGCTGCTGAAGCTGAACGGCAGCGCATCGCGAGCGGTCTTGCCCAAGAAGTGATGGCCGCTCAGCCCGATCACGCCGACCACGCCGGCAATGGTGAGTCCGGTAAAAACCACGTAGGCGCCGGTCAGCATGACCAGGTACAGCATGAACGGCACCAGCAGCAGCACGTTCAGCAAACCCAGCCCGGAGATCGATACGATCACGCGAATCAGGTTGCCGACCGAACGGCGGCTTTGCCACTGCCGGTAGTTCGCCTGGGCCTTCAGCTCACGGCCGAGCTTGACCGGGTCCCCCAGCGCGGCGATCACGTCTTCCTCGCGGCGTCCGGCGGCGAGCGCGTCGCCGATGTACTCGCGATAGTCTGCGATGATTTCATCGACCGCCTGCTGCGGCAGACTGCCCAGTTCCTGCCGTAGCGCTTCAATGAATACGTCCTGTTTCATGGGCTTTCCCCTGGGTTCGTTTTTTTGCCGGGTGCTCCCAGCACGCCGTTGACTTCGTGCACGAAACTGCGCCACTCCTCTTCCATCTCGAGCAGACTGCGGCGACCCGCGCCGGTGAGCGAGTAGTATTTGCGTGGCGGCCCCGAACTCGACTCGACGAGGTACGTCGACACCCACGCCTCGGCCTGCAAGCGGCGCATCAACGGGTAAATCGTGCCTTCGCTGATTTCCATCGTTTCCGAGAGCGTCGATACCAGTTCATAGGCGTAGCTGTCCCCGCGGGCCAGAACGGCCAGCACGCACATATCGAGCGTTCCCTTTTTCAACTGCGTTTTCATCAAATTCCACGTTCGTAGTGTGCGTTGCAAGGTACCGTGCTATGCACTGTCACCGGGCGCACCTACAGCCGCGATGAACATGGCTGAAATGTAGCAGCCTCTACTGTTTTATGCAAGGTACTGTTCTATGCACGCATCCAGACCATGGGACAGCGGGTCGCGCAGGCCGGACGGCCCGGCTGCCGCACCTGAAATTAAAGGGTCTCAAACGTTGGCCAACGCGGCGACGGTCACATCCAGTAACGCGCGCAATCGCGCGAGGCGGCGCAGGTCGCGGTGATAGCCGAGCCAGACGTCGCGGCCCGGCGGCGCCGCCCCCAGATCGATGCGCCGCAGCCCGGCGGTCGTGTCCCCGAGCGGACAGGGAAGGACCGCAAGACCGCCGCCTTCGGCACACATGCGCGCCTGTGCGCCGCGATTGTTGCTGCCGAACGCGATCCTCGCATTGGGCAGCATGCGCCTGACCCACTCGACATCCGGCAATGTGCCAAAGGCGCTGTCCATGCTGATGAGCGTATGGCCTTCCCCGTCTGCGGCTTGCGGCGCGACGAGGTCCACGCGTCCGTACAACGCATACTCCACATGCATCAGCTTGCGCTGGATGACGTCGGCTTCGTCGAAAGGCGTGATGCGGAACACCAGATCGGCCTCGCGCCGTGCGAGGTTATAGCGGCGCGCGTCCGTCACGAGCTCCAGCGAAACGCCCCGGTGCTGCGCGAGGAACCGTGCAAACACCGGCGTCAGCACGTGAATGCCGAACCAGTCCGACGACGACACCCGTAGCAGGCCCGTCAGATGCGCGTCCTTGCCGGCCAGTGCCCGCGTGAAGCCGAGTGCCTCCTCTTCCATTCGCTCGGCATAGGAGAACACGGCCGCGCCTTCGTCGGTCAGAACGAAGCCGTCGCGAGTACGCTGGAACAACGCGTGTCCCACTGCCTGCTCGAGCGCGCGCAAACGCCGGCCCATGGTCGGCTGGGTCTGTCCGACCCGCTTCGCTGCCGCGCCCAGCGTGCCGCAACGCGCGATCGCCAGGAAGATGCGAACGTCGCTCCATTCCAGTTCTTCACCAATCATTTCTGTTTGGATGTCATTCAACAACGTCGATTTACATGCCGTTTCGCATAGCCGAGTATGCACGTATCGAACTGCTCGATCAACCGGAAAGGAAAACATCATGTCCATGCACGCTCTCGTTCTCACCCGCTACAACGGCCCGCTCGAGCTGACGGAACGCCCGCACCCGATTCCTTCGCACGGCCAGGTGCTGGTGCGCATCGCAGCGAGCGGCCTGAATCCGCTCGATACCAAGATCCGCGCCGGCAGCGCCGAGCATGCGAAGCATCCGTTACCGCTGGTGTTGGGGATCGATATGGCCGGCGTGGTCGAAGCGGTCGGCCCGGGCGCCGGCGCATTCAAGGTTGGTGACGAGGTGTATGGCATGACGGGCGGTGTCGGCGGCATGCAGGGCTCGCTTGCTCAGTACGCCGCGGTCGACGCCGACCTGCTTGCCCGCAAGCCCGCGAATCTCTCGATGCGTGAAGCTGCGGCGTTGCCGCTCGCCTTCATCACCTCGTACTCGGGCATCGTGGACCGGGCGCGCGTGCTTGCCGGCCAGACGGTACTGGTCCAGGGTGGCGCAGGCGGCGTCGGGCACGTCTCGGTACAACTGGCGCGGGCACTCGGCGCCGAGGTGTTTGCGACGGCGAGTTCACGCGATCAGGATTTCGTCGCCGGTCTGGGCGCCACGCCGATCGACTACCGGGCGCAGTCCGTCGAGCAGTATGTCGCGGCGCACACGCAAGGAGCAGGTTTTGATGTGGTGGTCGACACGGTCGGCGGCGCGACGCTCGATGCGTCGTTCGCGGCGGTGAAGCATTTCGGCCACGTGGTCAGTGCGTTGGGCTGGGGCACCCACGCGTTGGCGCCGCTCTCGTTTCGCGAAGCGAGCTATTCGGGTGTGTTCACCCTGTATCCGCTATTGAGCGGCGAGCATCGCGCGCGCCACGGCGCCATGCTTCGCGAAGCCACGCGTCTCGCTGAAGCGGGCAAGCTCAAACCCCACCTCGATCCGCGCCGTTTCGATCTGGGTTCAGCCGAACTGGCCTACGAGGCCATCACAAGCGGCACGGCGCGCGGCAAAATTGTGGTGGACGTCGACTGAGCACGAAGCGACCACCCGACGACCACCCAACGCGCGCCCTCAGATGATCAGGCGCGACACCTTGGTGCCTTCCAGCGAGATGCCGGCCATCAGTCCAGCATTCGTCAGAACAAAAGCGACGACCGGGCTCATTGCCGTCGAGGTGTCGAGGTTGCCGTTCGCGCCGACCTTCGCCAGCGCGACGGTGGCGTCGGCGCCGGCCGCCCAGCCCTGGCTTTGCAGGAAGCGGTCGAGTGCATCCTGGGTCAGGAACGCGAAGATGATTGCCTTGGATTGAGCGCCGATCTGCAAGCCGAACGAGCCGGCAACGGTGCTGTAGAAACCCGTCGTCTGGCCGTCCACGCGCAAGCCGCCCTGCCCGTACTGGCCGCCGAACCAGAAACCGGCTGCAAACACAGACGGAAAGACGAGGACGCCGCGTGCCTTGGCGAGAATCTCCTGCGAGCCGTGCACCGTGCTCTGGAGGCGAGCAAGTGTCGAATCGATACCGGCGTTGATCGTGTTGCGCTTTTGCGTGTAGTCTTCCGCGGTCTCGCCCGAGCTAAGGGGCGTGGTTGTGCAGCCGCCGAGCGTAAGCCCGCTCGCCGCCAGGAGCACACTGGTGCCGGTAATGAATTGACGTCGGTGCATGGTTGCTTTCCTATGAACAGAGAGGTTTGTTTCGACCACTGGCGCAAACAACGTTAGTACGGCATTGAAGTCTGTTTTTGTCCCATCTGCAAGCCATTCATTGCGGGTGCGGGCGGGGTGCCCGGGACAAACGCGTCCGCTGCGGATGGGACCACGCGCATCGCGATGAGTTCGATCGTGAGTGGCGGGCGCCCCGTCTATCCGTGCGCTGAAACGTACAGCGCGTCGCGGACATGGCGCCCATCGCCACCCCACCGGCAACCCGCAAGCCACTCAGGCACGCCAGGGGTTGCCCGGTACAATATCGCCCAACCCAGTTCCATTCGAGGTGCCGGCCATGCCCTTCTTCCGTGTGCCGCTGTCTGGCCGCCTTGCCCGCCTGCTGGCGGTTACGGTGCTCGCCGTCCTGACGCTCGGGGGCTGCGCGGGCATGTTCGGTCACGACCCGCTGCGCGTGAGCGTCGCCGGGATCGAGCCGCTCGCGGGCCAGGGGTTCGAAATGCGCTTCAACATGAAGCTGCGCATCCAGAACCCGAACGAATCGGCGCTCGACTTCGACGGCGTCTCGGTTGATCTGCAACTGAACGGCAAGGCCTTTGCCAGCGGCGTCAGCGACCAGCACGGCACGGTGCCGCGCTACGGCGAGACGCTCGTGAGCGTGCCGCTGACGGTGCCCGCTTTCACGGCTCTGCGTCAGGCCTTTTCATTAGCCGGCAGCGATACGCCGCCCGGCCAGTACCCCTATCTCTTGCGCGGGCGGCTTGCCGGTGGCCTGACGGGCGGAACACGCTTTGTCGATCAGGGCGTGCTGTCGCTGCCAGGGCTCGGGATGGCGGGGCAGTGAAAATTGGCGCGGCGATGCTGCGCCAACGCCAAATTTGCAAACGGAAACAACGTCCACGATGAAACTGCATTACATTTTCGATCCGCTGTGTGGCTGGTGCTACGCGGTCGCACCACTCGTTGAAGCGGCGCGGGCACTGCCCGAGCTCGCCGTCGCTTTCCACGCAGGCGGCATGCTGGCCGGCAGCAACCGGCGCCCCATCACGCCGCAATGGCGCGACTACGTGATGCCGCACGACGCGCGCATCGCGGCGCTTTCCGGCCAGCGGTTTGGCGAGGCGTATTTCGGTGGCCTGCTGCGCGATACCACCGCAGTGATGGACTCCGGACCGCCGATCACGGCGATTCTCGCCACCCAGGCGCTCGACGGCCGAGGCCTCGACATGATTCATCGGCTGCAGCGGGCGCACTATGAGGAAGGCCGGCGCATCGCCGACCGGGACGTGCTGGTTGCGCTGGCTGCCGAACTCGGCCTCAACCCACAGGCCTTTGCCGCCGAATTCGAGCGGGCCTCGGGCGAAGCGACGCATGAACACATCGCGGCAAGCCGCGCCTTGCTGGCGCGCACCGGTGCACGCGGCTTTCCGACTTTTGCTGTGGGGCGCGCCGATGGAACCCTTGCGGTGATCGATGCGGGTCAATTCATCGGACACCCGGACGCGTGGATCTCGATGCTGCAACGCATGGTGCAGGACGAAGCGGCCGCCGCGCGCAGCGTGCCGCAGCCAGCGAATCCAGTGGCCGGTTGCGCCGACGGTCGCTGCGCGCTGGACTGACCGGCGCTTGTTGCGCACGCCCTCATGCCCGGCTCCTCGGGCGCAAATGAACAGCGGGTGCCGGTGGATCAATGCGCTCCGCACCGACCCAATCGACACCCGCGCGTCACTCCGACCGCCAAAGCGACTCCGGCCTAAATACGACTCCGGCTTAAATACGACTCCGGCTTAAACCACCTCGAACAAGCCCGCCGCGCCCTGCCCGCCGCCGATACACATCGTCACCACGACCAGCTTCGCGCCGCGCCGCTTGCCTTCGATCAGCGCATGGCCGGTCAGACGCGCACCCGAGACGCCATACGGATGGCCGACGGCAATCGCGCCGCCGTTCACATTGAGCTTGTCGTGCGGAATGCCGAGCTTGTCGGCGCAATACAGCACCTGCACCGCAAACGCTTCGTTCAGTTCCCACAGGTCGATATCCTCGACCTTCAAGCCAGCCTGCCTGAGCAGCTTCGGCACCGCAAACACCGGACCGATACCCATCTCATCCGGCTCGCAACCGGCCACCGCAAAGCCGCGGAATACGCCGAGCGGTTGCAGCCCTTCGCGCTCCGCGACCTTTGCGTTCATCACCACGCATGCCGACGCGCCATCCGAAAACTGGCTCGCGTTTCCGGCCGTGATCACGCCGCCGGGCATCGCCGGGCGGATCTTCGACACGCCTTCGAGCGTGGTGTCCGCGCGAATGCCCTCGTCCGCGGCGATCGTCACTTCCCTGGTGAAGAGCCGCCCGCTCGCCTTGTCGGCAACGCCCGCGAGCACCGTCATCGGCACGATCTCGTCGTTGAACTTGCCGGCCTCCTGGGCCGCCGCTGCCCGCTGCTGCGAGCGCACGCCGTATTCGTCCTGACGCTCTTTCGAAATCGAATAGCGCTTCGCGACGGTTTCGGCGGTCTGCAGCATCGACCAGTAGATCTCGGGCTTGTTCCTGTTCAACCAGCCTTCGGCCATCATGTGGCGGTTCATCTCGTTCTGCACGCACGAGATCGACTCCACCCCGCCCGCGACAAACACGTCAGCCTCACCGGCAATCACGCGCTGCGCAGCCAGTGCAATGGTCTGCAGCCCCGATGAGCAGAAACGGTTGACCGTCATCCCCGGCACGCTGACCGGCAAGCCGGCGCGCAACGCGATCTGCCGGGCGATGTTCGCACCCGTGGCACCTTCCGGATTCGCGCAGCCCATGATCACGTCTTCGACGCGCGCCGGATCGAGCCTGGCGCGTTCGACCGCAGCTTGCGTCACATGGCCGCCGAGGGTCGCGCCGTGTGTCATGTTGAAAGCGCCGCGCCACGATTTGGCAAGACCCGTGCGGGCGGTCGATACGATTACGGCGTCAGTCATGCATGTCTCCTGCTTCCAATGTTGAATGTGGTTCGTTCGTTCCGGCTGCCTGGCGTTCCGGCACCCCGGTGTTCAGGCCTTCATTGGCCTGCCAGCGCTGCAGCCTGCACACGCGCGACACCCGCTGCGTGCAGATCGCGCCAGGCGGCGTCGAGCGAACCGTTGAGATCGATGGCGCGCGAAGCGTCTTCGATCAGCGCAACTTCAAATCCCGCTGCCCGTGCGTCGAGCGCGGACCAGGCGACGCAATAGTCGGTCGCGAGGCCACAGCACCAGACGCGTTTCACGCCCACTTCGCGCAGATAGCCCGCGAGGCCCGTCGGCGTCTTGCGATCAGCCTCGAGAAAGGCCGAGTAGCTGTCGACGCCGGCATGGAGGCCCTTGCGGACCACCGCGCGGGCATGGGGAACGTCGAGGTCCCGATGCAAGGCCGCCCCGGGCGTGTCCTGCACGCAATGAGTCGGCCACAGCACCTGCTCGCCATACGGCAGCGTGAGCATTTCAAAGGGCGAACGGCCCGCGTGGTTAGCGGCAAACGAGACATGCGAGGCCGGATGCCAGTCCTGCGTCAGCACGACGTGACTGAACCCGCGCGCCAGCCGGTTGATCACCGGCACGACTTCGTCGCCCTGCGCAACGGCCAGGGCGCCGCCGGGCATGAAATCGTTCTGCACGTCGATGACGAGCAGCACTTCGTCGGCCTGTTTCATCGCGGCTCCTCGCCTTATCTCGCTCACTTCACTGCGTTCGCTGACCTTGCTCCCGCCGCGACCTTATCCGTTGACTCCGCCGTTGAACCCGCGGCCTTTCTCCGCAAGTTCCGCAATGCTCGGCGCGAGTTGCCACGCATCGCCGTTCGGGCGCGAGGCGTAACCGCGAATCGCCCGATCGACGTTGTAGAGGCCAACGGTATCCGCATACAGCATCGGACCGCCGCGCCACAGCGGAAAGCCGTAACCGGTCAGGTAGACCATGTCGATATCCGAGGCCTTCGACGCGATGCCTTCTTCGAGAATCTTCGCGCCTTCGTTGGCAAGCGCGAACACCAGACGCTCGACGATTTCCTCGTCGCTGATCTTGCGGCGCTGTGCACCGGTTTCCTGCGAAAACGCGACGATCATCTCGTCGACCAGCTTCGACGGATAGGCGGTGCGATCGCCCGCCTGGTAGTCGTACCAGCCGCCGCCCGTCTTCTGCCCGAAGCGGCCCGTCTCGCACAGACGGTCGGCGATCTTCGAGTAGTGCATCTCCGGGTGCTCCTGATAGCGGCGCTTGCGGATCGCCCAGCCGATATCATTACCGGCCAGATCGCTCATGCGGAACGGGCCCATCGCGAAGCCGAACTTCTCGATTGCCTTGTCGACCTGCGCCGGTAGTGCGCCTTCTTCGAGCATGAAAAGCGCCTGACGGATGTACTGCTCGATCATCCGGTTGCCGATGAAGCCGTCGCACACGCCCGACACCACCGCCGTCTTCTTGATCTTCTTCGCCAGTTGCATGACGGTGGCAAGCACGTCTTTCGCCGTTTCCTTGCCGCGCACGACTTCGAGCAGCTTCATCACGTTGGCCGGGCTGAAGAAGTGCATGCCGACCACGTCCTGAGGACGCAACGTGTACGCGGCGATCTTGTCCACGTCGAGCGTCGACGTGTTCGAGGCGAGGATGGCACCGGCTTTCGCCACTTCATCCAGACGCTTGAACACCTGCTCCTTCACACCGAGTTCTTCGAAGACCGCTTCGACGATCAGGTCGGCGTTCTTCAGATCGTCGTATGACAGCGTCGGCGTAATCAGCGCCATGCGCTGTTCGAGCACTTCGGGCTTCAGCTTGCCCTTCTTGACGGTTGCTTCGTAGTTCCTGCGGATCGTCGCGATACCGCGGTCCAGCGCTTCCTGCTTCGTTTCGAGCAGCGTGACGGGCAAGCCCGCGTTGATGAAGTTCATCGCGATGCCGCCGCCCATCGTGCCGGCGCCGATCACGGCAACCTGCCTGATGTCACGAACCGGCGTATCCGAAGGCACATCCGGAATCTTGCTGGCCGCACGTTCACCGAAGAACGCATGACGCAGCGCGCGGCTTTCCGGCGTTTGCACCAGCGCGATAAAGCATTCGCGTTCGAACGCGAGGCCCTTGTCGAAACCGTTCTTCACGCCCGCTTCGACCGCGTCGATGCACTTGTGCGGCGCCGGGAAATTCTTCGCAATCGCCGCGACGCTGTTGCGCGCGAACTGGATGAAACCTTCCGGGTTCGGATGTTCGATCCTGCGATCACGCACCTTCGGATGCGGTCCTGTCTGCGCGCCGACCTTGCGGGCGAAAGCGAGCGCAGCTTCAGCCAGATTGCCCTCGACGACGTCGTCGAACAGTCCGGAGCCGGCCAGCTTCTCCGACATCACGGGCGCACCCGAGACGATCATGTTGAGCGCCGCTTCGAGGCCGATGGCGCGCGGCAAACGCTGCGTGCCGCCCGCGCCCGGCAGGATGCCGAGCTTCACTTCCGGCAACGCGATCTGCGCGCCGGGCGCGGCGACACGGTAATGCGCGCCGAGCGCGAGTTCCAGGCCGCCGCCCATCGCGACGCTATGAATCGCGGCAACCACCGGCTTCGCACTGCCTTCGACGGCCCTGATGACCGTGGCAAGCGTCGGTTCCTGGGTGGCTTTGGGGGTGTTGAATTCGGTGATGTCCGCGCCGCCCGAGAAGGCCTTGCCGGCGCCCGTCAGCACGATGGCCCTGATGGCCGGATCGTTCTGCGCGCGCTCGAGCCCTTCGATGATGCCGGCTCGCGTCGACAGACCGAGCCCGTTAACCGGGGGATTGTTTAGCGTAATGACGGCGACGCCGTCATGAGTCGTGTAGTCCACTGCCATCTGCCTGCCTCCATGCGGTAAGGCAGCGCATCGCGCGCTGCCTGTGCCGGTTCATTGTCCGACATTCCGGGTCAGCAAGCAGAATACACAAAAAAGCACGCTCGTTCAATTTATTGCTGGAAAGGGTTTCCCCTGGTGGAGTGAGACGTTTCGTTCAGGCCGCCCCCTGCATCGCCGAGGGCAGGACGTGGTCGCGGAACATCTCACGCAACGTGAGTTTTTGCAGCTTGCCGGTGGCCGTATGCGGCAGTTGGTCGACGAACACCACGTCGTCCGGAATCCACCATTTCGCCACCTTGCCCTGGTAGAACGCAATCAGTTCTTCGCGCGTCACCTCGGCGCCCTCGCGCCTGACCACCACCAGCAGCGGCCGCTCGGTCCACTTCGGATGCGAGCACGCAATGCACGCCGCCTCGGCCACTGCCGGATGGGCAATCGCGACGTTCTCGACATCGATCGAGCTGATCCATTCGCCGCCCGACTTGATCACGTCCTTGCTGCGGTCGGTGATGTGCAGGAAGCTGTCGGGGTCGATCGTCGCGACGTCGCCGGTCGGAAACCAGCCGTCGACAAGCGGCGACTCGTCCTTGCGGAAATACTGGTCGATCACCCACGGGCCGCGCACATGCAAGTCGCCAAACGCGACCCCGTCCCACGGCAGTTCGCCGCCGTCCGGGCCGACGATCTTCATGTCGACGCCATAGATCACATGGCCCTGCTTCTCGCGCAGCTTGCGCTGCTCCCCGGGCGAACGCTGCGACTGCTCCCACGTGAGCTTCGACAAGGTGCCGAGCGGCGACATCTCCGTCATGCCCCACGCATGAATCACCTCGACGCCGTAGTCGTCCTGGAAGCTGCGCAGCATCGCGGGGGGACAGGCGGAGCCGCCGATCACCGTGCGGTTGAGCGAGGAGAAGCGCACGCCGGCCTGCTTCATGTAGGCGAGCAGGCCGAGCCATACGGTCGGTACGCCGGCGGAATACGTGACGCGCTCGGCCTCCATCAGTTCGTACAGCGACTTGCCGTCGAGATCCTTGCCGGGAAACACCAGCTTTGCGCCCGTCAACGGCGCGGCGTGCGGAATGCCCCATGCATTCACATGGAACATCGGCACCACCGGCAGCACCGAATCACGCGCCGATAAGCCCATTGCATCGGGCAGCGAAGCGCCGAACGCATGCAGCACGGTTGAGCGATGCGAATACAGTGCGCCCTTTGGATGGCCGGTGGTGCCGGAGGTATAGCAAAGATACGAGGCAGCGCGTTCGTCGATTGGCGGCCATTCGTACGCGCCATCGTGCGGGGCCAGCAGCGTCTCGTAGCTGGTCACGGGCGTCTGCATGGCCGGCAGGTGCGCGTCGTCGGTGAGCGCAATCCAGCCGCGCACCTTGGGGCACTGCGGTGCGAGCGTATCGACCAGCGCGGCGAACGTGATATCGAACAGCACGTAGCTGTCGTCGGCGTGATTGATGATGTAGGCGATCTGCTCGGGAAAGAGCCGCGGATTGATCGTATGGCATACGGCGCCGAAGCCGGTCGTGCCGTAGTACGCCTCCAGATGCCGGTAGCCGCACCACGCAAGGGTCGCAATCCGCTCGCCGGGCTGCACGCCTTGTGCAATCAGGGCCTGCGCCAGCCGCTTTGCACGCTTTTCACATTCGCGATAGGTATAGCGATGCACGTCGCCTTCAATGCGCCGCGACACGATCTCCGTGTCGCCGAAATGCCGCGCGGCATGCGCGAGCAACGAAGACACGGTGAGCGGCACGTCCATCATCTGGCCAAAGAGCGGCGGCATAATAAGCAGAGGTCTCCTCGCCTTGTTCCGTTACAGATTGCAGGCCGGATGCCGCGTGGCGCCCCGGGGTAGCGTCTGGCGTGGCGTCCACGCTGGCGGCGCAGGCAACCGGCCGGCCAGCAGCGCCGCGGGCGCCGACTTACAATATCGGTTAATCCAGAGGCGCTCAATATGTCGTTTTCCCCAAGCATTTCCAGCCTGTCCGGCCCGATGGCAGCGCTTGCCGACGCGCTCGGCACCCCCCGCGAAGGCGCATTTGCCCAGCTCGGCGGCGTCTTCATGACCCGCTTGCCGGCCGCGCCGCTCAGTGCGCCGTACGTGGTCGGCTTCTCCGCCGAGACCGCCGCGCTGCTCGGTTTCGACGCCGGGCTGGCGCACGATCCGGCCTTCGCCGAATTCTTCTCCGGCAACACCACGCGTGACTGGCCGGCCGAAGCGCTGCCGTATGCGTCGGTGTACTCCGGGCATCAGTTCGGCGTATGGGCCGGCCAGCTTGGCGACGGGCGTGCACTCGGGCTGGGAGAAGTCGAGCACGACGGTGCGCGCTACGAGCTCCAACTCAAGGGCGCCGGCCGCACGCCTTATTCACGCATGGGCGATGGACGCGCGGTGCTGCGCTCGTCGATCCGCGAGTATCTGTGCTCGGAAGCCATGCACCACCTCGGTATTCCCACCACGCGCGCGCTGTGCGTGATCGGCTCCGACCAGCCGGTACGGCGCGAGGAGATCGAGACGGCCGCGGTGGTCACGCGTGTCGCGCCCAGCTTCGTGCGGTTCGGCCACTTCGAGCATTTCTATTCGAATGACCGGGTCGACGCGCTGCAGGCACTCGCCGATCACGTGATCGAGCGCTTCTATCCGCATTGCAAGGACGCCGACGATCCGTATCTTGCGCTGCTGAACGAAGCGGTGATGTCGACTGCGGACCTGCTCGCGCAATGGCAGGCGGTTGGCTTCTGTCACGGCGTGATGAATACGGACAACATGTCGATCCTCGGCCTCACGATCGACTATGGTCCGTTCGGCTTCATGGACGGCTTCGACGCGAACACCATCTGCAATCACTCCGATTCGCAGGGCCGTTACGCGTACCGGATGCAGCCGCAGATCGCCTACTGGAACCTCTTCTGTCTGGCGCAGGGCCTGCTGCCGCTGCTGGGCCTGCAGCACGACGAAAGCGTGCGCGGCGAAGCGGCCGTGAAAGACGCGCAACGCGTGCTCGAAGGCTTCAAGGACCGCTTTGCCCCCGCCTTGGAACGTCTGATGCGCGCCAAGCTCGGCCTGCAAACCGAGCGCCCCGGCGATGACGCCCTGGTCAACCGGCTGTTCGACGTCATGCAGGCCAACCGTGCCGACTTCACGTTGACCTTCCGTAATCTGGCCCGTGTTTCGAAGCACGACGCGAGCGGCGATGCGCCAGTGCGCGACCTGTTTCTCGACCGCGCTGCCTTCGATGTCTGGGTGAACGACTATCGCGCGCGGCTGTCCGAAGAAACACTCGACGACGCCGCACGCACCATTGCAATGAACCGCGTGAACCCCAAATTCGTTCTGCGCAACCATCTGGCAGAAACGGCGATTCGCCGCGCCAAGGAGAAGGACTTTTCCGAAGTCGAGCGCCTCGCGGCCGTGTTGCGCCGTCCGTTCGACGAACAGCCGGAACACGAGGCGTATGCCGCGCTGCCGCCCGACTGGGCGAGTTCGCTGGAAGTCAGTTGCTCGTCGTGACGCGCGCATGCATTGAGTAGCAGCACCGGGCCGCGCCCGCCCCTACATAGACCGACATAGAGACAGGATCCGACCATGAACTCCGACGACACCAAGACCGCTTCGCACCCCGTGCAGAAAGACGACGCCCAATGGCGCAAGCAGCTTTCCGAAACCGAGTACCAGGTGACGCGCCACGCCGCCACCGAGCGCCCGTTCACGGGCCGCTACCACGATCATTGGGACCGCGGCATCTATGACTGCGTCTGCTGCGGCACGCCGTTGTTCGAATCGGATACGAAGTTCGACGCCGGCTGCGGCTGGCCGAGCTACTTCAAGCCGATTAACGGCGAAGTGATCGAGGAGAAAACCGACCGCTCGCACGGCATGCTGCGCATCGAGGTGCAGTGCAAGAATTGCGGCGCTCACCTGGGCCACGTGTTCGAAGACGGTCCGGCGCCGACCGGGCTTCGCTACTGCATCAATTCGGCTGCGTTACAATTCGAGCCCAAGTAACGCAATAACGCAACGCGGGTCTGGCGGCGTGGCGGGACGGCGCGCTGCCGTCCGGCAACACAAACCCTTCATCCAGCTTGCGAACCGGCCACCTGGCGCCGGCCGCCGGCCGGCCGCCGCGGCGGGTACAGACAGCACGCAAAACACGGGCGCGAGGCGCCCTTCACTCTCCGCCCATTTTCCACATCCCCGCCCAGACAATGAAATTCCTGTTCGATCTGTTCCCGATCATCCTGTTTTTTGTCGCATTCAAGCTGTGGGGCATTTTCACGGCAACGGCCGTGGCGATCGTCGCCACGCTGGTGCAGATCGCATGGGTGGCATTCCGTCACCGGAAGGTCGATGCGATGCTGTGGGTGAGCCTCGGCGTCGTCACGGTGTTCGGCGGCGCCACGCTCGTGCTGCACAACGACACCTTCATCAAGTGGAAACCGACCGTGCTGTACTGGGCGTTTTCCGTTGCGCTAGTCGTCTCGCAGCTGGCGTTCAACAAGAACCTGATCGAGGCGATGATGGGCAAGCAGATTAACCTGCCGCATCGCATCTGGGGCCAGCTCAGCCTGGTGTGGGCGGTGTTCTTCGTGCTGCTCGGCATGCTCAACCTGTTCGTGGCCTATCACTTCTCGACCGACGCGTGGGTGAACTTCAAGCTGTTCGGCGCGACCGGCTGTCTGTTGGTGTTTATCGTCGGCCAGAGCCTGTGGCTGTCGAAGTACATGAAAGAAGAGGAATGAGATGAGCGACGACACGTTCCTGCACGCTACGCCCGCCGGGCGCATTGCACTGATCGAAACGCGCCTCGCAGCGGCGCTTGCCCCGCTGACCTCGATCACGGTGCGCGACGACAGCGCACAACATGCGGGGCATGCCGGCGCGTCTGCCGGCGGTCATTATAGTGTCACGATTGTGGCAGCCGTATTCGCCGGTAAGGCCCGCGTGGCGCGGCACCGCTTGGTGTATGATGCGCTGGCCGATGCCATGCAGCGCGGCATTCACGCCCTCGCAATCACGGCGTACACGCCCGAAGAATTCGATTTGCTGTCCCGTTAGGAAACTTCCGATGACCTTGAAGAAAACCCGCCT
>DASZIR010000184.1:0-5486 GCA_035948995.1 Paraburkholderia sp. | reverse complement strand
ATAAAAGTGTAACGCAGGATTGCCGTATCGTGGGATCTCAACGGTTCATCATGTTCCGACCAGTCTTCATGCGGCCAGCCGTGTCGCGAGCGTCGGAACACCGTACTCATATTGGAGAACACGATGCAATTCCTCGACGATTCGCTGCACCCTGAGAACCAGGACAAGGTTGTCATCACGACCGCTCCGTACGGCCCGGAATGGATGCCCGAGGACTTTCCGGAAGACATTCCGGTAACGATGGAGGAGCAGATCCAGAAGGCCGTCGACTGCTACGAGGCCGGCGCGACCGTGCTGCACCTGCATGTGCGCGAACTGGATGGCAAGGGCTCCAAGCGCCTGTCGAAGTTCAACGAACTGATCGCGGGTGTGCGTGCAGCCGTGCCGGACATGATCATCCAGGTGGGTGGCTCGATCTCGTTTGCACCGGAAGACGACGGCCAGGCCGCGAAGTGGCTGTCCGACGATACGCGTCACATGCTGGCCGATCTCGATCCGAAGCCCGATCAGGTGACGGTCGCGATCAACACCACGCAGATGAACATCATGGAGTTGCTCTATCCGGAGTACCTCGAAGGCACGTCGCTGTCCAACCCTGCGCTCATGGCTGCCTACAGCGAAATGACCGTGCCCGCGGGTCCGGCATGGGTTGAGGAGCATCTGCGCCGCCTGCAGGCCTCGGGCATCCAGCCGCACTTCCAGCTCACCGGTATCCACGCGCTCGAAACGCTCGACCGCCTGGTGCGCAAGGGCGTCTACAAGGGGCCGCTGAACCTGACGTGGATCGGCATCGGCGGCGGCTTTGACGGTCCAAACCCGCACAACTTCTTCAACTTCGTCCACCGTGCGCCGGACGGCGGCACGGTTACGGCCGAGTCGCTGCTGAAGAACGTGCTGCCGTTCAACATGATGGCGATGGCCATGGGCCTGCATCCGCGCTGCGGCATTGAGGACACGATCATCGACCAGCACGGCAATCGCATGAGTTCGGTGCAACAGATCAAGCAGTGTGTGCGCGTGGCGCGCGAACTGGGCCGTGAGATCGCGAGCGGCAAGGAAGCGCGCGAGATCTACAAGATCGGTGTGCAGTACAAGACGGTCGACGAGACACTTGCGGCCAATGGCATGGCGCCGAACCGCAAGGCGGGCGTGAAGAACCTGCCGCTGCGCGCGGCGTAAGGGATTGGAGCGCGGCTGACGTTTCGCGGATGTCGGGCTTCAAAGGTAGGGCTTTCCGGCATGCCGGAGAGGATTGCGCGGTACCCATAAAGGCCCCCCTTTGCCCTCCAGGGCAAAGGCGGTCGCCAACGAGCTGGACACGAAGGAGACGACTCATGTTCACGCATGCCGAGCCCACCACGGCCGATGTTTCGACTACGCAAAAAGACGTGCCCGCGTATGCATGGGTGGTATTTGTCCTGACGGTGGGATTGCTGCTATCCGACTACATGTCGCGGCAGGTGTTGAATGCGGTGTTTCCGATGCTCAAGGCCACATGGAACCTTTCGGACACCCGGCTGGGTTCGCTCAGCAGTGTGGTCGCGCTGATGGTCGGCGTGCTCACCTTTCCGCTGTCGGTGCTCGCCGACCGCTGGGGCCGCGTGAAAAGCATTGTCCTGATGGCGTCGTTGTGGAGTCTCGCGACGCTCGGCTGTGCGCTCTCGACGAACTATAACGAGATGCTGCTCGCGCGCGCCTTCGTCGGTATCGGTGAAGCCGCCTATGGCAGCGTCGGCATTGCGGTTGTCCTCAGCATCTTTCCGGCACGGCTACGCGCTACGCTCACCGCCGCGTTCATGGCCGGCGGGGCGTTCGGTTCAGTGCTGGGCATGGCGCTAGGTGGTGCAGTCGCGGCTCACCTGGGCTGGCGCGCGGCGTTCGGTGCAATGGCGGCCTTGGGGATCATGCTGGTCGTTTTCTACCGGTTCGCCATCACCGAAAAGCGGCTCGCGCCGCTGCAGCCGGCAAACGCGGGCCGTCAGACGCAAGGCGCCGGTGTGCGCATGAGCTTCCGCGCGCTGATGAAAGGGCTTTTTTCGACAAAGTCGGTTGTCTGTGCCTACATTGGCAGCGGCATCCATCTGCTGGTTCCCGCAGCGGTATGGGCGTGGATGCCCAGCTTCCTGAACCGCTACTACGGCATGCCCGCCGGCAAGGCTGCCATGAGCGCGGCCGTGTTCGTGCTGGCCACCGCTTTCGGCATGGTGGTGTGCGGAAATCTGACTGACCGGCTCAGCAAGCATGCGCGGGAAAGGACGTGGAGCACTGCCGTCGCCTTCTGCCTGATCTGCTTCGTGCTGCTCACGATCGGTTTCCGCATGCCGGCGGGTCCGGCACAGCTCATCGTGATCGGCGCCGGCATGTTCTTCTGCGCAGGCGCGACCGGCCCCTCGGGTGCGATGGTGGCGAATCTCACCCCACCGTCGATCCATGCGTCGGCATTTGCCACCCTGACGTTGGCGAACAACCTGCTGGGGTTGGCACCCGCTGCCGTCCTGACGGGCATCGTGGCCGACCGGATCGGGCTCCTGGGTGCGTTGCAACTCGTGCCGTTTGCACCTTTGGTCGCGGCAGTCGCTTTCTTCATCGGCAAGCGGAACTATGGCGTCGACGTTGATCGCGTGAGTGCTCTGCGTGAACAGGCCGGGAGCTGACCCGACGGTCACCCGCGAGCTTTAGACCTGGCAAGTGCGCCTGAGAGCAAATTGGGCAGCCCATCACAGGCGAAATAAATTTGCAGTTCGAGTAATGAATAGGAGATTTGACATGGCAAAAGCAGTGCGCTTCCATGAAACCGGCGGTCCCGAAGTGTTGCGCTATGAAAACGTTGAAGTGGGCGACCCCGGCCCCGCACAGGTTCGCTTGCGCCATGAGGCAGTGGGCCTGAATTTCGCCGACACCTACTTCCGCACCGGCCTGTACCCCGTGCCGCTGCCTGCGGGCATGGGTGTCGAGGCTGCAGGTGTGGTCGAGGCCATCGGCTCCGACGTGACCAACGTCGCGGTCGGCGATCGCGTGACCTACACGGGCTTTCTCAACACACTCGGCGCCTACAGCACTGAACGCCTGGTCCCGGCCGCGCCGCTCATCAAGCTGCCGGATGCGATCTCCTGCGAAACGGCTGCCGGCATGACGATGCGAGGCCTGACCTCGTCGTACCTGATGCGCCGTATTCATGACTTCAGGGCGGGCGACACCATCCTGCTGCATGCCGCCGCCGGCGGTGTCGGTCTGATCGTGTCGCAATGGGCGAAATTGTTGGGTCTCACCGTGATCGGCACGGTATCGAACGAGGCCAAGGGCGAGGTGGCCCGCGCGCATGGCTGCGATCACATCATCTACTACAGCCGGGAGGATGTCGCGAAGCGTGTGCGCGAACTGACCAATGGCATGGGCGTGGACGCCGTGTTCGACAGCGTCGGCAAGGATACCTTCGAGGCGTCGCTCGATTCGCTCAGGCGCCGTGGCCTGATGGTCTGCGTCGGCACGGCGTCCGGAGCGATCCCGCCGTTCAATCCGCAGATGCTGGCGATGAAGGGCTCGCTCTACCTGACGCGGCCCGCGCTGGCGGACTACATTGCCGACCCCGTCGAGAAAAACGAACTTGCGGGCGACCTCTTCGGGCATGTCGCCGCAGGCCGCATCAAGATCGAACTCAACCAGCGTTACGCGCTGGAGGACGCGGCGCAGGCCCACCGCGACCTCGAAACGCGCAAGACGACCGGCTCGTCGGTCTTCGTTATCTGAGGAGTAGGTCATGCGAGTCGAACAATTGACGTGTGCCATCGGTGCCGAACTGGTCGGGGTGAATCTCGCCGATGCCATCGACGATGACGGCCTGTTTGCCGAGATCCGCGCGGCACTGCTCAAACACCGGGTGTTATTCCTGCGCGACCAGAGCATCTCGCGCGCCGAGCACGTCGCATTCGCGCGCCGTTTCGGCGCGCTGGAAGACCATCCCGTCGCCGGCAGCGACCCGGAACATCCGGGCCTCGTGCGCATCTACAAGAACCCGGATCAGCCCAACGACCGGTATGAAAACGCGTGGCACGCGGATGCCACCTGGCGCGAGGCACCGCAGTTCGGCGCTGTCCTGCGCTGCGTGGAGTGCCCGCCAGTCGGCGGCGACACGATGTGGGCAAACATGGTCCTCGCCTACGAGAACCTGGCGGACCACATCAAGACCCAGATCGCGGACCTGCGCGCCCGCCACAGCATCGAGGCGAGCTTCGGAGCCGCGATGCCGATCGAAAAACGTCTCGCTCTTAAGGCGCAATTCCCGGACGCGGAGCATCCGGTCGTGCGCACGCACCCGGAGACCGGTGAGAAGGTGTTGTTCGTGAGCGCCTTCACCACCCATTTCACCAATTACCACACGCCGGCGCGCGTGCGCTTCGGGCAGGACGCCAATCCGGGCGCGGGTGACCTGCTGCGTTATCTCGTCAGCCAGGCCTGCATCCCCGAGTACCAGGTCCGCTGGCGCTGGAAACCCAACAGCATCGCGATCTGGGACAACCGCAGCACGCAGCACTATGCAGTGATGGACTACCCGCCGTGTCATCGCAAGATGGAGCGCGCGGGAATTATCGGTGACAAACCGTACTGATGGGCCAGGAGGCCGCTTCATGACTCTCAATACAACACCGACCATTCTGATGGTGCCGGGCTTGCGCGACCACGTCGCGGAGCATTGGCAAACGCTGCTGGAGCAAAAGTTGCCCAACGCGGTCTCGGTGCCGCCGCTCGAGCACGACAAACTCAGTTGCGCGGCACGCGTCGCGGCGCTCGATGCTGCCCTCGCGAAAATCGATGGCCCGGTGATTCTGGTCGCGCATAGCGCTGGCGTGATGATCACGGTGCATTGGGCCCAGCAGCACAGCCGCAAGATTCACGGTGCACTGCTCGCCGCTCCGGCCGACCTCGAGACGCCGCTACCGGCAGGCTATCCGGCCTTCGATGCGCTCGCTCAGAACGGTTGGCAGCCGATTCCACGAAAGCCGCTGCCGTTCCCGAGCATTGTCGGTGCGAGCCGCAACGATCCGCTCGCGCAGTTCGAGCGTGCCGCGGCGATGGCGAAACACTGGGGCAGTCGGCTCGTCGACCTTGGCGAAGTCGGTCACCTGAATCCGGCCGCAGGGTTTGGTGAATGGCCTATGGCGGAGACACTGATCCATGAACTCGTCTGATCAGATACCGGTTGGCGCGGTCGATGAACTCGGACCAGGCCAGCGAAAACTGGCCTTCATCAATGGCCGCGGAGTTGTCCTTTTTAACATCGACGGCACGATCCACGCGATTGACGACTCGTGTCCCCACCAGGGGGCCTCGGTCGCAAACGGTCATCTCGACGGGTGCGTGCTGAGCTGCCCGGCGCACGGTCTGCGCTTCGACCTCCGCACCGGTTGCATGCCGGGTGCAAGTGGGTTGAGCCTGACGACATTCCCAGTCCGGGCCATCGACGGAAAGCTGTTCGTGAGTCTCGAGGA
>DASZIR010000183.1:0-51132 GCA_035948995.1 Paraburkholderia sp. | reverse complement strand
TCTACAAGCGCTTCTATTTCCGGCCGTCGAAGATCTGGGAGATCGTGCGCGAGATGCTGATGAGCTGGGACATGATGAAGCGGCGTCTGCGCGAAGGCGTGGAGTTCTTCCGGTTCCTGCGCGCGCACGAAGCGTGATGGCACGCGAGGCTCGGCTGTCGCAGCGCACGCTGATCTTTACGGCAGACGATTTCGGTTTGCATGAGCGTGTCAACGAAGCAGTCGAGCGCGCGCATTTGCACGGTGTTTTGACGGCGGCGAGCCTGATGGTCGCCGCACCGGCGGCGCGCGACGCCGTGGCGCGCGCGCGCCGGTTGCCGGAACTGCGCGTCGGCCTGCATCTGGTGCTGGCTGACGGCGCAGCGTTCCTGCCGCGCGATGCGATTCCGTCGCTGGTCGACGCACAGGGCCGCTTTGGCGACAACATGGTGCGCGACGGCTTTCGATTTTTCTTTTTGCCGCATGTACGCAGACAGCTTGCGCTGGAAATCCGGGCGCAGTTCGAAGCGTTCGCGAAGACCGGCCTGCCGCTCGATCACGTCAATACGCACAAGCATTTCCATCTGCATCCGACGGTACTCGCGCTGATCATCAAGATTGGCCGTGAGTACGGTATGCGCGCCATGCGCCTGCCGTGCGAGTCGAAGGAGCCGGTCTGGTTGAAACCCTGGATATCGTTGGTGCGTGGACGGCTCGATCGTGCGGGGCTTGCTCACAACGATTACGTGGTGGGCATTGCGAAGACAGGACAGATGGACGAGGCAGTGCTGCTCGACGCGCTGGCGCGTTTGCCGGACGGCGTGGGCGAAATCTATTGTCATCCGGCCGTGGTGGGTGAGGGCGCGTTGACGCCCGGCATGCGGACTTACCGGCATGCGGACGAACTGGATGCGTTGCTGTCACCGCGTGTGGCCGCTGCCATCGAGGCGGCCGGCGCGACGCGTGGCGGGTTCGCCGACGTGTTTGGCCGCGGGGCGCATGGCCGCGGGCTGCATGGCCGTGGGGTGCAGCCGTCATGAAGTGGTTGCAATGGGCGGGTTTGCCGGTCGGCATCGCCATCCTGATTGGGCTTGTGTTGCACGCGGGTGTGGGTGGCCTGATGCGGGTGATTGGCCAGGCGGGTTTTGTGCTGCTGTGGCTGGTGCCGTTTCATGCGTTGCCGTTATTGCTCGATGCGTACGCGTGGCATCTGTTGCTTGGCAAGCGGGCGTCGCTGGTTTTTCTGTGGTGGGTTGCGATGGTTCGCGAGGCGGTGAGCCGGCTGTTGCCTGTCGCAGGCATTGGCGGCGAGATCGTCGGAATCCGGCTCGCGCGTTGGCGCGTGGCTGATGCGAGCGGCGTGAGCGCGTCTGTCATTGTCGAAGTGATGGTGACGATGGCGGTGCAGTATGCGTTTTCTGCGCTTGGGCTGGTTTTGATTGTGGCTTCGACGCATCACGCGGATACTTTGCGGACGATCGGGCTCGCGTTGCTGCTGTCGTTGCCATTGCCGGTGATTGCTGTGGTGCTGGTGCGGCGTGGTGGGGTTTTTCATGCCATCGAGCGCTGGGCCGGGCGGCTGTTGGGGGCTTCGCATTCGCTGTTGCAAGGGATTGATGGCAAGCGGCTCGACGCGGATATCGATGCGTTGATGTCCCGTGCGGGGCTCCTGTTGCGGTCGTTTTTGTGGCAATTGAGCGGGTATGTGATTGGGGCGCTCGAGACTTATTGGGCTTTGGATCTGCTTGGGCATCCGGTTTCTTTAGCTGGCGCCTCGGCTATTGAGGCTTTGACTCAGGCTGTGCGGCATGCTGCTTTCTTTGTTCCTGCGGGGCTTGGGGTGCAGGATGCGGCGGTGGTTTTGCTGGCGCAGATGTTTGGGGTCGATCGTGAGGTCGCCTTGTCGTTGGCGCTGGTTAAGCGGATGCGGGAGGTTGTTTTTGGCTGCGCCGCGCTGGTTTCCTGGCAGGTGGCTGAGGTTGTCAGGGGGAGGGCGTTGGCCCGTGCGGGTGAGGTTGAGGCTGTGGCTGTTGAGCGGGTATAAGGGCTGGTTTTGGGTTTGTTTTTTGCCTGCGCGGCGCTTTGGTTGTTGTTCTTGGGGTGTTGGCTTTTTTTTGATTTCTGGCTGGTTTATTAGCGTCGCTCCTTGTGTCTTGATCTAGCGACGCCAATAAACCAGTAGCAAAGCAAGGAAAGACCAAAGCCAAATAAACGAGCCGTCAGCAAGACAAAAAACCACCCGCGCAGCGAGAAAAAAACAGCTACCCAATTGCCTGCAAGGTAATCCCCCGAACATCCACGACTGCAGGCAAAATCCCACTCTTAAAAGCCCGCTCGGCAACCCGCTGCAAAACCTCAATATCCTGATCACTAACAGGCCGCTGCCTCAAAGGCGCCCGCAGGGTAATAACTTTAGCCGCCTCGCCTGGCAACCTCGTCAACGCCGCATAAACCTGCGCATATTCCTCCGGATGCCCCACAGCCCAGGCTCCAGCGCGCTGAAATCTCCGTAAAGCATCGTCAATCGCCGGCCGCTTAACCGGATCAGCCGCTGCAGCCCCCGACGCGGTAATGAACCCCAGCCCCGTATTGATCCCGCTCCCATCCCGCAACACTCTTGCGCCACGCTGCACAGCCATGCCGAAATACGGATCGAACGTCGCCCACACATCGAGTTGCCGTGACTCAAAAGCAGCAAACGCATCGACGGGCAACACAAACCTGACATTCACATCGTCGCGCGACAACCCCGCCTCGGCCAACGCGCCATACAACTGATACTGCGAAATACTGCCGCGCGCCGACGACACTACCACCGTCCTGCCCTTCAAGTCGCGCACCTGGATGATCGGCGAATCCGCCTGCACGACAATGCCCAGAGCAGAAGGCGCACCCACGCGCGTGGCCACGATCCTCAACGACGGATCGCCAATCGCCGCAGCAAGCACCGGCAAGTCGCCCGCCGGCGCAAGATCCACGGCATTGGCGCGTTGCGCTTCGAAAAGCGGCGCAGCCCCCTGGAAATTTGCCCAGCGAAACGCATACGGTGTGCCATCCAGCACATGCGCCGCTTCGGCCAGCGCCCGCAGCCCGCCCGCCTGGTCGCCGAACACGAGCGTCGGTGCCGCAGCCAGAGCATCGCCCGCACCGAGCCACGCCGCAGCAGGCGCTATGCCGCAGGCGGCAAGGGTGTGCAACATCCGGCGGCGGTCGGAACGAAAGGCAGTCATCGGCACAATTCCACGAAAAGAATGAAGGGCGGCGCAATCCGCAAAATCACAGAACCACACCATAGCGAAGCGAGGTTAGCAATCCGCCCGGGCGGCCACAAACATGCAATTGCGATATCTTTATCGACGATCAATATTTAACGAACGCATGTTGCAGTGCTACCGTTGATGCTCGCTTGACGCCCCCTGCTGGCGTCGCCGCCGGTCTGTGCACAGTGCGCCCGGCGTCCTGTCGATCATCTGGGAGACGCATCGTGACAGTCGAATTCATCGGCATGATCCAGACCCGCAAGGTCTCGGAAACGCATGCACCGCAAGGTCCAGCGATAGATATCGCCTACGTCGAGCAGTTTGCCCGGGCGCATGAGGAAGCGGGTTTCGATCGCGTCCTCGTGCCGCATCATTCCACCAGTCCCGATGCGCTTCTGACCGTCGCACACGCGGCCAGCGTCACGCAGCGCGTGCACTTCATGCTCGCGCATCGCCCCGGCTTCGTGGCGCCGACGCTTGCCGCGCGCCAGCTCGCGACGCTCGACCACTATTCGGGCGGCCGCCTCGCGGTGCACATCATCTCGGGCGGCGACGATGCCGAGCAGCGCCGCGACGGCGATTTTCTGTCGCACGACGAGCGTTACGCGCGCACCGACGAGTACGTGTCGATCCTGCGCCGCCTCTGGACCGCGGACAAACCGTTCGATCACGCCGGTCAGTACTACCGCTTCGAGCAGGGCTTCTCTGAAGTGAAGCCGGTGCAACAGCCGCATATCCCGGTGTACTTCGGCGGTGCCTCGGCGCCTGCGCTCGAAATCGCCGGCCGTCACGCCGATGTCTACGCGCTGTGGGGCGAATCGAAGGCGCAGGTGCGCGAACAGGTGGCGCGCGTGCGCGCCGAAGCGGCCAAACACGGCCGCACGGTGCGCTTTTCCGTGTCGTTCCGGCCAATTCTCGCGGCCACCGAGGCCACGGCGTGGGAGCGGGCAGAGCATATCCTCGAGGAGACCAAACGTCTGCGTGCCGCACAAGGACTTGGCGTCGGCGCTCCGGCGCAGAGCGAGGGCGCGCGCCGGCCGCTGGCGGCGTCGGGCGCGGCCGATCGCGCGGATGAGCGGCTGTGGACCGCAATCGCCAAGGAAATCGGCGGACGCTCGAATTCGACTGCGCTGGTCGGCACGCCGGAGCAGGTTGCCGATACGCTCGCCGAATACCACGCGCTCGGCGTGACGACCTTCCTGATTCGCGGCTTCGATCCGCTCGAAGATGCACTCGACTACGGCCGCACGCTGATTCCGGCCACCCGCGAACGCATCGCGCACAGCGAACGCGTGGCGGCCTGAACGGAGGCGCGATGACCGGTCTCTCACTTCCCGCCGTCAATCCCGCGGATGCATCGACGCTGCAACGTCACGCGCCGGTGCGCAAATTCTGGTTCGACGAGGTGCCGCCGCGCGCGAGCGTTGCCGACGAGCGCCGCTACCGGCAGGAACGCCTGGCGGTAGCGTTTCGCCTCTTTGCACGCTATGGCTTCGATCAAGGTCTGGCGGGGCATATCACCGCGCGCGACCCGGAATGGTCCGATCACTTCTGGGTCAACCCGTTTGGCAAGCATTTCAGCCGCATCCGCGTCTCCGATCTGCTGCTGGTGAATGCGCAAGGCGATATCGTCGTGGGCGAAGGGCCCGTGAATCAGGCCGCCTTCGCGATTCACGCGGCGATTCACGAGGCGCGGCCCGATGTCGTCGCCGCGGCACATACGCATTCGCTGTACGGCAAGGCATGGTCGACGCTCGGCCGCACGCTCGATCCGCTCACCCAGGATTCGTGCGCGTTTTATCAGGACCACGCGTTGTTCGACGATTTTCGCGGCGTCGTGCTCGATACCGGTGAAGGCGCGCGTATCGCCGCTGCGCTCGGCGAGCGCAAAGCAGTGATCCTGCTGAACCACGGCATTCTGACCGCGGGCCCGAGCGTCGAAGCGGCGGCGTGGTGGTACATCGCGCTCGACAACGCGTGCCACGCGCAGTTGCTCGCCGAAGCTGCGGGCAAGCCGCAGCTCATCGCGCACGGCATCGCATCGTTGACGCACGAGCAGGTGGGGCGCCCCGGCGGCGCGCTGTTTGCGTTCCAGAGCCTGCTGGAAGGCCTCGTCGTTGCCGAGCCCGACGTACTCGACTAACCGCCCGCGATGACCCAGCCACTTCTTCCGCCGGCTTCGTACCGGCGCCGCAGTCTTGTTGCCGCGATTACCGCGCTGCCGGCCATCGGACTGATCGGTGCCGCTGCGGGTGTCGCCACGCGTGCCGCAGCGGCGCCGCCTCCCGTGCTGCCCGTGCCGCCCGATTCGCGCATTGACCTGACGAACGTGCGTCTGCGTGTGGCGACCTACAAAGGCGGCGACGCGACACTGCTGAAAGCGGCGGAGCTCGCGCAGACGCCCTATACGATCGACTGGGCCGAATTCCAGTCCGGCAACGCCATGGTGGAGGCGATGAACGGCGGCGCGCTCGATATCGCCTCGGGCAGCGAGATTCCGCCCATCTTCGCAAGGCTGCAAAACGCGCAGGTGCGCGTCATCGCCGTATTGAAGGACGATGTGAACAATCAGGTCGTGCTGGTGCCGAAGGGTTCGAACCTGCGCTCGATTGCGGATCTGAAGGGCAAGCGCGTCGGCTACCTGCGCGCCACCACCACGCACTACTACCTGCTGCGCATGCTCGAAGAGGCCGGCCTGTCGTTCAACGACATCGAGGCGACTTCGCTGGCCCCGCGTGACGGCTTTGCTGCGTTCAACGCGGGCTCGCTCGATGCCTGGGCCATCTATGGCTATAACGTGCCGCTGGCGATCTCACAGGCCGGCGCACGCGTGCTGAAGAACGCCAACGGCTACCTGTCCGGCAACTACCTGTACTACGGCCATCCCGCGACGCTGGCGGACCCGCCGCGCCGCGCGGCGAGCGCCGACCTGCTGGTGCGCCTGCAACGCGCCTGCGACTGGTTCGGCGCGCACCAGGCGGCCTACGCGAGCGTGTTGTCGGGCGAACTGCGCGTGCCCGAGGAGGCGATCCTCTCGCTATTCCGCAACCAGAGCCAGGCGCGCCACATCACCGGTATCACGCCGGCTGATATCGCCAGCGAACAGCAGGTCGCCGATACCTTCGCGCGCGCCGCGGTCATAGATCGGCACGTGGATGTCGCGCCGTTGTGGACCGATACCTTCAATGCAGCGCTCGCGCGTGCCACCTGAGTGGCACAGCGTGCTGCGACGTACGACAGCGTGCTCCATAAGGTTTGCATAAGGCACACATAAGGCCCGCATAAGGTCCGCATAAGCTACCTCGGCGCTAGATAAACGCTACACAAACGCAGCGTCTTTCCTCGACCCTTCAACCATCCGACCTTTCATGAGCCAACCCTTACGGCCTGACCGGTTGCGCACCTTTGTCGACCGGATTGCCGCGCTACTGGACGATGCGTCCCCCGAAGCGCATCTGCTCGAAGCGGGCGGCGCCCATCTGCGCGAACTGATTGCCCACGACGACTGGTTGCCGGATGCGTGGGCGCGTCCCGATCCCGAGCGCTATCAGCAGTACCTGCTGCATGCCGATTCACGGCAGCGTTTCTCGGTGGTGAGTTTCGTCTGGGGCCCGGGGCAGGCGACTCCGGTACACGATCACACCGTTTGGGGCCTGATCGGGGTGTTGCGCGGCGCTGAAATCGCCCAGGGGTATCGCTTAGACGAACAGGGCACGTTGCTTGCTGAGGGTTCGGCCAAGCGGCTCGAAACCGGCGCTGTGGATGCCGTTTCCCCGCGCATCGGCGACATTCATCGTGTCAGCAATGCGTTTCATGACCGTGCGTCGATCAGCATTCACGTTTATGGTGCAAATATCGGTGCGGTGTCACGCTCGGTCTACCCGGCGCGTGGCGGCCGCAAAACATTTATCTCCGGCTACTCTAACGACGTGTTGCCGAATATCTGGAATGTATCGAAGGAGAATGGTTTCTCATGACGCTCGAGACTGAATTCCGTACCCGTGCTTTCGAAGATGTACGCCGCGCCCTGCTGGAGCGCCGCGAAATCGCGCTGCTCGACGTGCGCGAGGAAGATCCGCATGCGCGCAGCCATCCGCTGTTCGCGGCCAATTTGCCATTGTCGAAGCTCGAGCTTGAAGCCCCCGTGCGCTTGCCGCGCCGCAGCGTGCCGATCGTGGTGTTCGACGACGGCGAGGGCCTGGCGGTGCGCGCGGCGCGCCGTTTTACCGAACTGGGTTATACCGATGTGTCGCTGCTCGCGGGCGGTTTGCGTGGCTGGGCCGAGGCGGGCGGTGAACTGTTCCAGGATGTCAATGCGCCGAGCAAGGCGTTCGGCGAACTGGTAGAGAGCGAGCGGCACACGCCGTCGCTCGAAGCGCCTCAGGTACAGGCGCTGCTCGATGCCGACGCGAACGTGGTGGTGTTCGATGCCCGCCGCTTCGACGAGTATCAGACGATGAACATCCCCGGCAGCATCAGCGTGCCCGGCGCGGAACTGGTGCTGCGCGCGCGGCAACTGGCGCCGGACCCGGCCACGCAGATCATCGTCAATTGCGCGGGACGCACGCGCAGCATTATCGGCGCGCAGTCGCTGATCAATGCGGGCGTGCCGAATCCGGTGGCCGCGCTGCGTAATGGCACGATCGGCTGGACGCTCGCGGGTCAGGCGCTCTCGCACGGCAGCACGCTGCGCTTCGAACTCGCCACCGACGGCGCAGTGCGCATCGCCGCGGCTGCGGCCGCGCGTGCGGTGGCGGACCGCGCCGAAGTTGGCCGCACCACGCGTGACGAAGCGCGCCGCTGGGCCGACGAAGCGGTGCGCACGGTGTATCGCTTCGACGTGCGTACGCCGCAAGAGTATCAGGCGAGCCATGTGCCCGGTTTTCGCAGCGCGCCGGGCGGCCAGCTTGTGCAGGAGACCGATATGTTTGCGCCGGTGCGCGGCGCACGCGTGATTCTCGCCGACAGCGACGGCGTGCGCGCCAACATGACCGCCTCGTGGCTCGCGCAGATGAATGTCGAGGTGTATGTGATCGACGGCCTGACGGCTGCCGATTTCACGGAAGAGGGCGCCGCGCCGGCTGTCCGCAATGCGGTGACGCCGCCTCCCGTCGACGAAATTTCGCCGCAGGATCTCGCGGCGCTGCTGCATTCGCCCGACACCGTCGTGCTGGATTTCACGGCGAGCGCGAACTACGTGAAGCAGCATATCCCCGGCGCATGGTGGGCGCTGCGCGGACAACTGGCCGACGTGTTGCACAAGCTACCGGCCGCGCAACGCTACGTCGTCACCTGCGGAACCAGTGCACTCGCGCGTTTTGCAGCGCCGGAGCTCGCCGCGTTGACGGGCAAGCCGGTGCAGGTGCTCACCGGTGGCACCAGCGCGTGGATCGCGGCGGGGCTACCGGTCGAAAGCGGCGAGACGCGTCTGGCGTCACCGCGTATCGATCGTTATCGACGCCCCTACGAGGGCACGGACAACGCCCGCGAAGCGATGAACGCGTATCTCGAGTGGGAGTACGGGCTCGTCGCGCAACTGGCGCGTGACGGCACGCATGGGTTTCATGTTATCTGACCGGTGCCGGGACCCGTGAAGGCGTGATGACGTAACGTGCAGACGTAAATAAGGGCGAAGGCAGATGTACTGCCTGCGTCCTTACGCTGCGTGTCGCTGCAGCCGCGTTGCCTTGAACTGCCGCTCGACGGCGGCGCCGAAGCATTCGATCGGCTGCTGCAGTTTGCCCAGCACGCGCGGATGCACGAGCCAGATATCGATCAGCGGCTTGAAGTCGCTAACCGATATCACATCGAGCTCGTCCACCAGACGGCTCGTCTGCAACAGGGGCAGCGGCACGAGCCCAAGACCGTTGCCATCGGCGACGAGTTGCAATTGCAGTTCCGTGCCAAGCGTTTCGAGGTTCAGTTTTAGCGTGAACCCGAGCCCGGTCAGCGCGCGCTGCAGACCTTCACGAAAACCGCAGCCATCCGGATTCAACACCCAACCCATCGCCTGACATTCCGCGAGCGTATGCGCACGTTTTTTCAGTGCACCTTTCGGTGCCACCACGGCGAGCTTGATGCGTCCCAGCGAACGCGCGGCGAGCTGTTCGTCGAAGGCCTTGTTGGCCGGCAGCAGCATCGCGGCGGCGTCGAGTTCGCCCTGTTCGACCCGCTGCAGCAACTGGCTGCCCCAGCCGGTGGCGGCGCGCGCCTGCAGCTCGGGATAGGCCGCTCGCAACTCGCGCATGGCGTCCGGCAACGCGATGTCCGCGATGGTCTGCGCTACGCCGAGGCGCAGGGCGCCGACCGGTGGCGTGTCGTTGGCGACCAGTTCGCGCAGCACGTTCAGCTCGCGTTGGATCACGCGGCACTGCTCGTAGACGACGCGTCCGGTCGCGGTGGCCTTCAGCGGGCGTGTATTGCGGTCGAGCAGTTCGACGCCTAACGCTTCCTCGAAATTCTGCAGCCGGCGCGTAATCGCGGGTTGCGTGAGGCTGAGTGAATCCGCGGCCTGTTGCAGCGACTGACAGCGGATGACGGCGACGTAGGCTTCGATATCGTCGATCTTCATTGTAAGCAGTGAGGTGAAAGAGGCAAGCGTGCGTTCGATGATACCTGCAACGTCCGTCGCACAGCTCGCCAGGCGCAACAAGATCTGCATATTTGCTTAGAAGAATAATGCGTTTGCCTTATACAAATGCGTCCCGTATCGTCGTTGCTGGTTCTGGCCGCCATGCGTGCTGCGCGGTTTCCGTGGTTTCCGCAGGTTCATTCTCGCGACGTGCGCAACGTAACAAGACGATATGACGACGACACGCTTTCACTCTTGCTGGCCCCTGGCATCGCTCACGTTCGTCGCATGGCGGCCCATCCGGGGCGCGCTCATCAGCGCATCGTGTTGCACGGCGCTCGCGCTTTTAGTGTTCGCCGCCGCATCGTGGTCAAGCCCCGCCTGCGCAGCCGGTCTGCCTGTGCTGAAAGTAGGCGACCAGGCGCTGCAAACGCGCGGCATTCTGGAAGCGTCGGGCCAGTTAAAGGACTTGCCATACCGGATCGAGTGGTTCAATTTTCCCGCGGCACAGCCGCTCGGTGAGGCCTTGAACGCGGGCGCGGTGGATGTCGGCGGCCTCGGCGATGCGCCGCTGGTGTTCGCGCTGGCAGCCGGCGCGCATGTACGCGCCGTTGCCGCGACCCGCTCGCAGCCGGCCGATCTGGCCATTGTCGTCAACGCGCATTCCCCGCTTGCCGATGTGGCGAGCCTGAAGGGCAAACGCATCGCCACGACGCGAGGCTCGATCGGCCACTTCCTCGTGCTCGCGGCCTTGAAAAAGGCCAACCTGCCGCTCGCCGACGTCACGCTCGTATTCCTCGCACCGGCGGACGCAAAGGCGGCGCTCGCCTCAGGTAACGTGGACGCGTGGTCGGTGTGGGATCCGTACACGGCGCTCGGCGAGGCGCGCGATCATGATCGCATCATCGCCAACGGCATGGGGCTGTCGGAAGGGCTCAGCTATCAGGTGGCCACCGAGCGCGCGATTACCGACAAACGCGCGCAACTGGCAGACTTTCTGCGGCGCGTGGCGCTTGGCCAGCAGTGGGCGCTATCGCATCCGGATGAAGTCGCGGCGATGCAATCGCGCGTGACCGGCCTGCCGCCCGACGTGCTGAAGACGGTTTATCAGCGCGGCCAGATCCACCCGGTCGCCATTGACGACAGCGTGATCGCTGCCCAGCAACGCACCGCGGACACGTATCAGGCTGCGAACGTCATTCCCACGCACCTCGATGTGCGCGCGAGCTTCGACCGCAGTTTTCCGTTGCCTTGAATGCGCGTACATACACATCGGTACACGTAGGCACGCATAGGCGAGCTGGTTCATGCCGAGAGACGATCAAACAAGCCTAAGCCCGGCACGCTGGAGTTTTCATGAACGCCCCTGTCCCTGACCTTGGCCTCGCGCATGCCGCGGCGCGGCGCCATCCGCCGCTCGATAGCGGCGCGTTCGACGCGCTGCTGGCGCAGCTCACCAGCGAGTTCGCCACGACCGCCGCTGACTATGACCGTACTGCCGAATTCCCGCATTGCAATCTGGCACGCCTGCACGAATACGATCTGCTGTCGCTGACCGTTCCGGCTGCGCTCGGTGGCGGCGGGGCGAGCTTGCCGCAGGCGTTGAAAGTGGTGCGCGCGGTGGCCCGTGGCGAGCCGTCGACAGCGCTCGTGCTGGTCATGCAGTATCTGTTTCATCATCGCCTGCAGGGCAACCGGCACTGGCCGGTGGAACTGCGTGAGCGCGTGGCGCAGGAGGCGGTGCGCGACGGCGCGCTGATCAATTCGCTGCGCGTCGAGCCCGAGCTCGGCACGCCCGCGCGCGGTGGGCTGCCCGGCACGATCGCCACGCGTAGCGGCGACAGTTGGATCATCAACGGCAGCAAGCTGTATTCGACCGGCAGCCCCGGCTTGACCTGGCTCGCGGTATGGGCACGCAGCGACGAAACACCGCCGCGCGTCGGCGTGTGGCTGGTGCGGCGCGACACGCCGGGCGTGCAGGTGGGCGCGCTCTGGAACCATCTTGGCATGCGTGCGACGGGCAGCCACGAAATCATCTTCGATAACGTCGTCGTGCCGGCCGCGCATGCGGTGGATGTGCAGCTTCCCGGCGAGCCCGGCGCTGGGCTCGATCCATTGGGCATGGCATGGATGAGCGTGCTGCTGTCTGCGGTGTACGACGGCGCGGCGCGCGCCGCGCGCGACTGGTTCGCGGACTGGGCTGCGACGCGCACGCCCGCCAATCTCGGTGCGCCGCTTTCGAGCCTGGCGTCATTCCAGCAGACGCTCGGCCGCATCGATGCGTTGCTGTTCAACAACCGCGTGCTACTGGATGCGGCCGCGCACAGTGAACGGGTGGCGCTCGCCGAGGCGCCGCTCGTCAAATACACGGTAACGAACCAGGCGATCGAGGCGGTGCAGATCGCCGTCGAGGCGGCCGGTAATCCGGGCTTGAGCCGCGACAATCCGTTGGAGCGGCACTACCGCGACGTGCTGTGCGCGCGCATTCATACGCCGCAGAACGACTCCGTATTGCAGGGCGCGGGGCGGGCGGGGTTCGCCGGTCGCTGACGGCAGGCGCCACACCCGAAATCTCGCCGATTCGTCAGCCCATTTGGTGTAAACGCGGTCTCGCCTAATCGATGGATTGCGTCTAAATTAGCGCCACCTGGGCAAAATAGTCGAGGGACCAGACGGCCGTGAGCAGCGGTCAGTTCCGGCGAAAGCGCAAGATCAGTGGCCGAAGGCGGCTGATTGCTTCGAACGGATGCGGACCGCTGCGTGTCGTCTTTCCCAGCGTTTCTTCGCTCTTCCTGTCAGCCCCCCTCTGTATCCCCTGTAGCCCGAACGACGCATGGCACTGCGTCGTTTTTGCGTCTGCCTGACCCCATTCATTGCTTGACCGCTGCGCCCAACGCGCGGCGATTGCAGCGGCCCAGAGTATTTCCGCCTCGGCCGCGCGAACTGCCGCGTGCGCCATCTTGCGCCCGGCTCGTGCGCGTGCGCCCGTGGTTTTGTTATCCTGTAGTAAACCATTCACAGGATGACTGCCATCCCACTCCGAACAATGGCTTCGAGCTTCAGACTGCTTTCCGTCGCCGTGCTCGCCGCATCGCTGGCGCTGGCGGGGTGCGACGACCAACAGGGCCAACGCGCTGTGCAAAAACTCAAGGAACTCTTCAATGCCGTCAAACCGGACGCGCTGTTGTTGAAAGGCCTCACACCCGGCGTCACGACGGAAGACCAGATTCGCAGCCAGATGGGCAGGCCTGAAACCGAGCGCACGTTCACCGACGGCTCGAAACGGCTCGAATATCCGCGTGGCCCGCAAGGTCTCAACACCTACATGGTCGATATCGACCGCGACGGCAAGCTGCAGGCCATCACCCAGGTATTGACCGCGGCCAACTTCGCCAAAATTCAGTCCGGCATGAGCGAAGACGAGGTGCGGCGGCTGCTCGGCAAGCCTGGGCAGGTTGCCGTGTTTCCGCTCAAGCCGGAAACCGTCTGGAGCTGGAAGTGGCGCGAAGGCGGCGTGACCGAAGAGGGCTTCTTCAACGTGCACTTCGACCAGTTTCACAAGGTGTACACGACCTCGCGCTCAGACGTGATGCGCGGCCGATAAGGTAAGGAGAAAACATGCTGCGCCGACGTCCTCATTCGCGCATCGGTCTCGTGCTAGGCGGCGGCGCCGCGCGCGGCTGGGCGCATATCGGCGCGATTCGCGCGCTGCAAGACGCCGGCATCAAGCCGGACGTGGTGTGCGGTACCTCGATCGGTGCGCTGATCGGGGCGGTCTACGCGAACGGCGATCTCGACTGGCTCGAGGAGTGGGTGTCGCGCCTGACCTGGCAGACGGTCGTGCGCCTGCTCGACCTGCGCATTTCCGGCGGGCTCCTCGGTGGCCGCAAAGTGATCCAGGTGTTTGCCAATCAGTTCAACGGCTGCGAGATCAGCGAGTTGCAGATGCCCTTCGCGGCGGTCGCGACCGAACTCGATTCGGGCCGCGAGACCTGGCTGCAGGACGGCAGCGTGGTGGATGCGGTACGGGCCTCGATTGCCATTCCGGGCATCTTCACGCCGGTCTGGCACAACGGCGTGTGGCTGGTGGATGGCGGCCTCAGCAATCCGGTGCCAGTCTCGGTGGCGCGCGGCATGCGGGCCGATTGCGTGATCGCCGTGGATCTGAACAACGATATTCTCAATGGCCGCGACTTCGGCGGCATCGGTGGCATCACGGCCGCGACGCCGGCACTCGACCCGGACGCACCGCCGCCTGTGTCGTTGCGCAAAAATGGCAAGCCGTGGCCGCGCTGGCTCGCGCCCGCCGACGAGCGCTCGACTAACGACGTGCGCGTCTCGCCCGCGCCGAGCGCGCGCGTGCCGTCGATGCTGAGCTCGGTCGCACAGAGCATCGATATCATGCAGGTGCGCATCACGCGCAGCCGCCTCGCCGGTGAGCCGGCCGACATCCTGATTCAGCCGCGCTTGGGCGGCATGGGGATTTTCGATTTTCACCGCGCGGCGCCCGCGATGGAGGAAGGGCGCGCGGCGGTCGAACAGATGCTGCCGGCGATCCGCGCACGGCTAGGAATCGATTGACGGGCGAGCGTTGCGGCGGCCGGACCCGGATCACCCGCCCGCGTTCTTCGAAGCAATCACGCGGCAAATGCGCTTGCCGGAACTCTCGCTCGTCACATCTTCGATCAACAGGATGGCGCAATCGATCAGCGCATCGAGCACCCGCGCCGGTTCAAAAGCGGCGTAGAGGCGGCCATCGGGCTGCCGCTCGTCCTGCCCCCCGGTCACACGCCACGACAGATACAGCACGCCGTTGGGCCGCAGAATGCGCCGCAGGTTATCGACGGCGAGGGCAATCGCCTCGGCCGGCAAATGCATGATCACCGTCTCGCAGACGACGTTATCGAAGGTTTCGTCAATCTCGGCGAGCGACGGCAGCGTGGCCTCGCGAAACGCCATCTCCGGATACAGGCGGCGGGCTTCGGCCAGCAGCCCGGCCGAAGCGTCGAAGCCGGTGACCCGGTAGTCGTGGGCGGCGAGCCACGCGGCGTCGCGGCCGTTCCCGCAGCCGATCTCGGCGGTTTTCCCTTGCGGCACCAGATATGTTTCCAGCAGCGTGTACAGGTCGTTCGGCGGCGGCTGGTCGAGCCATTCCTGGCTGTAGCGCGCGGCGTCCCGGGTATAGGCGTCGAGCGTCGTGGAATCGAAACGGGATGTCATGCGCGAGATCCTCGGGGAAGGGGAGCGAGGCGGGTGCCGGCCGGGTGTCAAGCGGTCATCAAGCGGGGTGTCAAGCGGCGAAACCGGCCAGCTGTGATCACTCCGGTCCATCGCAGTGTAGCGGGGTTTGCCCTGGTCGTGACGGCAAACCCGCCTGCAAGGGGCGCCGCGCCGTCTATCGAAAAAGCGACCCGAAACATGCTAAATCGCGGCGGGCGGCCCAGTGGTACAGGGCGCTTACAAACACATATCACCCGCTAAAACAGGCGTCTCGCGCCGTCGCCACGCGGAATCGTCCAATGTTGCGACGCAACATGATGCCGCCCGCCTGTTTGAGCAAATCATTTTCGCTTGCGAGTATCCGCGCCATGCCGGATGGCCTGAGACGGCCGCGCCATTCGTGCGATGCCTTAAACCCTGGAAACCTGGATGGAGACAAACGTGTTCCTTTACGGCTTTGGTCCGGTACTCCTCGCCGGTACGCTCCAGACGATCGAGCTGTCGGTCCTGTCGCTCGCGGCCGCGGTCCTGCTCGGTCTGGCAGGGGCGGCCGCCAAGCTCTCCTTCAACCGGCCGCTGCGCATGCTCGGCACGGCCTATACGACGTTGATCCGCTCGGTGCCCGATCTCGTGCTGATGCTGCTGCTGTTCTACAGCATCCAGATCGCGGTCAACAACCTGACCGACGCGCTGAATCTGCCGCAGTTCGACATCGATCCGTTCGTGGCCGGCGTGATCACGCTCGGCTTCATCTACGGCGCGTATTTCACCGAGACGTTCCGCGGCGCCTTCCTTGCGGTGCCGCGCGGCCAGCTCGAAGCGGGCGCGGCGTACGGCATGAGCGGGGTGCGCGTGTTCACCCGCATCCTGTTTCCGCAGATGATGCGCTTCGCTCTGCCGGGCATCGGCAACAACTGGCAGGTGCTGGTGAAGGCGACCGCGCTGGTGTCGATCATCGGTCTGGCCGACGTCGTCAAGGCGGCCCAGGACGCGGGCAAAAGCACCTTCAACATGTTTTTCTTCATCCTCGTCGCGGCGCTCATCTACCTTGCCATCACCACGGCTTCGAACCTCGTGCTGATCTGGCTGGAGCGGCGGTATTCGATTGGCGTGCGGCACGCGGAGCTTTGAGAGAAACCATGATCGAAATCCTTTCCCAATTCGGCCGTGCATTCCTGTACTGGGACGGCCAGCGCCTGTCCGGCCTTACCGTGACCTTGTGGCTGCTGGTGGCGTCCATCGGCATCGGCTTTGTGTGCGCGATTCCGCTTGCGGTGGCGCGGGTGTCGAAGAAACGCTGGCTGTCCACGCCGGTGCGCTTCTATACCTATGTGTTTCGCGGCACGCCTTTGTATGTGCAGTTGCTGCTGATCTACACGGGCATGTACAGCCTCGAGTTCGTGCGCTCGCATCAATTGCTCGACGCGTTCTTCCGCAGCGGTTTTCACTGCGCTATTCTCGCGTTCGCGCTGAACACCTGTGCCTATACGACGGAGATTTTTGCCGGCGCCATCCGTTCCACCTCGCACGGTGAAGTCGAAGCGGCCCGCGCCTACGGCATGAGCTGGTTCACGATGTACCGCCGTATCATCCTGCCGTCCGCGTTGCGCCGGGCGCTGCCGTTGTACAGTAACGAAGTGATCCTGATGCTGCACGCCACGACGGTTGCGTTCACCGCGACTGTGCCGGATATCCTGAAGGTGGCGCGCGACGCCAATTCGGCCACGTACGACTCGTTCAGCGCCTTCGGTATCGCGGCACTGATCTATCTTGCGGTATCGTTCGCGCTGGTGGCCGCATTCCGCCGCGCCGAGCGCCACTGGCTGGCGTATCTGGCGGTGCGGCCGCATTGAGCGGCGCTGCATTGCAATAACGTATCGGGTTCGTCGCATGGGCACCGGCTGATGCGATGAAGCATGGGTTCACCCCGTCATCACTGTCCTGACCGGCATTGGACGGGTCTGCATTCACCTTGGGAGAGCATCTTGCTCCATACGACTCAAACTGAAGCCTGCAAGCTCGCCGTGCAGGACATCCACAAGCGCTATGGCGATAACGAAGTGCTCAAGGGCGTGTCGCTGAACGCCAACAAGGGCGACGTGATCAGCATCATCGGCGCAAGCGGGTCGGGCAAGAGCACGTTCCTGCGCTGCATCAACTTTCTGGAGCGGCCGAACGCCGGGCAGATCGTCGTCGACGGCGAAGCGGTGCGCACCAAGGCCGATCGTCACGGCAGCCTCGAAGTGGCCGACCACAAGCAGCTGCAACGCATCCGCACGAAGCTCGCGATGGTGTTCCAGCACTTCAACTTGTGGGCGCACATGAACGTGATCGAGAACATCGTCGAGGCGCCGATTCATGTACTCGGCTTGCCGCGGCGCGAGGCCGAAGAGCGCGCCCGCGAGTACCTGGAGAAGGTGGGTCTCGCGCCGCGTCTGGAAAAGCAGTACCCGTCGCATCTGTCGGGCGGCCAGCAGCAGCGTGTGGCGATTGCGCGCGCGCTGGCGATGAACCCGGATGTGATGCTGTTCGACGAGCCGACCTCCGCGCTCGACCCGGAACTGGTCGGCGAAGTGCTGAAGGTGATGCAGAAGCTCGCCGAAGAAGGCCGCACGATGATCGTCGTCACGCACGAAATGGGTTTTGCGCGCAACGTGTCGAATCATGTGATGTTCCTGCATCAGGGGCGCACGGAGGAAGAGGGCGTGCCCGCCGAGGTGCTGACGTCGCCGCGCAGCGAACGCCTCAAGCAGTTCCTCTCCGGCAGCCTCAAGTAACGCCCCCGCACCGCACTGCTCGACCAGCGCCGATGGCCCGACCGTCCAGTCCGACTCGCACAACCCAGGTGGCGATCGTCGCATTGCCGCCGGTGTCGATGTCGGGCGTCGGGCCGATTGTGGATGCGCTCAATCTCGCCAACGAGATCGACGGTCGCGCCTTGTACCGCTGGCAGGTCTGCTCGTGGGACGGCCGGCCGGTGCAGCTCTCCGGCGGCGCGCAATGGCCCGCGGATGCCGCGTTCGGCGACGCCATTTCATGCGACTGGCTGATCCTTGTCAGCGAGCGCTTCCAGCAGTTCGCCGATTACCGTCTGTTCCTCGCCAGCCTCTCGCGCGTCGGCCAGCGCACGACGCTCGTCACCGGCATCCATCATGGCGTGTGGTGGCTCGCCATGGCGGGGCAACTGTCCGGCTATCGCGTGAGCGTCAACTGGGAAACCTACCAGCAGTTCTCCGAACAGTTCGAACGCTCGATCGTCACCCAGCAGATCTTCGAAATCGACCGCAATCGCGCCACCTGTGCCGGCGGCCAGGCGACCGTCGACTTCATGCTGGCGATGATTGCCCGCGAGCAGGGCCCCGAATTGGCCGACCGCATCGCCGATACGCTCGGCGTCGGCGTGCTGCGCGCGGGCGAGGAGCGCCAGCGCATTCCGTTCGTCACTGCACCAGGCGAGCGCCATCCGCGCCTGAACGATGCGCTGCTGCTGATGGAAGCGAATATCGAAGATCCTTTGACCAGCGATGAGATCGCCGGTCTGGTCGGCGTGTCGCGGCGGCAACTGGAGCGGCTGTTTCGCCAGTATCTCGGCTCGATGCCATCCAAATACTACCTGGGGCTGCGTTTGTCGAAGGCGCGCACCCAATTGCAGCGCACCAGCAAATCCGTCGTGCAGATCAGTCTGGCGTGCGGGTTTTCGTCGGCGGCGCACTTTTCGAATGCCTATCGCGAGCGTTTTGGCGTGACGCCGCGCGAGGATCGCCGCAACTGGATCGAAAAACAGACCGGCGCAACCGGTACCGTGGCGAGCGAGCCGCGTCCGGCTGCGCTGATCGAGCGCCCGGACGAAACGGAGCGCTAGCCGCCTCCAATGACCACCCCGGGCAATAAGCCCGTAGAACGCGTCGCGTATGCGCAAGACGTTTCGCGCGCGGTTTCCTACACTAACGACATACCGTCATTACCTGTAACGAGGATTTGCCATGAACGACCAGACTGTGACACGCCAGACCTTCGACGAAGTGATGGTGCCGGTGTTCTCGCCCGCCGCCTTCGTGCCGGACCGCGGTCTCGGGTCGCGCGTCTGGGATACGGAAGGCCGCGACTATATCGACTTCGCCGGCGGCATTGCCGTTACGGCGCTTGGCCACGGCCACCCGGAACTGCTCAAGGTGCTGAGCGAGCAGGGCAGCAAGCTGTGGCATATCGGTAACGGTTACACCAACGAGCCGGTGCTGCGTCTTGCCAGGCGCCTCGAAGCGCTGACCTTCGCCGACCGTGCGTTTTTCGCCAATTCCGGCGCGGAAGCCAACGAAGCGGCGCTGAAGCTGGCGCGCCGCGTCGCCTTCGAGCGTCACGGTGCCGACAAATACGAAATCATCTCGTTCACGCAGTCGTTCCATGGCCGCACCTTCTTTACCGTGAGCGTCGGCGGCCAGCCGAAGTACTCGGAAGGCTTCGGCCCGGTGCCGGAAGGCATCATCCACCTGCCGTACAACGATATCGCAGCCGCCCGCCAGGCGATCGGCGCGAAAACCTGTGCGGTGATCGTCGAACCGATCCAGGGCGAAGGCGGCGTGATTCCCGCGGATCCGGCGTTCCTGAAAGCGCTGCGCGAAGCCTGCGATCAGCACGGCGCACTGCTGATTTTTGACGAGGTACAAACGGGTGTGGGCCGCAGCGGTCATTTCTACGCGTACCAGGACACGGGCGTGACGCCGGACATCCTGACCACCGCGAAGGCGCTCGGCAACGGTTTCCCGATCGGCGCGATGCTGACCACCAAGGAACTGGCCGCGCACTTCAAGGTGGGCGTGCACGGCACCACATACGGCGGCAATCCGCTCGCCGCCGCGATTGCGGAGAAGGTGGTCGAGCTGATCAGCGACCCGAAGGTGCTGGAAGGCGTGCGTTCGCGCAGCGAGGCGCTGAAGGGACAACTGGCGAAGCTCAACGACCGCTTTGGCCTCTTCAAGGAAGTGCGCGGCAAGGGTCTTCTGATCGGCGCGGAATTGACCGATGCATTCAAGGGCCGCGCAAAGGATTTCGTCACCGCTGCCGGCCAGCATGGCGTGATCATGCTGATGGCGGGTCCCGACGTGCTGCGTTTTGTGCCGTCGCTGATCATGCCGCTCGACGACATGTACGAAGGCTTCGCGCGGCTGGCGAAGGCGATCGACGAAGTCGTCGGTGCGACCGCCGAAGCGCCGGTTCGCTAAGCTTCCCGCTGAATCTGGCGTCACACTCAACCACTGGAACGACGATGCTCTTCGTACGCCCCGGCCGCCTCGCCGATCTCGATGCGCTCGAACACATGGCGCGCACGGCTCAACCCGTGCTGCACTCGTTGCCGCATGACCGCCGGGCGCTCGAAGCGCGCGTCGCGCTGTCGGAAGACTCGTTTCGCGCGGAAGTGGATTTCCCGGGCGAAGAGTTCTACCTGTTCGTGCTCGAAGACAGCGAGACCGGCAAGCTGCTGGGTACCGCGAGCATTGTCGCGGCCGCCGGATATTCCGAACCGTTCTACGCATTTCGCAACGACGCGCTGATTCATGCGTCGCGCGAACTGCATGTAAATCGCAAGATTCACGCGCTGACGATGTCGCATGAACTGACGGGCAAGAGCCGGCTGGCCGGTTTTTATATCGACCCTGCGCTGCGTGGCGATGCCGCCGCGCATCTGATGTCGCGGGCGCGGATGATGTATATCGCGGCAAACCGCAAGCGCTTCACCTCAGAGGTGTTCTCGCTGTTGCTCGGCGTCACCGACGACGAGGGCGTGTCGCCGTTCTGGGAGGCGGTGGGCCGCAAGTTCTTCGGCCGCAACTTTGCGGACATCGAAATCGAATCGGGCGGCCGCAGCCGCACCTTCATCGCGGAAGTGATGCCGAGCTATCCGGTCTATGTGCCGCTGTTGCCGGAATCGGCGCAGCGCGTGCTGGGCGAGCCAGACGAGAAGGCGTTGCTGGCGTATGAGATTCACCTCGAAGAAGGCTTCGAGACGGACCGCTTCGTCGATATCTTCGACGCCGGTCCGGTGCTGACCGCGCAGGTCGATCGCAGCGCCTGCGTCACGCGCAATGAGACGCGTGCGGTGCAAGAAACGTCCTCTGCAGAACACGGCGCAACGTATCTGATCGCCAGCAACCGCGCCGGCGACTTCCGCTGCGTGCTGGCCCCTCTGCCGGCGGACAGGAAGGCGGGCGCGCCGTTGCCGCAAGCAGTGCGCGCGGCGCTCGGCGTGCAGGACGGTGACGCGGTGCGCTGCGTGCCGCTGCATCTGCAGCAAGAAGAACAGCCGGATGAACTTTCTGGAGAAGCACAATGATTGTCGTTCGCGTCGTGCAGACGGGCGATGTGGACGCGCTCGTCGCGCTCGCTCAGGAGACCGGTCCGGGTCTCACCACCTTCAAGCCGGACCGTGACGCGCTCGCGGCGCGCGTTGCGCGTTCGCGCCGCACGATGGAAGACAAGGCCGCGCCGCACGAAGCGGGTTATTTCTTCGTGATGGAAGACACGGCGACGGGTGACGTAGCGGGCGTGTGCGGCATCGAAACCGCCGTCGGCCTGGAACAACCGTTTTACAACTACCGCGTGAGCACGGTTGTGCATGCAAGCCAGGACCTCGGCATCTGGACGCGGATGCGGGCACTCAACATCTCGCACGACCTGACCGGCTACGCTGAAGTGTGCTCGCTGTTCCTGAGCCCGCGTTACCGCGCAAGCGGGGTGGGCGGCCTGCTGTCGCGCTCGCGCTTCATGTTTCTCGCGCAGTTCCGCGAGCGTTTTCCGCAGCGTATCTGCGCGGAGTTGCGTGGCCACTTCGACGCGGACGGCACCTCGCCGTTCTGGCGCGCCGTGGGCTCGCATTTCTACCAGATCGATTTCAATGCGGCGGACTATCTCAGTTCGCACGGCCGCAAGGCGTTCCTGGCCGAGTTGATGCCGCGCTATCCGGTGTACGTGGATCTGCTGCCGCAAGAAGCGCAGGATTGTGTCGGCCTCACGCACAGCGACACGATTCCCGCACGCCGCATGCTCGAAGCCGAAGGGCTGCGTTACGAAAACCACGTCGATATCTTCGATGCGGGTCCGGTGCTCGAATGCCATATCGCCGACTTGCGCACGGTGCGCGAGAGCGTGGTGGTGCCCGTTGAGATCGTCGCGCCGGGTGCAGCCGTTGCACCGCAGGATGGGCCGAAGTCGCTGGTGTCGAATACGTCGCTGGGCGATTTCCGCGTCGGCGCCGCGGCGGGCGTGTCGCAGGACGGCGTGTTCCGTCTCACCGCCGAAGAAGCCGCGGCACTCGACGTGAAGGCAGGCGACCCGGTCCGGGTCATGCCGCTGAAACACAAACAAGGATGATCATGACTGAGCTTTTCATCGACGGCGAATGGGCTGCCGGCACAGGACACGTATTCGCCTCGCGCAACCCGGGTACGGGTGCGACGGTATGGGAAGGCCATAGCGCCTCCGCTGAGGATGTAGACCGCGCCGTGCGCAGCGCACGCCGTGCGTTTCCGGCGTGGTCGGCGTTGAGCCTCGACGAGCGTTGCGGCATCGTGCGCCGTTTCGCTGCGCTTCTCACCGAACGCAAGGAAGCGCTGGCTGAGGCGATTGGCCGTGAGACTGGTAAGCCGCTGTGGGAAGCGCGGACCGAAGTCGCATCGATGGCGGCCAAGGTCGAGATTTCGATTCAGGCGTACAACGAGCGCACCGGCGAGAAGCGCGCGCCGATGGCCGATGGCACTGCGGTGCTGAGGCATCGCCCGCATGGTGTCGTGGCCGTGTTTGGGCCGTATAACTTCCCGGGGCATCTGCCCAACGGACACATCGTCCCGGCGCTGATCGCGGGTAATGCGGTGGTGTTCAAGCCTTCCGAGCTTGCGCCGGGTGTGGCGCGTGCAACGGTTGAAGTCTGGCGCGAAGCCGGCTTGCCGGCGGGTGTGCTGAATCTCGTGCAAGGCGAGAAGGACACCGGCATCGCGCTGGCGAATCATCGGCAGATCGACGGCCTGTTCTTTACCGGCAGCTCGGAAACCGGCACGCTGCTGCACAAGCAGTTCGGCGGCCGTCCGGAGATCGTGCTGGCGCTGGAGATGGGCGGCAACAATCCGCTCGTGATCGGGCCGGTGGCGGATCTCGATGCCGCCGTGCATCACACGATTCAATCGGCGTTTCTGTCGGCCGGGCAGCGCTGCACCTGTGCACGGCGCATCTTCGTGCCCAACGATGCGTTCGGTGACCGCTTTATCGAGCGCCTCACGGATGTGACATCGCGCATCAGCGTAGGCGAATACAATGCTGAGCCGCAGCCGTTCATGGGCGCGGTCATCTCGGCGCGTGCGGCTAAACGCCTGGTCGAAGCACAGGCGCACTTGCTTGAAGCTGGCGCGAAGTCGCTGTTGACGATGGAGCAGCGCGACCCGCAACTCGGCTTCGTGAGCCCGGCGATTCTCGACGTCACAGGCGTGCAGGATCTGCCTGACGAAGAGCACTTCGGGCCGTTGGCGCAGGTCGCCCGCTATGCGACCTTCGACGAAGCGATCGAACGCGCGAACGACACCGAATTCGGCCTGTCGGCTGGCCTGCTGGCCGACGACGAAGCCCTGTGGACGCATTTCCAGCGCACCATTCGCGCCGGCATCGTCAACTGGAACCGGCCGACGAACGGCGCGTCGTCCGCGGCGCCGTTCGGCGGTACCGGACGCTCGGGCAACAACCGGCCGAGCGCGTATTACGCGGCCGACTACTGCGCGTATCCGATGGCGTCCGTCGAAAGCGCACAACTGCAAATGCCCGCGAGCGTCTCGCCGGGCCTTCATTTCTGAGGATCGACGATGCAAGCCACTGAAGCCAATTTCGACGGGCTCGTCGGCCCGACGCACAACTACGCCGGCCTGTCGTTCGGCAACGTCGCGTCGCAGAACAACGAGAAGTCCGTCGCCAATCCGAAGGCTGCCGCGAAGCAGGGCCTGCGCAAGATGAAGCAACTGGCTGACCTCGGTTTTCATCAAGGTGTGCTGCCGCCGCAAGAAAGGCCGTCGATGCGCCTGTTGCGCGAACTCGGCTTTTCCGGCGACGACGCGACGGTCATTGCGCGGGTCGCGAAAGATGCACCGGAATTGCTCGCAGCGGCAAGCTCCGCTTCAGCGATGTGGACGGCGAATGCCGCCACCGTGAGTCCGTCTGCGGACACGCACGATGGCCGCGTGCATTTCACGCCGGCCAATCTGTGCAGCAAGCTGCACCGCGCGATCGAGCATGAATCGACGCGTCGCACGCTGCGCGCAATTTTCACGGACCCGGCGCGTTTCGCGGTGCATGAAGCTCTGCCTGGCACGCCGGCACTCGGCGACGAAGGTGCAGCGAATCACACGCGCTTCTGTGCGGAGTACGGTGCCCGCGGCGTGGAGTTCTTCGTGTATGGCCGCAGCGAGTACCGCCGCGGACCGGAGCCGAAGCGCTATCCGGCGCGTCAGACGTTCGAGGCGAGCCGCGCGGTCGCGCATCGTCACGGTCTCGCCGAAGCGGCCACCGTCTACGCGCAGCAGAATCCCGAGGTGATCGACGCCGGCGTGTTCCATAACGACGTGATCGCAGTCGGCAATCGCAACACGCTGTTTTGCCATGAACTTGCGTTCGTCGAACAGAAGGCCGTGTACGACGATCTGCGTGCGAAGCTGGGCAAGCTCGACGCGAAGTTCGACGTGATCGAGGTGCCGGATGCGCAGGTGAGCGTGTCCGATGCCGTGACGTCGTACCTGTTCAACAGCCAGTTGCTCACGCGCCCCGACGGCAAGCAGGTGCTGGTCGTGCCGCAGGAATGCCGCGAGAACGCGCGCGTAGCCGCGTATCTCGATGAACTGACCTCGCATAGCGGCCCGATCGACGACGTGCTGGTGTTCGATCTGCGCGAAAGCATGAAGAATGGCGGCGGCCCGGCGTGTCTGCGTCTGCGGGTGGCGTTGAGCGATGCCGAACGCACCGCGGTCACGCCTGGCGTGTGGATCAACGACAGCCTGTTCGGCCGTCTCGATGCGTGGATCGAAAAGCACTACCGCGACCGGCTCGCTCCCGCCGATCTGAGCGATCCGAGCTTGCTGGCCGAGTCGCGCACGGCACTCGACGAGCTGACGCAGATTCTCGGCCTCGGCTCGCTGTATGACTTCCAGCGTTGAGCCCGGCGTGAGCACGCTGCTGGGCGATTTTCTGGCGTACACGCTGGCGGGCACGCGCCCGGCAACGGGTGAGGCGCAGGGCGTGTGTGCACACGGCGTGCGCTGGACGTGGCTTGATGACGGCGTTCTGCAACTCGAACCCGCGGCGGCATCCGGCGTGCGCAGCGTGCTGGCTTCGGCAGGCGTGCACGGCGACGAAACCGCGCCGATCGAATTGCTCTCGTTGCTGGTGCGCGATATCGCAGAAGGGCGCGCGGTGCTCGCTTGCCGTCTGCTGCTGATACTCGGCAACGTCGAGGCGATGCGCACCGCATGCCGCTATCTCGACGACGACCTGAATCGCCTTTTCAGCGGTCGCCATGCACACGTGCCGCAAAGTCACGAAGCGCCGCGCGCAGCGGCACTGGAACGCGCGGCGACCCGGTTCTTCGCGAGCGCACCGGATGCACGAGGGGCGCGTTGGCATATCGACATGCATACGGCGATCCGCGCGTCGGCATTCGAGCAGTTTGCGCTGCTGCCGCATACGGGCGCGCCGCTGTCGCGCGCGATGTTCGAGTGGCTCGGCGATGCACGCATCGCTGCGGTGCTGTTGCACACGACGAAGGGCAATACGTATTCGCATTTCACCGCAGAAGCGTGCGGCGCTGAGGCATGTACGCTCGAACTCGGCAAGGTAAGACCGTTCGGCCAGAACGACCTGACGCGTTTCGCCGGGGCGGACAGGGCGTTGCGTCATCTGCTTGCCGGCAGCGGCGGCGATGCGACGGCGTCGCTGCCGCGCGTGTTCACCGTGATCGACCAGATCACGAAGCAGAGCGATGCGTTCGAATTGCTGGTCGCGGCAGATGTGCCGAATTTCACGCCATTCGAAAAGGACACGTTGCTCGCGCGCGATGGCGATTACCGCTATGCGGTGCGGCATGCTGAAGAGCGCATCGTGTTTCCGAATCCGACGGTCAAGCCGGGCTTGCGCGCTGGCCTGCTGGTCGTCGAGACGACGCAGGAAACGCTGGCCGCGCTGGCTTGATGCGATCCGATTCTATTCGGTGTATGCGGCAGGTTGCCTGCCGCGTGCATCGCAATCATGCGATGTGCCGCACGATCTCTCCACAAACCGCTCAACGTGTTAACGCCGCAATTGATGCGTGACGCGGTTTCGCCAGCGTCGAACGCTTGCCGATTCGCGACACGAAGTTGCAAGTTTGCTCGCCGCCTTCACGGCACCTCAAAAACGCATCACAAGGCGGAGCCTACGGCTGAAGCCCGCGCACCCTGTACAATCGCGCCCTCGCGGCTGTTGCGGTGCACCACGCAGGCCGCACGAGTTTGAATCGCAATTTTGGCGCGGCAATCATGCAGCGCAGATTCAGCTCCGTTTTATTCCATACCAATTGAGGGACACCCGCATGAAAATGAATTGGCGAAACATGGCCGCACTCGCGCTTGTCGCGTCCGCAACGGCAGCAGCAGGCAACGCGTCGGCGAGCGATATCAAGGAAATCCGTTTTGGCGTCGAGGCGTCGTACGCGCCGTTCGAATCGAAGACGCCGGCGGGCGAGCTGCAGGGTTTCGACATCGATATCGGCAACGCGGTCTGTGCCAAGCTGAAGGTCAAGTGCGTGTGGGTCGAGAATTCGTTCGACGGCCTGATCCCGGCCTTGCAGGCACGCAAGTTCAACGCGATCAACTCCGACATGACGATTACCGAGCAGCGTCGCGCCGCGATCGACTTTACCGATCCGATCTACACGATCCCCAACCAGATGATCGCCAAGAAGGGTAGCGGCCTGCTGCCCACTGCGGCGTCGCTCAAGGGCAAGCATGTCGGCGTGCTGCAGGGCACGATCCAGGAAACGTACGCGAAGGCGGTCTGGGCGCCAGCTGGCGTCGATGTCGTGCCGTATCAAACCCAGGACCAGATTTACGCCGACCTCTCGTCGGGCCGTCTCGACGCGGCGTTCCAGGACGCCGAAGCGGCATCGAAGGGTTTCCTGACCCGTCCGCAAGGCGCGGGCTTCGAATTCGCAGGCCCGCCGGTCAGCGACGCGAAGCTGCTGGGTGGTGGCGTCGGCTTTGGGATCCGCAAGGGTGACAAGGCGCTGAAGGATGCCGTCAACCAGGCGCTCAAGGAACTGAAGGCCGACGGCACGATTGACCGCTTTGCGTCGAAGTACTTCGACGTCAACGTGGTGTTGAAGTAGGCGCATGCGCGGCGCATGACGCACGACGCCTGGCAGTAGAACGACCGGCCGCGAATGCGGCCGGTTGCGTTCTGGAGCGGCGACGTTCCCATGCCCGCAAGCCACACAACGGCCGCTCATGCGGCCGTTGTCGCTGGCGCGCGCGTTTGGGTTTAGGTAGGGCGAGGACTACTTCAGATAGTCAAACGCGACCTCGCCGAGACCCAGCGTGAGGTCTGCGAGCAGATGGCGAGCTTCGACGATCTCCAGCACCGGTAATTCGGCTACCGGCGCCAGCGCATGCGGCGCGAGTTGCAGCGAGGCGGGGCCGGTCCATGCGCCTTTCAGGTCGATATCCTGCAGGTAGTAGCGTACCAGTTCGCAGACGCGCGGCGAACCGTCGACGTGCGGCACCACTTTCAGCAGGAAGTTCGGCGCTTCCAGACGCTTCTTCTGCTGGGCGAGATCGAGCTGGATATGCTTGTATCCCATCGTCCCGGTGGCAATGCGCACGGGGCCGTAATCGAGCGTGCCGACCAGCGTGTCGGTATGCACTTCGAGTACCGGTTTGGCGAGCTTCTTCGGAAAGCCCCACAACTCGCGGCCGCCGGCGATCGGCGGATGGTCGTCGAGATACATCGCGAGCGTGTAGCTGCCGGGCGTGCCGTTGTACGAAACCGGGATGACCTGGCCGCTTTCCGTGTAGTCACCGAAGCCGGTCGAATCCGGCATGCGGATGAATTCATAGTGCACCAGAGGCTCGCCGACTTCGAGCGGCTCGGGGACGACCGCGCGCAGCTTGTCGGGGTCGGTGCGGTAGGTGATGATCAGAAACTCCCGGTTGATGAACCGGTAGGGGCCAATCGGGAACGCCGGGCTCGTAATCGGCATGGCGAAGGCTTCAGACAGCACGCTTTTGACGTCCATGGTTTTCCTTGGTGGTGAACACGGGTTGGAACGCGCGGGTTGGAACGCTTTTGCACTGCACAACAGTATCGTCGATTCGCCGGAGGATGACATCGTCGCATCCGGAATTGAATATTTTCTGAAAATGGCTGGTCGTCACGCCTGAGCACGGCGGCCTGCGCTAAAATCGGCAAGCGTCGCAAAGCGGCGCCACGCGGCGCTCCTGGCCGAATTTCGGGTTCGATCACGCCGCACGCGATAAACAGAAAACAGCAGGAAGCGCCAAGGCGTTTCCCGGGGGAGTGGAATGACCAGCATCGAAGCCGCAGATCCTGAGCGGACCGGCGCCGCGCCGTGCGCGGCGGACGGCACACCAGTCAATACCTGTTTCGCCCGTCAGCCGATCCTCGATCGGGACGGGATGCTATGCGGCTATGAACTCAAGGTTCACTGCTTCGACGCTTCGCCTGCCGCTGCCGGCGAAGACGAAGACGAAGGCAAGGGCGAGGGCGCGGATGCGGCCAGCCATGCCGACCCGGCAACAGACGTCGGCCCATACGCACCCGCACCGGTTACCCTGGCGCAATCGCTTGCGCGCTCCCTGGCTCTGCACGGCGTGCGTGGCGCGCTTGCCGGGCACCCCGGGTATCTGGACGTCAGCCGCGAGATGCTGCTGGACGACGCGCTCGAACTGATTGCGGCTGAGCGTTTCATGTTTGAAATCCCGCCGGACATGGAAGTCGACGACGCGCTGGTCGCGCGCATCGTCACGCTGCACGCGCGCCGCTACCGCTTCGTGCTGGATGGCGTGGTGGTGCCCAACGACACGTTTGCGCGGCTCCTGCCTTACGCCGAAGGGGTGAAGATCGATCTGCCGCAGATCTCGCGCGTGCTGTTGCCGAAACTCGCGAGCGTGCTGAAGTCGGCGGGCAAATTGTTGATCGCCTCGGGCGTCGACACGCAGGAAGATCTCGAAACCGCGCACGACCTTGGCTTTGACAAGTTTCAAGGCTATTTCTTTGCCCGGGCGCAGACGGCGAGCTTGCGGCGCGTGAGCGCGCCGCGTCACGCGTTGTTGAACCTGCTGCAACTGCTGGCCGGCGACCCGACCGTCGCGCAGCTCGAAGCCGAGCTGAAGCTGAACCCGGTGCTGGTGATGCATCTGATGAAGCTGGCGAATTCGAGCGGACTGGCGGTCGGCCACAAGGTGACGACGCTGCGCGAGGCGATCAACGCAACCGGCACCAATCGGATTGCCCGCTGGACCCAACTGCTGCTGTATGCGGATGGCCGCAAGGTGGCGCTGGAAGACGATCCCCTGCTGCAGCTTGCGGCAACCCGCGCGCGCTTCATGGAACTGGCGGTGCTGCGCCTGCCGGAAGCCGGGCGCGACGAGGCCGATGCGGCATTTCTGACTGGGGTGTTTTCGTTCGTCGACGCGGTGTTCGGCGGGTCGCTGGAAAACACGCTTGACGTGCTGACCTTGTCGAAGCCGATTCAGGACGCGATCCTGCATCGCGAAGGGGTGCTGGGCTTGCTGCTGTCGGCCGTGGAGGCGCTGGAGCGCGGCGCGTGGGCGGAGATCGAAGCCGCGTGCGAGCGGCTTGTGCCGCTGACGGTGAGCGAGGTGGCGGAGCTTGGGCTTACGGCAGCAGCGTGGGCAGGCGTTGCGGATCGCAGCGCCGAAGCGAGAGGGTTGGAGCGGATCGAGGATTGAGCCTTCGAGCGGGCGGGGTGCGGCCGCGCATCCGGTGCGGTGCGCGGCACTTCAGCCCGGCGCGAGCTTGCGATGAAATCGCTATCAAGCCGGGCCGCTCACCCCGTCACAACATCTCCATCTCCCGCATCGGCGCCTGGGAAAAAAAACGCCCGAGCTCCCGCGCCAGTTCATTCAACGCCCCCATCTCGCCCTGCGAAATCCGCCGCGGGTCGTCAGCCTGGGTCCAGTCGCCATAGAGCAGGGCGACGGTGGACTGATTCTCCCCGGTCACCGGCAGCAGCACGAACGAGCGGGTATCCGCGAACGAGCGCCGGAACCACTCCGGCAGCCTTGCGACCATCTTCGGGTCGCGTGCGTTCTCGATAAAGATGCCGACCGAGTTCGCAATCGCAAGATGAAACACGTCGGGCTCGAACGCGGTGTTGAACGACAGACTGGGCAGGGCGGCCTCGATTTTTGGCCCGAAGCCCATGCGTGCCTTGAACATGCCGCTGCTATGCCGGACAAACATCACGGTGCGCGCAAAGCCGAGACCGGCATGGACGGTTTCGGATGCCAGCGCAAGCGCCGGTCCGATTGCGCTATCGGAGGCGAGCCCCCGCAGGTCTTCGACGCCCGCGCCGATGCGCGCTTCCGGGGCGAGCGCTTCACGTGCGATCGCATCGGCGTTGGCGCGCAACTCGATGATTTCGCGCATCACGCCTTCGCCGTCTTCTTCGCGGGCGAGCGCCACGCTCATCGACACCAGCGTGTCCGGGTCGGTGTTTAGCGCACGGCCGTAACGGTGTGCCAGCTCGGCGATGCGCGCTTCGCGCTGCCAGTCCGACATGTTCGGCGTGGTCAGCACGCTGGCGACGTCGGTCGAGTAGTTGGTGATCGCGCGCAGCCACTGCACCTGGCGCGGCTCATCGGTCGCATGCGGATCGAACTCGCCCATGCCTGAGCGGATCATGTCAGGCAGGCGCCAGCGTGTCGCCGCTTCGAGGCCGATCTCGTCGAACGTGACGCCAAGCACGGCACTGCATGCTTCGGCTTCGGCGATATTGGTTTCGACCTGCCGGCGGATCTGATCCCACTCGGCGTCGAGATAGAACACCACGAGGAGCTTGCCGATCTGACGCATCAGCGTGCAGACCACGGCCTCTTCGCCGGCGCGCAGATCGCCGCGCTCGCTCAGCTTGCGGGCGACGCAGCCTGACAGCAGGGTCCGGTTCAGCTCGAGTTTTGCGTCGATGCGGCGCGGCACGCTGTGATGAAAGTGGTCGACGATCTTCAGGCCGACCACGAGATGGCCGACCGCGTCCATTCCGAGCACCATCAGCGCGCGCGAAACGGTGGTGATATTGCCGCCGAAGGCCATGTACATGGCCGAGTTGGCGAGACGCAGCACCTTCTGGGTGAGAGCAAAATCCGACAGCACGACTTGCACGAGACCGGTGAAGTCGAGGTCGTCGTTGTTCATTGCAGCCATGGTTGTACGCAGCGACTGCGACAGCATGGGGAAATCGCCGCGCTCGCTCATTCGAGTCCAGAGCCTGTCGAGCACCGCTGCCTTTACCATGTGATTCCCGCTAAAGCCATACATGTTCCAGTGAGTCGCAAACTGGCCCGAAGCCAGTGTCCGATGCGCGCGCCCATCCTGCCGTTCTGCCCGTGCTGCATTAGGCAGGTTCGTGCAGGTGCAGCGTGCGCGCTTCGAAGCGCTGAGCCAGTTCTTCGGACGGCAATGCCTTGCAGACGAGCCAGCCCTGAATATGATCACATCCCATCTCGGTCAGCAGCGTGCGCTGTTCTTCAGTCTCCACGCCTTCCGCGACCAGTTCGAGGTCAAGCGTCTGCGCGAGGCCGACCACCGCGCTAACGATTGCCTGATCGTTCCGGGAGGTTAGCAGATTCTCGACAAAACTCCGGTCGATCTTGAGCTTGGCGAGGGGGAAACGTTGCAGGTATGCCAGGCTCGAGTAGCCGGTGCCGAAATCGTCGACCGCGAAACGGATGCCCATGGCCGTCAGATCTTCCAGCAGCCCCTTCGCGTGAGCGGGGTCGTGCATCAGCAGGCTTTCGGTAATCTCGAACACCAGCCGGCGCGGGTCGATGCCGGTCAGCTCGATGGCCTCGCGCACGCTGTCCTTGAAGCGCGGGTCGCGGAACTGCTGCGGCGACACGTTGACCGCCACATATTGCAGCTTGATGCCCTTGGTGTCCCACTGGATCAGCTGCATGCAGGCGACCTTGAGCACCCAGTTGCCGAGGTAGTTGATGAGCCCGACCGATTCGGCGAGCGGAATGAACATCGACGGCGGCACCAGACCATGCACCGGATGCAGCCAGCGGATCAGCGCTTCGACGCCGACGACGCCATGGGTCTGGCTGCTGGTGATCGGCTGGAAGTGGAGCGAGAACTCGCCGTTGCGCACACCGTCGTAAAGGTCGGCCTCCAGTTTCAGGCGTTCGGCGTCGGCGGGGTCGTCATCCGGCACATAGAAGGCCAGCGTGTTGCCGCCGGCGGCCTTGGCCTGCAGCAGCGCGTGGTCGGCCCAGCGCAGCAGATGATTGTCGCGCGCGGCGGTGTCGTTGGCATGCCGCACATCGGGGTAGAGCGCAATGCCGATGCTCGCGGACAGATGCACCTGCTGGCCGTTGAAGACGTACGGTTGCTGGATCGCCGTGAGCAGCCGGCGTGCCAGCGCTTCGGCGGCGGCGACCGCGTCGGTGCGCGTCGCGGCGGCCGGCACCAGGATGGCGAACTCGTCGCTCGCCACGCGGGCGATTTTTTCGCCCTGGGTCGCCGTGTTGGCGATGCGCCGTGCGGTGTCGCGCAGCATCTCGTCGCCGGCGTCGTAGCCGAGCGCGCGGTTCACCCGCTGGTAATCGTCGATGTCGAGCAGCAGCAGCGCGGCGGGCGTGCCGTGCGCATCGGCTTGCTGCTGCGCGTCGAGCAGGGCCGGCACCAGCGCGGACTGATTGGCGAGACCGGTCAGGCGGTCGTGATGCAATGCATGCGTGAGGCGCTCTTCGGTGGCGCGCCAGGCGGATACGTCGAAACCGGCAATCGCAAAGCCCTCGATGCCGTCGTGGCTATTGCGCACGACGCGCAATTCGACGGTGACCGGATAGGTCAGCGACTTGATCAGATCGAGCGTCGTCTTCTCGATGGCGCCGGTGGCCGACGCGCGAGCCAGCAGCGCGTCGAGGCGTTCGGCGTCGGCGGGGGCGACGAGGTCATGCAGCGTGATCGTCTGCAGGTACTCGCGGTGGTAGCCGATAAAGCGCAGGCTCGCTTCCGACACGTACAGGAAGCGCAGTTCCCGGTCGACGTGAGCGAGCAGGTCGACTGCGCCGGCAGCCTGCTCGAGGTGGGTGCGGCTGACGCTCGCCTGGGGTATGGTGTCCGCGCGTCGGCTCAACGCACGGACGCGGTCGATGACCGTGCGCAAGGAGCCCCGGCGGGGCGCGGTGATCCTGTTCGCTTCCATGTTTCTCGCTGGCAACCCGTGTTCGTCTGCTGGCGGCACGCCTCGCTCCCGACTGTCCCGCGCGGGTCGTCGAGAAGTATGAGGCCGCCCATCAGAACAAGATAACGACCCCTGCGCCGAAATCTTTAGCGGTTACTGTAAAAAACTGAAGGTAACGGGGTGCGGCCCGGGCCGCCCACCGGGGCGCGGCGGATTCGGTTAAAGTGGCGCGGATTGCTGTCCGTTATTGGTGGTAAGCCTGACGTTTGCGGCGCACGCGGGTCATGCCGCCCGGGTCAGGAAGTCCCTTACGCAGCCTTTCCGTTTTTCATTCACCGATGAACCATGTCTGAACCGTTCTCTGTCAGGGCCGAGCCCGGGCACGTCGAGGTGATTGCACAGTCCGCCCCGGGCGCCCAGACGGCCGCCGAGGCTTCCTTTGTCTATCTGGGTCGCCAGCCGATCCTCGATCGGCACGGCGCGCTGAACGCCTACGAACTGCTGTTCCGGGCCGGGGCGCACAACTACGCGGAAGTCAGCGACGACGCCCAGGCCACGGCCCAGGTGGTGGCGCGCACGATTGGCGGGATTGGCGTGTCGGCGGTGCTCGGCCAGCATCGCGGCTATGTGAACATCAACCGCGAGCTGTTGTTTGACGACATTGTCCATCTGATGTCGCCCGATCGCTTCGTACTCGAAATTCTCGAGACGGTCACTTTCGACGCACAGCTCGTGCGGCGCCTCTCCGAACTGCGCCGAGCCGGCTTCCAGGTGGCACTCGACGATGTGAGCGAGCTGTCCGAGGGCTTGCTCTCCGTGCTGCCGCATGCCGACATCGTCAAGATCGACTTTTTGCTGACCCCCCGGCCGGCGCTGCCGAAACTTGCAGCGGTGGTGCGCGCGCAGCGCAAGACGCTGATCGCCGAGAAGGTTGAGACCCGTGAAGACTTCGCGCTCGCGCGCGACCTTGGCTTCGATCTGTTCCAGGGGTATTTCTTTGCGCGGCCGCAGGTGCTGATCGCGCCGCGCAACCGCTCGTCGCGCCCGGCGCTGCTGCGGCTCCTGGCGTTGCTCGCGCGGGATGCCGGCATCATCGAACTCGAAGCGGAATTGAAACTCAATCCGAACGTCGTGGTGCAGTTGCTGCGCCTCGTCAACTCGAGCGCGTTTGGCCTTGGTCGCAATATCGCGTCACTGCGCGAGGCGATCATTGCGACCGGCACGCGACAGATTGCGCGCTGGGCACAACTGCTGCTGTATGCCGACGGTGGCGAGTTGCCGTGGCGCTCCGACCCGCTGGTGCAACTGGCCGGGACGCGCTCGCGCTTCATGGAGCTGGCCGCGCGCTGGCTACGGCCGTCCGACGAGGATTTCGCGGACGCCGCTTTCATTACCGGGATCTTTTCGCTGGTGCATGTGGTGCTGGGCACCACACCTGCCGAGACGCTCGACAAGCTTGGACTGGCGCCGCTGATTCGTGACGCGATCGTCGAACGCAGCGGCGCGCTCGGGACGCTGCTGCGGATTGCCGAGGCCGCCGACGAAGTCGCGGGCGAGGGCACCGATGGGGCGTCGATCGCCGCCGGTGCCGATGCGCCAGCTGGCTTTGCCGCGTTGACGCCGGCTGTGCTGGCGGAACTGAACCTGTCGGCGGCCGCGTGGTTTGGCGCGCACGCGGGGATAGAGTCGTAGACGCGGTGAGGGTGCGAGAGCTCCACGGCAAGGGCTGGAGTCGATAGGCGGTAGCAGCGGCACCGGCGAGGCGCAGGCCGCGGCTTGGGTGCAATCCGCCGGTCGTATGCGAATGTCCAGGCCAGCGTCCTTGTCAATGGACTTGCCCGTGCCCACGCCCACGCGGCCGGGCGTTGTGCGCTCCTGTGCGTGCTTTCCTCGGACGTGCTCCAATAGCGGATGAGGCGTGGTTGATGTGCGCAGCGGGCGCTGCGCAGACTGCGGCTTCAGTCACTGCACGGATGACGTGCGTCAACGATTGGAGAGGGCTCGAAATGAAACGAAAGTTTATGCCGGCATTGCTGGCTGCCGTGTTGTCGACGGGGTTTGCGCTGTATTCGCTGACGGCGTCTGCAACGCTCAAGCCGGGTGACAAGGCACCGGATTTCACCACGCGGGCTTCGCTGGGCGGAAAGACGTATACGTACTCGCTGGCCGATGAGTTGAAGAAGGGGCCGGTGGTGTTGTACTTCTACCCGGCGGCTTTCACGAAGGGTTGCACGATTGAGGCACACGAGTTCGCGGACGCCGTTGACCAGTACAAGAAGTACGGCGCGACGGTGATTGGGGTGTCGCACGACAACATCGATACGTTGACGAAATTCTCGGTAAGCGAATGCCGCAGCAAGTTCCCGGTGGCGGCCGACGCGGATGCGAAGGTGATTGGCGCCTACGATGCCGGGATGCCGATGCACAACTCGATGGCGAACCGCGTGTCGTACGTGATTGCGCCGGACGGCAAGGTCATTTACGAGTACACGAGCCTGTCGCCGGACAAGCACGTCGAGAACACGCTGGAAGCGGTGAAACAATGGGCGGCTACGCACAAGCAGCCTTGAGCGTCGAATATCGCAATGCTTTCTTGCCGCTGGCCCTGTGCGCCTGGCGTGCTACGCTGATGTCCCCTGGCTTCGCGGGGTGATCGCAGATGCCTATCGTCGTTTTGCTAGCGGTGTTGGCCGCGCTGATTTACGGCGCGGTGTGGTCGTTTGATGTGTTGTCGACGCACTTTGGGTTGGGTGTAGCGGTTGGCGCGGCGGTGGTTGCTGCTGCGTTGGTGGTGGTGGCGGTTGCTTATTGGCTGCGGCGCCGGCGCGAGGTGGCGGCGAATATTCATGATGGGGATTGGACTCATGAATTGAAGGCCGAATGGGGTTTTGTTCGGCTGGCCGCCGGGAAGAGGTTATGTACGTTGCAGGTTGAGGGTGTTCGCGGGGATTTTATTTTTGCTGATTTGCAAGGGGTGGATGTTGTTCCGGCTGGCAGCCGGTGGCAGCTTTCGCTTAAGGTTCGGGGTTCGAAGCATTCTGTCTGGGATTTGCCCATGAGGGATGAGAGGCAGGCCAGGCAGTGGCAGAGGGTTTTTGGGCTTGCCATGGAGCAGAGGCTTTGAGTTTTTTGCCTGCGTGGCGGCACCTACTTTGCTTTGCTGGCCGCAAAGAAAAGTAACAAAACAAGGAAAGGCCAACGCCATAAGAACAACAACCCAAGCGCCGCGCAGGCAAAAAAACCTCAACTATCCCCTTGCAACCTACCCCCACCACGCCGCCGCCCCCGCGCCTCCCACCTGACCCGAATCCGATCCATATAAAGATAAACAACCGGCGTGGTATAGAGCGTGAGCATCTGACTAACAATCAACCCACCGACAATAGCAATGCCCAAAGGCGCCCGCAACTCAGCCCCATCGCCATTCCCAAACGCCAATGGCAAAGCGCCAAGCAAAGCAGCACAAGTGGTCATCATGATCGGCCGAAACCGCAACAAGCAGGCCTGATGAATCGCATCATACGAGGACAACCCCTGCCGCGAGGCCTCGATAGCAAAGTCAATCATCATGATCGCGTTCTTCTTCACGATCCCGATCAGTAAAATCACCCCAATCAACGCAATGATGCTGAACTCGGTCTGAAACAGCAGCAACGCCAGCAAAGCCCCCACACCCGCCGAAGGCAGCGTCGACAAAATCGTCAACGGGTGGATATAACTCTCATACAACATCCCCAGCACGATATACACCGCCGCCAGCGCCGCCAGAATCAGCAGCGGCATGTCCGATAGCGATTGCTGGAACGCCTGCGCTGTCCCCTGGAAGCTGCCGTGGATCGTGCCAGGCATGCCAATCTCCGCCATCGTGTCGTAGATCGCCTTGGTGGCGTCCGACAGGGATTTGCCCGGCGGCAGATTGAACGAGATCGTCGACGCCACAAACTGGCTCTGATGATTCACCGACAACGGCGTATTGCCTGGCCCGAAGCTCGCAATCGCCGACAAGGGAATCATCGTCTCCTTCGAAGTCGACACCGCCGCCCCCGACGACGCGCTCGACTTGCCGCTCGCGGCAATCGAGTTGATCGCCAGATTGCGCGCCGAATCCGCTGCGATCGCAGCCGCGCTCGATGCGGTCGTGCCGGCGGTACCGCCGCTCGACGCGCTCGTGCTGTTCGTGTTGGCAACCGGAGCCGTCACGGTGCCCGCCGTCGCGTTGGTGGTCTGCGCGCCGCTGGCGCTGCCGCCCGACGTGCTGACGTAAATCTGGCCAAGCATATCCGGGCTCTGCCAGTATTTCGGCGCGACTTCCATCACGACGTGGTACTGGTTGAGCGGGTTGTAGATCGTCGAGACCTGGCGCTGGCCGAACGCGTCATACAACGTGTTGTCGATCTGCGCAGGCTCGATTTTCAGGCGCGCGGCGCTCGCACGGTCAATCGTCACCATCGATTCGAGTCCGCCTTGCTGCTGGTCGGAATTCACGTCCGCCAGTTCGGGCCGCGCCTGCAACGCTTCCGTGAGTTTCGGTCCCCACGTGTACAGATCAGTGGTCGAATCGGCCAGCAGCGTGAACTGATACTGTGCATTGGATTGCCGTCCGCCGACGCGAATGTCCTGCACCGCCTGCAGGAATGTGCGCACGCCGGCCACGTCGGATAGCGGGCCGCGCAATTGCTGGATGACCTGGTCCGCCGATACGTGGCGCCCGGGCTTCGGCTTTAACTGCACGAACATGAAGCCGGAGTTGGTCTGCCGTCCGCCCGTGAAGCCGACGACGCTGTCCACGCCCGGGTTCTCGCCGACGATCTTCATCATCTCCGCGAACTTGCCCTTCATCGCCTGGAACGAGGTGGACTGGTCAGCCTGAATGCCGCCGACGAGGCGTCCGGTGTCCTGCTGCGGGAAGAAGCCCTTCGGGATGATCACGTACAGCCAGATATTCACGCCAATTGTCGCAATCAGCACCAGCAGGATCAGCAGCGGATGCCGCAGCGACCAGCCGAGCGTGCGTTCGTAACCGCGCTGCAGCGCCTGGAAGCCGCGCTCGAGCCAGCGCGCGAAGCGTCCTTCTGCTTCACGCTGATGCGGCTCGTGTAGCAGGCGCGAACACATCATCGGTGTGAGCGTCAGCGACACCAGCAGCGAGACGCCGATCGCGAGCGACAGCGTTAGCGCGAATTCGCGGAACAGCCGCCCGACGATGCCGCCCATCAGCAGGATCGGCAGGAACACCGCGACCAGCGAGATGCTGATCGAGACCACCGTGAAGCCGACTTCGCGCGCGCCGAGGAAGGCGGCCTGCATGCGCGGCACGCCGTTCTCGATGTGCCGCGAGATGTTCTCGAGCACCACGATTGCATCGTCCACCACGAAGCCGGTGGCAATCGTCAACGCCATCAGCGACAGGTTGTCGATCGAGAAGCTCATCAGATACATGGCGGCGAACGTGCCGATGATCGAAATCGGCACCGCGACGCTCGGAATCAGCGTCGCACGCCAGTTGCGCAGGAACAGGAACACCACCATCACGACCAGCGCTACGGCGATCATCAAGGTGTGCTCGGTGTCCTTCAGCGACGCGCGGATCGTGGTGGAGCGGTCCACCGTCGGCATCACGTCCACGTCGGCCGGCAGCGAGGCCTTCAGTTGCGGCAGCATCGCCTTGACCCGGTCGACGGTATCGATGATGTTCGCACCCGGCTGGCGGTACAGGATCACCAGCACCGAGCGTTTGCCGTTGTAAAGGCCAAGGTTGCGCAGGTCTTCGACCGAGTCGACCACTTCCGAGACGTCCGACAGGTGCACCGCCGCGCCGTTGCGGTAGGCGATCACGAGATCCTTGTACTGCGAGGCCTTGCTCGCCTGGTCGTTGGTATAGAGCTGCACATGGTTCGGCCCGAACTCGATCGAGCCTTTCGGGCTGTTCGCGTTCGCCGCAGCGAGCGCGGCGCGCACGTCCTCGAGTCCGATGCCGTAGTGAAACAGCATCTGCGGTTCCAGCTCGACGCGCACGGCCGGGTTGGCCGAGCCGCTCACATCTACTTCGCCGACACCGTCCACCTGCGAGAGCGACTGCTGCAACACGGTAGCGGCGGAGTCATACAGCTGGCCGGCCGTCAGGGTGCCGGACGTCAGCGCGAGAATCAGGATCGGCGCGTCCGCGGGATTGACCTTGTGGTACGTCGGGTTGCTGCGCAGACTCGCGGGCAGGTCGGCGCGGGCCGCGTTGATGGCGGCCTGCACGTCGCGCGCGGCGCCGTCGATATCGCGGTTCAGGCCGAATTGCAGCGTGATCCGCGTCGAGCCGACCGAACTCTGCGAGGTCATCTCCGTGACGTCGGCAATCGAGCCGAGATGACGTTCGAGCGGACTCGCCACGCTGGTCGCCACCGTGTCCGGGCTCGCGCCCGGCAGGGTGGCCTGCACCGAGATGGTCGGGAAGTCGACCTGCGGCAACGGCGCGACCGGCAATTTGGTGAAGGCGAACACGCCGGCGAGCGCGATGCCGACCGCCAGCAAGGTCGTGGCGACAGGCCGGGAAATGAACGGACGCGACAGATTCATCGCTCAGTTCCCCGCATCGGTGGCCGGCGGCGGTGCGCGGCGACCCGCATCGTCATGGTGAAAGCGTGTCCGCACGCGCCGTGCGAGCGAGTCGAACGCGAGATAGATCACCGGCGTCGTGAACAGCGTCAGCAACTGGCTCACGATCAGACCGCCCGCAATCGCAATGCCGAGCGGACGGCGCAGTTCGGAACCGGCGCCGGTGCCGAGCATCAGCGGCAGGGCGCCGAGCAGGGCGGCCAGCGTGGTCATCAGGATCGGCCGGAAGCGCAGCAGACACGCCTGGTAGATCGCCTCGCGCGGCGGCTTGCCTTCCTCTCGTTCAGCGTAAAGCGCGAAGTCGATCATCATGATCGCGTTCTTCTTCACGATACCGATCAGCAGCACGATACCGATAATGCCGATGATGTCGAGGTCATGTCCTGTGATCAGCAGCGCGAGCAGCGCGCCGACGCCCGCCGACGGCAGCGTCGAGAGGATCGTGATCGGATGGATGAAGCTCTCGTACAGCACGCCGAGCACGATATACATCGTGACGATCGCGGCGAGGATCAGGAACAGTTCGTTCGCGAGCGACGCCTGGAAGGCGAGCGCCGCGCCCTGAAAGCGCGTCTGGAACGAGGCCGGCAGGCCGATGTCCTTCTCCGCCTGATTGATCGCCTTGACCGCTGCGCCGAGCGAGGCACCGGGCGCCAGGTTGAACGACACGGTGGTGGCGGGGAACTGGCTCAGGTGCGTGACCAGTAACGGTGCTGGCTGCTCGACGAACCTCGCGATGGCCGACAGCGGCACCTGGCCGCCCGACGAGGTGGAGGAGGGCAGGTAGATCGCGTTCAGCGAGTCGGTGTAGTGCTGGACCTGCGGTTGCGCTTCGAGAATCACACGGTACTGGTTCGACTGCGTGAAGATGGTCGAGATGATGCGCTGGCCGAACGCGTCATAGAGCGCGTTGTCGACGGTCGCCGGCGTGATGCCGTAACGCGACGCGGAAGCCCGGTCGATCTCAACATAGACCGACTGGCCGTTCTCCTGCAGGTCGGTGGCGACATCGGCCAGTTCCGGCGCCTGTTTCAGGCGCTCGACCAGCCTGGGCACCCAGGTGGCGAACTCGGTGATGTTCGGATCGGTCAGCATGAACTGATACTGCGTCGGGCTGACCGTCGCGTCGATCGTCAAGTCCTGCACGGGCTGCATGTAAAGCGACGCGCCGGGGATATGCGCAACCTCCGACTGCAACTGGCGGATCACGTCGCTCGCGGTGTTGCTGCGGTCGTCGCGCGGCTTCAGGTTGATCAGCATCCGGCCGCTGTTGAGCGTGATGTTGTTGCCGTCCACGCCGATGAAGGACGTGAGGCTTTCCACATCCGGATTCTTCAGGATCTGCGCGGCCAGCTCCTGCTGGCGCTGCGCCATCGATTCATACGAGACCGATTGCGGCGCCTGCGTGATCGCCTGGATCACGCCCGTGTCCTGCACCGGGAAGAAGCCCTTCGGGATGAACACGTACAGCACGCCGGTCAGCACCAGTGTGAGCACGGCGACCACGAGCGTCGAGCGCTGGCGGTTGAGCACCCACGTCAGCGCGACGGCGTAGCGGGCGATTACGTAGTCGATGAACGCATGCGCCTTGGTTTCGAAACGGTGTGCTTCCTTCGGCGGCGTGTGGCGCAGCAGCTTCGCGCACATCATCGGCACGAGCGTGAGCGACACCACCGCCGAAATCACGATCGTCACGGCCAGTGTGATCGCGAACTCATGGAACAGCCGGCCGACCACGTCGCCCATGAACAGCAGCGGAATCAGCACGGCAATCAGCGAAACCGTCAGCGAGATGATCGTAAAGCCGATCTGTTTCGAGCCTTTGAGCGCCGCCTCGAGGGCCGTTTCGCCTTCCTCGACATAGCGTGCGATGTTTTCGATCATCACGATCGCATCGTCGACCACGAAACCCGTCGCAATCGTCAATGCCATCAGCGACAGATTGTCGAGCGAGAAGCCGCACAGATACATGACCGCGAGGGTGCCGATCAGCGAGAGCGGCACGGACAGGCTCGGAATGATGGTGGCGTAGACGTTGGCAAGGAACAGGTACATCACCAGCACCACCAGCACCACCGACATCAGCAGTTCGAACTGCACGTCGCGCACCGAGGCGCGGATCGTGGTGGTCCGGTCAGTGACGATCTGCACGTCGAGCGAGGCGGGCAGCGACTGCTGCAGTTGCGGCAGGAGCGCCTTGATGCTGTCGACCACCTGGATCACGTTCGCGCCCGGCTGGCGCTGCACGTTCAGGATGATGGCCGGCGTCGAGTCCACCCACGCGCCGAGCTTGGTGTTTTCCGCACCCTGCACGATCGTCGCAACATCGGTCAGCATCACCGGGCGGCCGTTCTTATACGCGATCACGGCGCTCTTGTATGCGTCGGCATCGGTCAACTGGTCGTTCGCGTTGATCGTATAGGCGCGCGTCGGGCCGTCGAAGTTGCCCTTCGGCGTATTGACGTTCAGGTTCGAGATGGTGGTGCGCAGGTCGTCCAGATTCAGGCCGTACGCGGCAAGTGCTCGCGGATTGGCCTGAATCCGCACGGCGGGCCGCTGCCCGCCCGACAGGCTGACGAGACCCACCCCCGCGACCTGCGAGATCTTCTGCGCGAGCCGCGTGTCGGCGAGGTCCTGGACCTGCGTCAAAGGCATGGTCTTCGAGGTGAGCGCGAGCGTGATGATCGGCGCGTCGGCCGGGTTGACCTTCGCGTAGATCGGCGGCGCGGGCAGGTCGGACGGCAGCAGGTTACCGGCGGCGTTAATGGCGGCCTGAACCTCCTGTTCGGCGATATCGAGTGGCAGATCGAGACTGAACTGCAGCGTGATGATCGACGAGCCCGCCGAGCTTTGCGAGGACATCTGGTTCAACGACGGCATCTGCCCGAACTGCCGCTCGAGCGGCGCGGTGACGGACGAGGTCATCACGTCCGGGCTCGCGCCCGGATAGAAGGTCTGCACCTGGATGGTCGGGTAGTCGACTTCCGGCAACGCCGAGAGCGGCAGGAAGCGCAGTGCGACGAGCCCGACCAGCATGATCGCCGCCATCAGCAAGGCGGTGCCGACAGGGCGCAGAATAAAGGCGCGGGATGGATTCATGCGGGTTCAGTCAGCCTTTATTCCGAAGCTTGCGCCGGGCGTGGGTGACGGTGCATGTGCGCCCCGGATGCGCCCCGTGGGGCCGATGCACCGCGTGCGCCCGAAGCGCCGCGTGGTCTGTCTGCCGGAATGGTGATTTTTGCGCCTTCCTTCAGGCGGTCGGAGCCGTCGATCACCACGCGCTCGCCGGCCTGGAGGCCGGATGCGACGCTGGTGCGCTCGCCATCCACCGGGCCGATCCTGATCGGACGGACCGTGACCGTGTTGTCCGGTTGGACGACATAGACGAACGGGCCCATCGAACCGTTCAGCACGGCGGAGGTCGGCACGATCACCGCGTCGTGGAGCGTATCCACCAGCAGCCGCGCATTGACGAACTGGTTCGGGAACAGCAGGTTGTTCTCGTTCTTGAAGGTGGCGCGCAGCTTGAGCGTGCCGGTTGTCGTGTCGATCTGGTTGTCGAGCGTTTCGAGAACGCCGCCTTCGAGCGACGTGGCGTTGCTGCGGTCGTAGGCTGTCACCGAGAGCTTCGCGCCCGTTTGCACCTGTTTCATGATCTGCGGCAGGTTGTCCTCGGAGGTCGTGAAGATCACGCTGATCGGCTGCAACTGCGTGATCACGACGAGGCCGTTGGTCAGGCTGGGCGTGACGTAGTTGCCCGGATCGACCTGGCGCAGGCCCACCCGGCCGGACACCGGCGCGGTGATGCGCGCGTAGATCAGATCGAGCTTGTAGGTGTCGATGTTCGCCTGATCGGACTTGACGGTGCCTTCGTATTGCCTGACGAGCGACGCCTGGGTGTCGACCTGCTGGCTGGCGATCGAATCCTGCGCGAGCAGCGTCTGATAGCGTTTGAGGTCGAGGCGCGCGGTCTGCAGCAGCGCCTGGTCGCGCGCCAGCGCGCCCTCGGCGTTTTCAAGCGAGATCTGATAGGGGCGCGGGTCGATCTGCGCGAGCAGGTCGCCCTTCTTGACCATCTGGCCTTCCTCGAACGCGACGGTCTGCAGCGTGCCGCTCAACTGGCTCTGCACCGTGACGGTGGCCAGCGGTGTGACCGTGCCGAGGGCGGTCAGTACGACCGGCATCTCGCCTTGCGTCGCCGTCGCGACGTGGACCGGTTGCGGCAGGTTGGCCAATCCGCCAGGGCCGCCGCGGCCAGCCCGGGGACCGCTGGCGCCGTTAGGCGCTTGCGCGCCACCGGCCGGGCCACCCCACGGGTGCCAGCGCACCAGCACGATGCCCGCGACGACCAGCGCTGCGACGATCAGCCCAATGGTGCGTCCGCGATGCCGCTTGCCGCCGCCCGCGGCCTGCTGGGTCCCGGCAGGCTGCTGGCTTCCGGGAGCTTGTGTGCGTGAGGTTTCCGAATGCTTTTGTTGTTCGTCCATCAGTTCGATCAGGTGGCTGGCGTGGGGTTGGTCAGGCGTGCGATGAGTCGGTTCGACGGTCGGCACGGAGTGCTAGGACGGCGTGCCGGCACAGCGTGCCGACGGGTTCGACAGCGTACAAAACGCACATGTTGGGCGCGTGGCACGCGAGGCGCAGGAAATGGATATTAATGCAAAGCGGCTATATGACGGCCAGACGGACCGCGGCGTGCCGCGTCTGACCGACGCTGCACGCGCGATGCATGGCCGATCAGGCATAGCAAGCTGCGCGAAAGCACGATGCTACGTCCCAGGCTTTGTTGCAGTCCAGCGGCGTATTTTTCGATCCATTACGGGCGTTACATTGCGGCGCCTGCCGCGTTCTTCATGCTTCCGCAGCAGGCAGCAGGCAGCAGGCAGCAGGCAGCAGGGCGCGGCAGGCCGCAGCTCGCTAGCCTCTTCAGTTGTCCAGCCGCCGGCCCGGCGTGCCGCCGATTTCCTGAACGATTTTCGCGATGCATTCGAGCAACAAGGGCGCGGCACGCGCAATCAGCCAGTCGCGCGGGCACTGTTGCGCAGAACCGCCGCAGTTGACCGCATACCGCTCGCCGGAAGGGCCGATGAACCCCGCTGCGATGGCGTTCAGGCCGTTGTGCCATTCCCCGGTTGCGATCGCAAAGCCGTGCGAGGCGGTTTCCTGCAGCGCGTTTTCGAGGCGGTTGCTGATATGCCCCCAGTCGTCGCCCTCGGCAGCCTGCAGCCCCAGCATCAGCTTCTCGCGCTCAGGTTGCGCGAGCACCGCCAGATAGGCACGGCCGACGGCCGTGCGGCTCAGATCCATCCGCGAACCGACCTCGAGGCGCGACACCAGCACGGCCGAGCGGGGCTTGATCGCGTCGATGACCACCATGTCGAGCCGGTCGCGCACCGCGAGATGGACCGACAGTGAGGTACTTTCGGCGAGCTCGATCAGGAACGGCCGCGAGCGCGCACGGATGTCGAAGTTGCGCAGGAACCCATTGCTCAATTCCAGCACAGAGGAGGTGAGGACAAACCGCTCGCTGTCCGGCAGACGAAACAGAAACCCGGCACTCACGAGCGTGGAGGTGATCCGCGAGACGGTTGGCTTCGGAATGCCGGTGAGTTCGGTCAGTTCGCGATTGCTGAGCGGCGCGTCGGCGGAGGCGATGCACCTGAGCACGGTCAGTCCGCGTGCCAGCGCCGTAACTTCCTCACCGGAGCCGTCTTTTTCCTTGACGGGGTCGGTGCCGCGAGGGGGCGTAGATTGCTGGGTCATATCGCTTTTTTGGAACTTCATTTCAATTTAGGTGTTTGTACGGTCGTGCCGAACCCGAAACGGCAGTGCCGAACCTGCACCATCATGAGGCATGCTGGCCCTATTTCCTAGGTCAAATCATTGTAATAGAAGGCGCAGGCAGACCGGGCGGAGGCTCATGAGATTTTGCTTGACTTAGTCAGCATAACCGTAAAAAATGGAATCTCATTTCGAAAGAAAGGCTGGCGTGCGATCTATCGCAGCACGGCCTCAGCCTCGCCCGACATGCTTCACAGCCCGGGCCAGCAAGGCCGCCTCAGCCCAGATGGTAGCTGGGGCTGCCGTCCGGCAGCACTTTCGAATCCCCTCTCTCAGGTTCTAGCACGGCCCTCGGAATGGCTAGAACTTTTTAAGGCGTCACGGTCACGTGACGCCTTTTTTTTGTCCGCGTTCGGCGAGAGGAGGGCGTAATCAAGATTGTGTAAGGGAGTTGCGCTGTAGCAAATCAGCGCGCCGCGAGCGACACGGTGGCGATCCCAAGCACGGTCATCACGAGGGACGCCGACACGTGGATGGCGATTTCTCCAGCGGCCCAGCCGAGCCGTCCTTCCTGCAGGCGTTGCACGACTTCTGCGGAGAAGGTCGAGAAGGTAGACAGGCCGCCCATCAAGCCGGTGATGACAAAAAGCCGCCATTCGGGCGCCACCTCGGGCACGCGCGCAAAGAAGGCCACGGCCACGCCGATCACATATCCCGCGATCACATTAGAGGCAAGGGTGCCGAGCGGCAGGGCGGGGAACAGCCCGTTCAGACGGATGCCGAGAAACCAGCGGAACAATGAACCCAACGCGCCGCCAACGCCAACTGCGAGAATAGACAGATACATGGAAGGTGCCTGGCAAGGCATGAGGTCGACGAACCGGCCTGAGTGCAGACACGTCACCGCGTCCGCGCTCATCCGGGCGATGCAGGCATCATCAGCCACTCGGGCGGTTAAAGGGAGAATGCCATCTCCAGCGCGCCAGTCTATCATCGGCACGCATGTGGGGACAGGGTGGGAGCGGGCCTGCGCGCGGCCTTCTCAGTGCCGTTTCCCATTTTGGATTTCATTCATTCACATTGCGTTTATGCCAAATCGATAACGGCCCGCTCGCTTAGCCGTGCTCGCGCCGCGCTCACCGTGGCCGGCGAGTGGAACTCGACCGGGCAGCCGGGGCTGCCGGGCGGCGCGCGGCGTCGACAGCCTTTGTCAACGCGCTCAAACGCCGACATAATGTACCGTCCCCCTGCGTGGCCTGCCGGGCTCCTGAACTACTTCGCGTACGCATGAGACTGACGACCAAAGGGCTATTGCTAATCGCGATTCCGGCCGTATTCGAACTCGCGCTCCTGTCGGGGCTGGTCAAGGCACAGGCGGAGGCCGCGCAGGCCGAACTCTGGGCGGCGCACAGCGAGGATGTGCTGCGTCAGACCACGGCGGTCCTCGAGCCGGTCCTGCTCGATTCGGTGCGCTTGCGCGGCGCGGTCCTGAATGACAACGCCGAGGTCACCACGCCGGTGACGCTCTGGGTGGACATTGACCGGCGCATCGACCAGTTGGCCGATCTGGTCGCCGACAATCCCTTGCAGGTGGAGCGGGCGGTGCAGATCCGCCAGTCGGTGCAGGCTTACCGCCAATGGTCGGACCGCGTACAGGACCTGTTGCGCTCCGGGCGCCGGCGCGACGTCGTCGAGCGTTTCAACGAACTGTCGACCACTGATGTGGTCGACCGCTTTCGCGCCCAGGTGGCGGCGTTCCAGGCGGACGAGCGCAGCGTTGATGCGCAGCGCTCGACCGAAGCCGACGCTGCGCGCGAGCGGCAGCAGGATCTGGTGGTGGCCGCCGTGCTCGGCTCACTGCTGTTCGTCGCACTGGCCGTGTGGCTCTTCACGCGTGGCGTGCGCGGGCGCCTCGCGCTCCTGTCCGACAATGCCGGACGGCTTGCCAGCAACGAGCCGCTCGCACCGATCGGCCCAGGCTCCGATGAAATCGCCCGGCTCGATCTGGCGCTGCACGACACCAGCCGGCGGCTGCTCGAGGCGGAGCGGATCCAGGCCCGCTTCCAGTCCGACCTCGCGCGCCGCGCCGATGAGTTGGCGCGCATCAACGAGACGCTGCGGCAGCAGACCCAGGAAAACGAGATGTTCATTTATAGCGTGTCGCACGATCTGCGTGCGCCGCTCGTCAACCTGCAGGGTTTCTCGAAAGAACTGATTCATGCCTGTGACGATCTGCGCGGGGCGGTCCGCCAGTCGTCGCTCACGCCCGAGCGGCGTCAGCACATTGAACGGCTTGTCGACGACGATATCGGCGAGGCACTGCATTACCTGCAAACGGCGGTGCTGCGCGCCTCGCACATCATCGACGCGTTGTTGCGGCTCTCGCGCGTGGGCCGCGTTGAGTACCGGCGCCAGCAGGTGCATGTACGGGACATCGTGCAGCGCGTGATCGACGCGATGCAGGTGTCGATCCGGGCGCGCCGGGCACGTGTGGTCGTGCACGAATTGCCGTCGGTATGGGGGGATCCGACCGCGCTCGAGCAGGTGTTCGCGAATCTGCTCGGCAATGCGATCAACTACCTCGATCCGTCGCGCGAAGGGCGCGTCGAGATCGGCACGACGCCGGCTCCGCCCGGCGTTCATTCGCTGCGCATTTTCTATGTGAAAGACAACGGGCTCGGCATTCCGGCCGTTGCGATACCCCGGCTTTTCAACGCCTTCCAGCGCTTGCACGGCAACCTCGTTGCCGGTGAGGGGATTGGGCTGGCGCTGGTGCGCCGGGTGGTCGAGCGGCACGGTGGCCGCATCTGGGCGGAGTCGTCCGAAGGGGCCGGTACGACTTTCTATTTTTCGTTGCCCGAAGCCGAGAGGCGTGCGCCGCGCGAAGAAGCGGATGTGCTGAGCGCGGCGGCGCCGGGTGTCAGTACGCGGTGAACAGGCGGCGCGGCTTGAGCAGTGTGCTGCCGCGAATCGACCAGTAGCAGCCGAACGCGACCAGCACGGCGGCACCGGCGAGAATCGTGTGCGGGGCGGGACGCATGCCTGGCAGGCCGTCGGGGGCGAACAGGCCGCGCACGAGAATCAGCAGCGCGGCCCACAGCGACAGGGCGGCCTGTACGAGCAGCCGTGTGCCGGTGAAGCGGCCGCGCGGTTTTCCAGCGACCAGCCGGCCGGGGCGCAGCCGCAAAAGAAAGCGGTCGCGATGAGCGCGACCGCGAGAATGACGATCCAGTCTGTCAGTTCCATCGAAAGGTGCTCCAAAGTCAGCCATCGACTATAGGAAGACCTTTCGCTACAAACCATCAGACCAGTCTCAAATGCATCAATGCCTTAACGCTTCAGGGAAGAGGTGAAACGCAGGCAAGCATCCCTGCGCGTGATGGCGCCTGCGGCCTGGAAAGTGTCGGGTTGCGTTGCCGGCAACCCGACCTGCCGGATGATTTCAGAGCTCGATACGCGTGCCGAGCACGACGAGGAATTGCCGCAGCCACTCAGGATGTGCAGGCCACGCGGGCGCCGTGACAAAGTTGGCGTCGGTGATGGCGGCGTCGACCGGAATGTCGGCGTACTCGCCACCCGCCAGCTTCACTTCAGGCGCGCAGGCGGGATAAGCGGAAATCCGCTTGCCGCGGATCACGTCGGCGGCCGCCAGCAGTTGGGCTGCATGGCAGATCGCGGCGATCGGCTTACGCTGCTCCGCGAACTGACGCACGATGTCGATCACTTTCTGGTTCAGGCGCAGATACTCGGGTGCACGGCCGCCGGCGATCGCCAGCGCGTCATACTGGGCAGGGTCGACATCGTCGAACGAGGCGTTGAGGGTGAACTGATGACCCGGTTTCTCGGTATAGGTCTGGTCGCCCTCGAAATCATGGATCGCCGTCTTGATCCGGTCGCCCGCCGACTTGCCCGGGCACACGGCATCGACCACATGGCCGATTGCCTGCAGTGCCTGAAACGGCACCATTGTTTCGTAATCCTCGGCGAAATCGCCGGTCAGGAACAGAATCTTCTTTGCTGCCATCGTATGCCTCCAGTTGAACTGCGGAACACATCGAACGTTCAGCGAGTCTACTCCAACGTGTTTGACAGTACCGCGACGGACAGCGCGATGAACGGGCTCGAGTCGCCTGACCTGGCGAGCCGGGCAGGCGCAGCTTCGGGCGGGCGGCCTTTCATGGGTTCGCGGCGCCTGGGGGTATCATGGATTCGTTCCCGTATGCAGAGGCCGCTTGCTGCGGCGCACATTCCACGATGACTCAATTCACCCGCTATTCACTGGTTCGCCGGACTGCTTGTGCGGTTGTCCTGCTCGGAGCGCTGGCCGCCTGCCAGAAAAACGATTCCTCCGCAGGGCAGCTTGGGGGGAAGGCGGATAACGCCGCGCAGCAGGCCGGGCAGACGCTCGATCAGGCGGCGAGCTATGTCGGCCAGCAGGTCGATACGGCGAAACAGAACCTCCAGTCGGCCTCGGCGCCCTCGATCACTATCGATCCCTCGGCGCTTGCCTCTGGCGCGCAGGCCCATTTGCAGGGTGCCGCCAGTGCGGCCAATGCCGGGCTCGCCCAGGCGGCGTCGATCACCGGCGCGGGCCTCGAGACTGCCGGGCGCAAGCTGCAGCAGTGGTCGAACGCGACCACAGCGGCTTCGTCCGCGTCCGCTGCGTCGAGCCAAAGCGAGAGCAGCGACGCGCCGAAGCAGATGGACAAATGAAGCCGGGGTTGGGGCCGGTGGTGCATCGGCTGGTGCCGGCGGATTCAACTGCCGTTTGACAACGGAATTAAGTGTAATTACTATGGTTACATATTGTAGTCCTCGGGCAGGTGCGCAGTGAATACGAGTAGCCGGTTTGCGTTTGCGGTCCACGTGCTGGCGCTATTGTCGTTGCAGGACGGCGTGCCGCTCTCGTCGGACATGATCGCGGGCAGCGTGAATACGAATCCCGCGTTGATCCGGCGTCTCCTGACGATGCTGGCCGGGGCCGGTCTGACTACGTCGCAGCTCGGCGCGGGCGGTGGCGCACTGCTTGCACGTCCGGCGCAGGAGATTACGCTGCTGGATATCTATCGCGCCGTCGACGACGCGCAATTGTTGGCGCTGCACCGCGAGGAGCCGAATCCGGCTTGCATGGTGGGGCGCCACATTCAGGGTGTGTTGAGAGGCATTATCAGTGAAGCGCAAGAGGCCCTGGAGGCGTCGCTGGCGGGCCGTACGCTCGCCGATGCGACCGCCGACGTGATCAAGGCTGAACGTCTGCGGGAGCGCAAACGG
>DASZIR010000182.1:0-11184 GCA_035948995.1 Paraburkholderia sp. | reverse complement strand
GCGCCACCGGCAGATTCAACATCCAGACCGGTTCCAGTGTCGTGCAGGGCGTCAGCCATCGGCACTGCCGTGTTCTTCAGCGCAACGACGGATACGGCTATTTCCTTCAACCCACGGATAGCATTGACAAAGGACAAGCGGGCAACGGCCGTGCTTCGCACGGCGCGCTATCCCTCCTCGCCGTGAACGACGAGGTTTCCCGCGCATTCGGATGAACCCCGTCGGAAAGGCACTCTGGTTTATCGAAAGCCACTATGCAGGCGAGTTGACGCTCGACGACATCGCGAGTTGCGGTTGCGTATCGCGCTATCACCTGTCGCGTGCGTTCGAAGCGGCAACCGGCCATCCGGTGATGCGCTATCTGCGCGCACGCCGGCTAACCGAAGCGGCACGCCGTCTTGCGGGTGGTGCGCCGGATATTCTGGCAGTGGCCGTCGAGGCGGGATATAGCTCTCACGAAGCATTCACGCGCGCGTTTCGCGAGCAGTTCGGGCTCACGCCTGAGACGCTGCGCGCGCGGGGCCATCTGGACAATATCGCCATTGTGGAGCCGTTCAAAATGGACGAATCAACTCTTGCCAACCTGTTGCCGCCTCGATTCGAGAACGGCCGGCTGTTGCTCATCGCCGGCCTGAGCGGGCGCTACACCTGCGAAACGAATGTGGGCGTTCCCGCGCAATGGCAGCGCTTTGTCCAGTACTTCGGGAAGGTGCCCGGCCAGATCGGCAACGTCGCCTACGGCGTGTGCTACAACACCGACGACACCGGTAATTTCGATTACATGTGCGGCGTCGAGGTGAGCGATTTCTCCAGCGTGCCCGCGGAGTTGAGCCGTGTGCGGGTGCCCGAGCATCGCTATGTGGTCTTCACCCATCGCGAACATATCGCGTCGATCCGGCGCACGTGGAACACCATCTGGAATGCGTGGCTGCCCGAGTCGGGGCATACGCCGGCCGATGCGCCCCACTTCGAGCGGTACAGCGAACAGTTCGATCCGGTCACGGGCATGGGCGGCGTCGAGGTCTGGTTGCCGCTCAAGGCATGAAGCTCAGAGCATCGTGCCCGAAGCGCAGCGCCACGCCCATAAAACAACGCACGATCATTGCTGCCCGCAGCCGATGTCGCCTTCCTGGCAGTGCAACTGCTCATCGAGCAGTTTGGCCTGCTCCTGCGTGAGGCGGTCGAGGCACATGGCATGAATCATCCGCTGCGCACTGTACGGGTCTGGCGACGAAGTCAGGAAGTCGCATTGGGCGTCCCGGTAGGCGAGCCATGTGTGCTCCGCTTTTTGCAGCTTGCCTTTGCCCTGCGGACTGACCTTCTTGAGCAGCTTGCTATAGGTATCGTTCAGCTTCTTGTCGGATGCCTGAAAAGCCAGGCTCGCACAATGATTCATCGAGTACTGATCGGATGCGTTCTTGCAATCGATCTTTTCCGCCAGGGCGTGAGTGCTCAGCCACAGGAACGGCACGACAAGAATGAACAGTCGCTTCATCGAAAAGTCTCCGTGCAATTCCAGCATGTTGATGGTCGATCGCCGAGGCATGCCTCGCGACGCAACAGGATAAACCAGGCGTGGCCTGAGCAGCGAGGTCCGTTCCGCGGTACGCGGTTAAACCGCCGCGCCGCCAGCCGCCGGCTCGACCTCGAACGCCTCGCCGGTGGCGAAAAACGTTCCGCCCGCCACGTAATGACAGGTTCGCAGATCGGGATCGTCGCCGAAGTGCCAGCGGTTGTTCGAATAGATGCGGCTATCCGCATACGCCGCGACCACTTCCCCGATAATCAGATCGTGGCGCTGGCTATCATCCGGAATCACCTTGCATTCGAGCCACGTGATGCAACCCGCCAGCATCGGCACGTCGATGCGCTGCCCCGGAAACGTCTCGAGACCGAACCCGGCGAACTTGTCGAGTTCGGCGCCCGGTGTGGTGCCGACGGCGAGCGTCTGCCGGGCAAACGCCCGGCTCGGCAGTTGCAGGCCGAACACCCCGCTCGCCTCGATCAGTTGCCGCGTGAGCGTGCGGCTATCGACCACGACCACGACTTTGGGCGGGTTGAAGTCCAGCGGCATCGCCCACGACGCCGCCATGACATTCGAGCGCCCCGCATGTGCGCTGGTGATGACGGTGACCGGACCGTGATTCAGTAACTGGGTCGCCCGCGACAATTCCACGGCTTCTCTCGTGCTTTTCATACGTGCCTTGATCGTCCAGATTTCGTGCCGATTCCCGTTGCATTTTACCTTCCGCGTGGCGCGTGCTTCCGCGTCAACCCGCGCCACACAGCATTCTAGCCAGGCCGCCGGTCAGGGTGGCGCGAACCAGTTGGGCCAGCCTCCGCCAGACCATTCAGAACGTTTCGACGCGCATCGAAGCATGCAAACGGCTCAAGCGCCTATCATGAGAACGTCGCAGGAAACCGATCATGTGCCCTCACCCGAATATCGCATCCACCGCCTTCCTGATCGCCGATCCGGCCCGCGCCAGCATGCTGATGGCGCTGATCGACGGACGGGCGCTGCCCGCCGGCGAACTGGCTTACGCCGCCGGCGTGACCGCCCAGACGGCCAGCACCCATCTGGCGAAACTGCTGGCCGGCGGCCTCGTCGAAGTCGAAGCGCAAGGCCGTCACCGCTACTACCGGCTGGGGGGTCCGCACGTTGCGCTGGTGCTGGAAAACCTCGCCGCGATCACGCCCATGGACCTTCCGCGTAGCAAGCCGCTCGGCGGGGAAGCGCAGAAACTGCGCTTTGCGCGCTGCTGTTATGACCACCTCGCCGGGCAACTCGGCGTGGCGATGACGCAGGCGCTGGAGCGGCGCGGCCTGATCGTCGCGGCGGCAGATAAACAGTTCGAGGTCACACCTGCGGGTATCGAATGGTTCGGCCGTCTTGGCCTGAATGTGCCGGAACTGCAGCCCACCCGGCGTGGCCTGGCGCGCCAGTGTCTGGACTGGACCGAACGCCAGCATCATCTGGCCGGACCACTCGGCGTGCAATGGATGAACGTGCTGTGCACGAACGGCTGGCTGCGACGGGTCAAGGCGACGCGTGCGGTGCAGGTGACGCCGCAGGGCTGGGTCTGGCTGAAAGAACACCTGGGCATCGAAGGCAGGCTGGGGGAACTCGCGCATGAGGCGCGAGATGCGCAGCCGGCTCACGCAACGTAATCCGATCCGTTCGCCATGTTCACCCAGTACATCGTTCAATGGGATCTGATACCTGACGGCGGCCCGATCCGCACGCACAGCAGCCGGCTGTTGCCGGTCAGGCAGCGCGGCATCCCGGCGATGCTCAAGATCGCGCAGGCGGACGAGGAGCGCTCCGGCGGCATGCTGATGGTGTGGTGGGATGGTGACGGCGCGGCTCGCGTGCTCGCGCACGATGGCGACGCCTTGCTGCTCGAGCGGGCCGAAGGCGCACGTTCGCTGGTGGAAATGGCCCACGACGGGCAAGACAGCGATGCCACCGGAATCCTGTGTTCAGCCGCGGCGCGACTGCATGCGCCGCGCGACAAGCCGCAGCCCGAGCTGGTGCCGCTCGAGCCATGGTTCCGCAGCCTTTGGCCTGCGGCACGACAGCACGGCGGCCTGCTCGCGCAGTGCGCTCGGACAGCGCGTAAACTTCTCGACACGCCGCAGGACATCGTGGTCCTGCACGGCGATATTCATCACGGCAACGTGCTCGACTTTGGTCCGCGTGGCTGGCTGGCGATCGACCCGAAGGGGCTCCATGGCGAACGCGGATTCGACTACGCCAATATATTTTGCAATCCTGATCGGGACAGTGCGTTAGTGCCTGGCCGGTTCGAGCAACGCGTCAATCGCGTGGCGGAAGAAGCCGGCCTGGAGCGGCAGCGCCTTCTGCAGTGGATCCTCGCGTGGTCGGGGTTGTCCGCTGCGTGGATTCTTGAGACGGGTGAAGCACCGGACGTGGACGTCGACGTCGCGCGGCTTGCAGCAGCATTGCTCGACGGCTAGCTCGCGCGCCCCGGTCAGGGCAGACCACGCGGGTGCCATATATACCCGTGGGACCTGTCCAGACGCGACGACCCTCACGAACGCGGCGCGCTAACTCGTCTCCCCATACTTTGTGCCAGCTCAGGGGCCAGCTCAGCGTTCACGCCGCCGCGCCACGGCGGCGCTGGCCCCTGCCCTTCGTTTCCGCCACCTCGCGTGCAAGCCGGGCCAGCACGTCAACGGCCGGCGCAATCTCCTCTGCCGGCGTATTGCCGTAGCCAATCACGAGGCCATTGTCTTCGTCGCAAGGCTGCAGGGCGAACCCCGACAGCGCACGCGGCGTGATCCGCCGGGGCAGCGCGAGATCGACGACCGCGCGATCCGGTATGTGCGGCGGCAAACGGAGCGTCAGATGCATGCCGCAGTTGCCGCCCATGATCTGCGACGGCTCAAAGTGCAATGCCAGCGCCTCGCGCAACGCCTGCTGCCGCTCGCGGTAAAGACGTCGCATGCGGCCAAGATGACGGCCAAACTCGCCTGCCTCGATGAAGTTCGCCAACGCCAGTTGTTCAAGACGATGACCGCCGCGCAGCATCTCCTGAATCGCGATGCGCGTCTGCGCCACCATGCTGCGCGGCAACACCACGAAGCCGATGCGCAGCGCCGGAAACATCGTCTTGCTGAACGACCCGACATACAGAACCGGTGCATCGGGCACCAGGCCCTGCATGCTGGCAATCGGCTCGCCGGTATGACGAAACTCCCCGTCATAGTCGTCCTCGATCAGCCAGGCGCCCGCGCGTCGTGCCTGAGCGATCAGTTCCAGACGCCGCGCCACGGCGAGCACCGCACCGGTCGGATACTGATGCGCCGGCGACGTATAGATCAGTCTGGGCGGACTGACGCGCCAGGCACCCGGCGGCACAGCCAGGCCCTCGTGATCCACGCGCACCGGCACAGTTCGCAGATCGCCCAGATTGAAGGCGGCTTTGGCGCCTCGATAGCCGGGGTCTTCGACCCACGCGGTGTCGCCGGGATTGGTGAGCAGACGGACGCACAGATTGAGCGCTTCCTGCGCACCTTCCGTTATCACGACCTGCGAGCCGTCGCAGCGCACGCCGCGCGCCATCCGCAGATGCGCAGCAATGGCATCGCGCAAGGCAGGCTCCCCCGCCGGGGCGCCGTAGCCGAGCGCGCCTGGCAAAGCGCGTTCCATCGCCCGTTCGAGCGAGCGGCGCCATGCGGAGAGCGGAAAACGATCCAGTGCCGGACTGCCTGGCGTCAGCACAGACACGCCCTCAGCCTGCGCAGGGATGACGGCAAACGGCGTGAGCCGCGCCGCAAACTCGACCTCCGCCGAGGCCGCATCCTGTTGCAGATCGGCATGGGCAGCGGGACTGGACAGCGAGGTCACACGGGTGCCTTTGCGATCGGCCAGCACATAACCTTCGGCAACCAGGTGGTCGTAGGCGATCACCACCGTGTTGCGCGACACGCCGAGTTCAGCCGCCAGCAGCCGGGACGACGGCAGCAAGGCGCCCGGCGGCAATCGCCCGGCAAGAATCGCTTGCTGCAGGCGCTCGATCAGCTGCCTCTGCAGCGGCACCGGCTTGCCTGCCGGTGTAACGGCGCCCTGCGCCAACGGCCCGATGACTTCAATCATGCTCGCTGGACCTATCAAATATGGATCGCGTGGATCTTTTTAACATACCACGTTTGCCGTATCGTGTTTGTTCAATGCAGCGCCTGCGGCATCTGATCAACGCCGTTCTGCCGACCCGCACGCGGGTCATCACGCAACGGGAAGGCAAGGAGAAGCACGTGGAACCACGACTCAACGAATTCATGCAGCCGATCGGCGAGCCGGTAGCCGATTGGAAAGGCGCGCAATTGCCTGGCCGCGAGCCACTTGTGGGCCGCTACTGCAGGATCGAGCGGGTGGATGTCGAGCAGCACGTCGAAGACCTCTATGAGGCCTACAGCGCGGCTGCGGATGGCCGCGACTGGACCTATCTGGCCGTCGGCCCGTTCCACCAGCTCGAGGCGTACCGGGAACATCTGACGAAGGTCGCGGCGCTGACCGATCCGATGCACCACACGGTGATCGATCTGGCCACCGGCAAGGCCATCGGCACGCTGGCGTTGATGCGCATCGACGCGGCCAATGGCGTCATCGAGGTCGGTCACGTCACGTATTCGCCACGACTGAAGAAGACCCGCATCGCGAGCGAGACGATGGCCCTGCTGATGAAGTATGTGTTCGAGGATCTTGGATACAGACGCTTCGAATGGAAGTGCGATTCGCTCAACGGTCCGTCGAGGGCCGCAGCGCTGCGGTATGGCTTCAAGTTCGAAGGCATCTTCCGGCAGGCCATCGTCTATCGCGGACGCAACCGCGATACCGCATGGTTCTCGGTTATCGACAGCGAATATCCCGCACTGCGCACAGGGTTTGCGCAATGGCTCGACGAGCGCAACTTCGACGCGCAGGGTAATCAGGTCGAGCGGCTGGCGGATCTGATCGCGCGACAGCAAGCGCTGGTGGTTGAGGCCGAGGTGAGGCCGAGGCCTGATGCCTGACGCGGGGAATAAACCGGCCCATGCGCGCGAGGCCGCCCGCGCGAGCTCAGCGGGTCGCCCTTGCCGCTTCTTTCAGGCGGGGCCCGCGGCGCGCCGGAACTGGATGGTGGGCTTGCCCTTGTAGGACGAGCGGAGCCACTCCAGGTAACCGCACTTTTGCGCCACCCGCAGGGACGCGGTGTTTTCCGGCGCGATGATGCAGGCAGTGTCGGCTGAAGGCCATTGCGCATCGGCCCAGCGCAAAGCCGCGCGCACCGCCTCGGTCGCGTAACCACGCCCGTGAACCGCAGGCGTCAGCGCCCAGCCGATCTCAGGCGTGCCATCCAGCGCCGGCTCGATCTGGCGCTGGAAATCGGCGAAGCCCACTTCGCCGACAAAGCGGCCGCTCTCCTTCTCGCGCACCACCCAATAGCCGAAGCCCAGCAGTGTCCAATGCCCGACATAGCGCAACAGACGCGCCCAGACTTCTTCGCGGCTGAACGGCTGGCCGCCGATAAAGCGTATCACCTCGGGATCGGACCACATCGCAAAGCTCTCGTCAAAATCAGCACGGACGTGGGGACGCATGATCAGGCGGCCGGTTTCGAGGAGCGTCGTGGATGGGGGCATTGTGAGCGTGGGAGGAGTGGGTTGAGGGCTGTTTGTGATGATCGCAGATTTTCCCGGTCTCGTTGCCGATAGCCCCTTCGACGCGTTGCGAGCCGACCCTCGTCAAACCGCACGCAAACGGATCGTCTCGACCTGTGGATGAATGGTTTGCCGGTCGGCTATTGGGAGACCACACGCAACGGCGAGCGCCTGGTGTATCGAGACGACTGGATCGACGATCCGCAGGGCCGTCCGCTCTCGCTATCGCTTCCCTTCACGCCGGGCAACCAGCCTTATGGCGGCGAGGTCGTCGCGGATTATTTCGACAACCTTCTTCCTGACAGCGAGCCGATCCGCCGCCGGATCGCTACACGCTACAGGACGGGCGGCACCGAGCCGTTTCAGCTTCTCGCGAGACTCGGCCGCGACTGCGTTGGCGCCATCCAGATGCTGCCGCCGGACGAGGAGCCCGTCGACCTCGAGAGCATCAGCGGGCGCGCGCTCGACGAGAGCGAGATCGCCCGTCTGCTGCGAGACACGACCTCAGCGCCCCGCGTGGGCCAGCACGAACCGGTGGATGATCTGCGCCTGTCAATCGCCGGCGCGCAGGCGAAAACAGCCCTTCTCCGACACAACAGCCAATGGCTTCTGCCAGAGAGCAGCACGCCGACGACGCATATCTTCAAGTTGCCATCAGGACTTGTCGGCAACATGCGGGCCGACATGCGAACCTCTGTGGAAAACGAGTGGCTCTGCTCGAAAATCGTCGCAACCTATGGCTTACCGATAGCTCAGTGCGAAATCGCCGGGTTCGAGGAGCAGAAGGTGCTCATAGTCGAACGTTTCGATCGCAGACTGTCCAGCAACGCAAGCTGGATCTTGCGGCTGCCGCAAGAGGACATGTGCCAGGCAACGGGTACGCCCGGACTTCGCAGGTACGAGTCTGACGGCGGACCAGGTATAGAGGCGATCATGGACGTGCTCTCGGGGTCCAAGCGCGCAGCCACGGACAGGCGCTGCTTCTTCATGACGCAGATGATCTTCTGGCTGCTTGCGGCGACCGATGGTCATGCAAAGAACTTCAGCATTGCCCAGCTGGCAGGCAACCGTTGTGAATCCACGCCACTCTATGACGTGCTGCCTGCCCACCCGATCATCGGAAGGGGCATCCATCGTGTCGCCGCGCAAAAGGTAAAACTGGAAATGGCGGTGCGCGGCAAGAACGTCCACTATCTGATCAACCAGATCCAGCGCCGCCACTGGATCGCTCAGGGGCAGCGTGTCGGGTTTTCAGAGGCAGACGTCGAGGAGATGATCGGCGAGCTGACTGCACGAACCATGGATGTGATCGACGAGGTTTCGGGCCTCCTGCCCAATGATTTCCCGTTGGACGTTGCCGGGGCCATTTTCGACGGCGTGCAACGGTTGAACAGAACTCTCGCCCTGTCGACGTGAACACGACCCGGCCCGAGCGGGTTCAGGCTCAGGACTGCTCCCCTTCACCGCCGCCGCGGCCCACCGCCGTGGCCGTCGACAGCGCGCTCACCAGCCGGGTGCGCGTATTGCCGGAAGATTCGGCGATCTGCCAGGCGAACAGGCCCGGCACGAAGATCAGCAGATCACGAATGCGGCGCGCGCCCGCGAGCGCGAGGCAGGTCGCCGGGTCGAGGCCTAGCGCACCACCGATCAGGATGAAGCCGCCTTCCTGCACCCCCAGTCCGCCCGGCACGAAGAAAGCCGCGCTACTGACCGCCTGGATCAGCGACTCGATCACCACGGCTTCAGTAAAGCTCACGTGCACACCAAGGAAATACAGTGCCAGCCAGATCTCCAGCGCGGTCGCCACACACTGCACCGGCTGCCAGAAAAACAGATAGCGCAGCACCACCCCACGGCGACGCCAGATCAGCTTGATGGACTGATCGATTTGTGCCGATTGACCGACCAGCGCCGCCAGTTTGCCGCTGGTTGCGTGGTTCAGCACGCGCGTCAGGCGTTCGAACGGGCTGGCGTGCTGCACCAGCGAAAACAGCACCAGCAGCGGCGTGAGCGCAAGGATGCCCCAGGCCAGATCGGAAGCGAGCCGCAGCGTGCCGGAGGCCGCGTGGGCGAACAGGAAGCCGATGCCGACCATCGTGAACATCAACTGGCTAATCAGCGTGAGCTGCATATCGACGACCAGACTGGCCGCCGCGGTCGAGCCACGCAAGCCGCGCCGCCGCATCATGCGGAACGACACCACCTCGCCGCCGATGCGCGCCACGGGCAACATGCTGTTCACCGATTCGCGCATCCAGACGAGATGCAGCATGCCCGCAAGGCTCGGCCGGTTCGCCCCGCGTATCAGGGTCTGCCAGTCACGCGCGTTAGCAAGCATCGGCAAGACGTGAACCAGCCCTGCCAGCACCAGCCCCGCCCCTGCGGCACGCATGAGCCCGAGCACAGCGCCCGGATTGTCGTGCAGGACCAGCCAGAGCGACGCAACAAGGCCTGCCAGCGCAGCGATACGGCCCAGATGCTTCATCATGCCGCCACCCTCCGCCGCCCATTCAGCGTCGCCGCGGGTGTCAATGCGCTGCGTTGCTGCGAGGCCTGCTGATGCTGGCCTGCGCAGCCTTCCAGAAGAATCTGCATTACCTGTTACTCGTCCTGAACCGGCGACAACAAGCCGTTGCCGTCCACCTTGAAACTGAAACCGCGCCAGATCACCCGTGTCGAGAAATAGCTCGCCACGAAGATCGAAAACGACACGATATCCCAGAACGGCAGCAACCAGAGGTCGCGATACGGCTGTCGCAACGCGTGATCGGACTGCACTTTCAGCGCGAGCCGCGCAAGCAGCGCGACGAGCGCGAGCGGCCAGGCCCACGCCGCGGCACCGGAAAACACCACCGCCAACAGGGCGAAGGCGAGCGGATGAATGAGTGCCGAGCCCAGATGGCCGACCGGGTCGATGGTCCGGATAGTCCGGCTCCAGCGCAACTCATGCGCGATCAGCTTGGTGGCGCTAGTCTCGACGCAAGCATGCGACACCGTGAACGGCGGAATCACCACTTTCTCGCCGATCATGCGCACGGCTTCGCCGATCGCATGATCCTCAGCGAGGTGATGCACGAACTGCGCGAAGCCGCCGATCTTCTCGAGCGTTTCGCGCCGCATTGCAATGGTCTGTCCGAAACACGGCCGCGCCATGCCAAGCGCGAGTCCCGTCACGACGCCGGGCAGAAACTGATAGTTGGTCGCCTTCGCCGACAGGCGCGGCCAGAAGCCCGGATCGGGCTGACCGCGATAGACGCAGGTGACGAGCCCCACACCCGGCTTCTGCAACTCGCCGATCACATTGCGCAGATAATTCGGGCCGACGCTGACGTCGCTATCCGCAAACACCAGCACATCATGCTGCGCCTCGGGCAGCATGTTGAGGATGTTGCTCATTTTGCGGTTGGGCCCGTACAGGCGTGCATCGGCCACCACGGTGATGTGCGCTTCAGGATGCAGGCGCCGCAGTTCCTCGACGGCTTTCAGCGCCGGATCGGCGGAGTCGTGCACGCCGAACAGGAATTGCACCGGCCCTGGATACGCCTGCTGGCAAAAGCTGGACAGATTGCTGAGCAGGGTCCACTCGTGGCCATGCAGCGGCTTGACGATCGTGACCGCGGGAAAACTCGTAGGCTCCGCGGTGCTGCGCGCAAAGAAGCGCCGGATCAAGGCGCCGGCCAGCAGCGTATACGCGATGCCGAGCGCCGCGGCCGTACCGCATACCAGCGCCAGCGAGAAGAGAAGCAGGTGCGCCGCGCGCAGAGGCCCTTCCAGGTCGACAAGCCCGCTCACGAGAACCAGGGCAATCGGGCAGACAAGCCAGGGCAGACGCTTCATCCCTGGACCCTCCGCGCGGCGCAGCAGAAGCGGCGCACGGCCATCACGCTTCGTGCGCGCGCAGGAACCGGAAGAACTCCACGCCTTCGCGCAGACGCCGCTTCATCATGTCCCAGCTCATCAGCATCTCGCGCACGATCTCCCAGATCTTCGACGGCCGGAAATAGAAGCGCTTGTAGA
>DASZIR010000181.1:0-21503 GCA_035948995.1 Paraburkholderia sp. | reverse complement strand
CACAGCACGTCCGCTTTCTGTTCGCCGAACCATTCGAAAAAGCCCTTCTTCGCCGCAGAGCGGATGCCGTTCAGGTTGGCGGTAATCACACGCAACATGTCGTTCCTTTATTGTCGATTCGTTGTTGAGTCTTTGTTAAGCCAAACCCTGAGCCGAAGCTGCCTTCATTCGACTATCACGCCCTTGAGCGATTCCTTCGCGGGCGGATATTCGAGCTTCAATTCTTCGAAGGTACGCAGCAGCAGTTCGGCGACCATTACGTTGCGATGCGTCTTCGAATCGGCCGGGATGATGTACCACGGCGCGCAGGGCGTCGAGCTCGCCGCCAGCGCGTCACGATACGCCACCTGATACTGATCCCACTGCCTGCGTGCTTCCAGATCCGAAACGTCGAACTTCCAGTGCTTGGTCGGATCGTCGATGCGCGCCTGCAGGCGCGCGCGCTGCTCGTCCTTCGAAATGTGCAGCATGCATTTGATGATCGTCGTGCCGCTAGCGGCCAGCATCGCTTCGAAATCGCGGATGTGCCGGTAACGCTGCTCACGGGCGGCCTTGTCCAGTTGACCGAGCACGACCGGCACCAGCACGTCCTCATAGTGACTGCGATTGAAGATTGTCAGTTCGCCGGCGGCCGGCGCCTGTGAATGCACACGCCATAAGAAATCGTGCGCCAGTTCGGTCACGGTCGGTGCCCTGAACGGCACAATGCGCAGGCCGAGCGGATCGACTTCGTGAAAGACTGCGCGAATCGTTCCGTCCTTGCCGCTTGTGTCCATCCCCTGCAGCACCAGCAGCACGCGCTGCAGACGCTGCGCATGCAGGCGCTCCTGCAAGCCATCGAGCCGCGCGCCGATTTCGGCGAGACGGTTGCGGTCGGCTTCCTTCGTGCCCGTCGAAAACGGCTTCGCGCCGGGGTCGAAATCGGCGAGCGCGAATTTTGCAATCTGCTTGCCGTCGTCGAAGTACGGCACACGGAAATCGTCGAGTTCCGGCTTCTTCGCCATGCATTGCCTCCAGAGTCTGCCTGATCGGTACGCCAGCAAAACGAAACGGGCCGCTGCCCTGCTTTCGTCCGGCAACAGCCCGTTATGACCGAAGCCGCATGCTCACGCACACAGGCTTCGGCAACTGCATCACATCGTTCAGGACAGTTTTTTCTTCAGCAGTTCGTTGACCTGTTGCGGATTGGCCTTGCCCCTGGTCGCCTTCATCGCCTGGCCGATCAGCGCGTTGAACGCCTTTTCCTTGCCGGCGCGGAATTCCTCGACCGATTTCTGATTGGCCGCGAGCACCTCGTCGATGATCGCCTCGAGTTCACCCGTGTCGGAAATCTGCTTGAGACCCTTCGCTTCGATGATGCGGTCGGCAGCGGCTTCGTCGGTGGCCTTTTCGTCCCACATCGCGACGAAGATTTCCTTCGCGATCTTGTTCGAGATCGTGCCGTCGGCGATACGTTGCAGCAGCAGGGCGAGTTGCGCGGCAGATACCGGGCTGTCGGCAATCTCGAGCCCTTCACGGTTCAACAGCGACGACACTTCACCCATCATCCAGTTCGCCGCGACCTTGGCCTGCGCCGCGCCGACGTTCGCCACTACCGCTTCGTAGTACGCCGCCATCGCCTTGCTGGAGGTCAGCACGCCCGCGTCGTACGGCGTGAGGCCGTACTGGTCGACGAGGCGCTGCTGGATCGCCACCGGCAGTTCCGGCATCTCGCTCCTCACCCGCTCGACCCACGCCTCGTCAATCACCAGCGGCATCAGATCGGGATCGGGGAAATAGCGGTAATCGTGCGCGTCTTCCTTGCTGCGCATCGAACGCGTTTCGCGCTTGTCCGGATCGTACAGACGCGTTTCCTGTACCACCGTGCCGCCGTCTTCGATCAGCTCGATCTGGCGGCGCACTTCGTACTGGATCGCTTCTTCGAGAAAGCGGAACGAGTTCAGGTTCTTGATCTCGGCGCGCGTGCCGAATTTCTCTTGCCCAAGCGGACGCACGGACACGTTTGCGTCGCAGCGGAACGAGCCTTCCTGCATGTTGCCGTCGCAGATGCCGAGCCACGTGACGAGCGTATGCAGCGTCTTCGCATACGCGACCGCCTCAGCCGCGCTGCGCATTTCCGGCTCGGTGACGATTTCGAGCAGCGGCGTGCCGGCGCGGTTCAGGTCGATGCCCGTCATGTCCGCGAAGTCTTCGTGCAGCGACTTGCCGGCGTCTTCCTCGAGGTGGGCGCGCGTCAGATTGACGGTCTTGACGTACGCTTCCTTGCCGGCTTTCTCGTTGGCCGGCACCTGGATCGTGATCTGGCCGCCTTGCACGACAGGAATCTCGTACTGGCTGATCTGATAGCCCTTCGGCAGATCGGGGTAGAAATAATTCTTGCGCGCGAAGATGCTGCGCGGCGCGATGGTCGCGCCAATCGCAAGGCCGAATTCAATTGCCCGCTGGACAGCGCCGCGATTCATCACCGGCAGCGTGCCCGGCAGCGCAAGATCGACGGGGCAGGCTTGCGTGTTGGGTTCGGCGCCGAACTGCGTGGGCGCGCCCGAGAAAATCTTCGAGACGGTCGACAGTTGCGTGTGCGTCTCGAGACCGATTACGACTTCCCATTGTCTGGTCATGGTGTTCACACTCCTGCCGGTGCCTGGCGATGCCAGTCTGTGGCGCGCTGGAACGCGTCCGCAACCTGCAGCATGCGAGCTTCGTTGAAATAGTTGCCAATGATCTGCAGGCCCACTGGACGCTGCGCGTTCGCACCGGCGCCGAAGCCGCACGGCACGCTCATGCCGGGCAGGCCAGCGAGGCTTACGGAGAGGGTATAGATATCGGCCAGATACATCTGCACCGGATCGTCGCCCTTGGCGCCCAGATCCCACGCCACCGACGGCGCAACCGGCCCCATGATCACGTCGCACTGCCTGAACGCTTCCTGGAAGTCCTGGGCGATGATGCGGCGGATCTTCTGCGCCTGCAGGTAGTACGCGTCGTAGTAACCATGCGACAGCACGTAGGCGCCGACCAGAATGCGGCGCTTCACTTCCGGACCAAAACCTTCGGCGCGCGACTTCTTGTACATGTCGAGCAGATCGCGGTACTCCGCGGCACGGTGGCCATAGCGCACGCCGTCGAAACGCGACAGGTTCGACGAGGCTTCCGCCGGTGCGATCACGTAGTACACGGGGATCGACAGTTCGGTTTTCGGCAGCGAAACCTCGACCAGCGTCGCGCCGAGCGCTTCGTATTGCTTCAGTGCAGCATCGATCGCGGCGCGCACGTCGTCGGCCAGACCCGCGCCGAAGTATTCCTTCGGCAAGCCAATGCGCAGGCCGGCGAGCGGCTTGCCGGCTGCGTTGCCGGCGGCCTCAGCTGACCAGGTCTGGCCCAGGTAGCGTGTGTAGTCTTCATCGTCGCGCACGAGGCTGGTCGAATCGCGCCCGTCGAAGCCTGCCATGGCGTTCAGCAGCAATGCGCAGTCCGTGGCGCTGCGCGCCATCGGGCCGCCCTGATCGAGCGACGAGGCAAACGCGATCATGCCGTAGCGCGACACGCGGCCGTACGTGGGCTTGATGCCGGTAATGCCGGAGAACGACGCGGGCTGGCGAATCGAGCCGCCGGTATCGGTGCCGGTCGCGGCAGGCGCGAGACGCGCCGCCACCGCTGCAGCCGAGCCGCCTGACGAGCCGCCCGGCACCGCCTTGCGGTCCCAGGGGTTCTGCACCGGGCCAAAGTAGGAATTCTCGTTGGACGAGCCCATCGCGAACTCGTCCATATTGGTCTTGCCGACGCACACCATGCCGGCGCGCTTCAGACGGTCGACCACTGTCGCATCGAACGGGCTCGTGTAACTGGCGAGCATCTTCGAACCGGCGGTGGAACGCCAGCCGCGCGTCACGAACACGTCCTTGTGCGCGATCGGCAGGCCGGCCAGCGGGCCGGCGTGGCCGGTGTGGAGCAGCGCGTCGGCGGCCTTGGCCTGCGCGAGCGTGAGATCGGCGTCGACCTGCACGAAGGCGTTCAGGCTGCTGGCTGCGTCGATCCGCTTCAGATACAGCTGCGCCAGTTCGACTGCGGAGCATTCCTTCGCAGCGAGCGCGGCACGCAGCTCCGTCAAGCTTTTTTCATGCATTGCGTTATTCCTGAAGAGCGCGGCACGCGCGCGGACGAATCACTGCGCGCCGGACCCGGTTTTTATTCAATGACCTTCGGCACCAGATACAGTCCGTCCTGCACGGCAGGCGCAGGGCGCTGGAATTCGTCGCGCTGCACCACTTCCGTCACGGCGTCTTCGCGCAGACGCAGTGCAACATCCTCGATCTGCTCGATCGGATGGGCGAGCGGTTCGATGCCCGTGGTGTCGACGGCCTGCATCTGCTCGACGAGGCCGAAAAAGTCGTTGAGCTGGACAAGCGTGTGCTCAGCGTCGGCGTCGGCCAGTTCGAGCCGCGCAAGATGCGCGATACGCTTAACATCGGTCAGGGTCAGAGCCATGCAGTCACCGGAAAAAGTGGTGGACTGTCACAGTGTGGAAAAACAATGCTGTGACAGCGGGTTACGACACTGGAGGGGGCCCTCGAAAAAGGGGCCAGCGGTGGCAAAAAGTGCCAACCGTTTCCTTCAAATCAACCAAAATTATAAGGTATCATTACGCGTTCGACCCAAACCCGGACCGACTTACCAAGGCCTTTCTGGTCATTTCCCACAAATGATCCAGAGATAGATGCGGCCTTGTTCCGGCCTCCGGTAGATTCCCTCGCAGCTTCAAGCCTATGTGGCGCAGCATCCGCCCGGTTGAAGCTGTTATTTTTTCCGCTGCCGCCCTGCGCATTCTTTTGCGAGGCACGGCCCCAAGCGAGACAGGATTTTGAATGTTCGGTTTTTTGCGCAGCTACTTCTCAAACGATCTGGCGATTGACCTTGGCACTGCCAACACGCTCATCTACATGCGTGGCAAAGGTATCGTTCTCGACGAACCGTCGGTCGTTTCCATCCGCCAGGAAGGCGGTCCCAACGGCAAGAAAACCATTCAGGCAGTCGGCAGGGAAGCCAAGCAGATGCTTGGCAAGGTGCCAGGCAACATCGAGGCGATCCGGCCGATGAAAGACGGCGTGATCGCCGACTTCACCGTCACCGAGCAGATGATCAAGCAGTTCATCAAGACGGCTCACGAATCGCGTATGTTCTCGCCGTCGCCGCGCATCATCATCTGCGTGCCGTGCGGTTCGACCCAGGTCGAACGCCGCGCCATCAAGGAAGCAGCTCACGGCGCAGGCGCGTCGCAGGTTTATCTCATTGAAGAGCCGATGGCTGCGGCTATCGGCGCCGGCCTGCCGGTCTCGGAAGCCACCGGCTCGATGGTGGTCGACATCGGCGGCGGCACGACGGAAGTCGGCGTGATTTCGCTCGGCGGTATCGTCTACAAGGGTTCGGTGCGCGTCGGTGGCGACAAGTTCGACGAAGCCATCGTCAACTACATCCGCCGCAACTACGGCATGCTGATCGGCGAGCAGACCGCTGAAGCCATCAAGAAGGAAATCGGCTCCGCGTTCCCGGGCTCGGAAGTCAAGGAAATGGAAGTGAAGGGCCGCAACCTGTCGGAAGGCATTCCGCGCAGCTTCACCATCTCCAGCAACGAAATCCTCGAAGCCCTCACCGATCCGCTGAACCAGATCGTGTCGTCGGTGAAGATCGCGCTCGAACAGACGCCGCCGGAACTCGGTGCCGACATCGCCGAACGCGGCATGATGCTGACGGGCGGCGGCGCACTGCTGCGCGACCTGGACCGTCTGCTGGCTGAAGAGACCGGCCTGCCGGTGCTCGTCGCCGAAGACCCGCTGACTTGCGTCGTGCGCGGCTCGGGCATGGCGCTCGAGCGCATGGACAAGCTCGGCAGCATCTTCTCGTACGAGTAAGCGAGAGCCCGTCTCCATGTCAGCAGCGCGGACCGGACGGCTAGCCTTCTACGGGCCGGCCTGTCCTGGGCTGGTCCATCCAGCCGCCGCGCACTGAGCGCGCGTTTTCGCGCCGAAGTCACACCCAACCGCTCACGCCCCCGGCGCCGACCATGGAATACAGTCCGCCGCCTCTGTTCAAGCAAGGTCCGTCCGCACTCGCACGGCTGATCTTCTTCGTGCTGCTGGCGCTCGCCCTGCTGATCTCGGATGCCCGCTTCAGGACGCTCGAGATCGTCCGTGGCGTGCTCGGTGCGGGTCTTTATCCGTTGCAACGCGCCGCGCTCGTGCCGCGCGACATCGTCATGGGCGCGGCGGATCTGGCCGTCACCGGCGCCACGCTGCGCGGCGAAAATGACGCATTGCGCAAGAAGAACCTGCAACTCTCCCTGCAGGCCAATACGGCTTCCGAGCTGAACGCCGAGAACTCGCACCTGCGCTCGCTGCTGCAACTCTCGCAGCGCATGACCACACAATCGATCCCGGCCGAAATCCAGTACGACACACGCGACCCGTTCACGCAGAAGGTCATCATTGGCCGCGGCGGGCAGCAAGGCATCCAGGACGGCTCACCGGTCGTCAGTGAAGACGGCGTGATCGGCCAGGTGACCCGGGTATTCCCGATGCAGGCTGAAGTCACGCTGCTCACCGACAAGGATCAGGCCGTGCCGGTGCAGGTCGTGCGCACCGGTCTGCGTAGTGTGATCTACGGCACCCCGAAGGGGGACTCGCTCGATCTGCGCTTCGTGCCGATCAGCGCGGACGTGCAGGCCGGCGACGAACTCGTGACGAGTGGCCTGGACGGCACCTATCCGCCGGGCTTGCCGGTCGCGAAGGTGGTGCGGGTCGACAAGCAGGCCGATACCGCATTCGCACGCGTGGTCTGCCTGCCGGTCGCGCCGGTGCGCGGCGCGCGCCAGTTGCTGGTGCTGCACTATCTGAACAATGTGTTGCCGCGTCCCGCGGACGAGCCCGATGCAGCCAGCGCTGCAAAGGACGCGAAGGCGAAGAAGGGTGCGAAGGGCGCGGAGAAACCGGCCGCAAAGTCTGCAGATAAAGGCGCCACCGACAGGAACGCGAAGACCGCCGCGTCCGAGCCCGCCGCGGCAGCCAGACCGGCCGCAGAGAAGAAGGCGGCGAGCGAGAAAAAGCCGCCCCCCGAGAAGAGCGCCAGGCAACCGGCCGCGCAGGGGAGCAAGCCTTGAACCGCCCGCAATACATCCTGCAGCCGGTCAACCCGTACTTCATTGCGTTCAGCCTGGCAGCCGCCTTCCTGCTGAACCTGATGCCGTGGGGGCGCCTGATCGGCGTGCCCGACTTCGTCGCGCTGGTGCTACTGTTCTGGAACGTGCATCAGCCGCGCAAGGTCGGCATGGGCATCGCGTTCCTGCTCGGCATCCTGATGGACGTGCACAACGCCAGCCTGCTCGGCGAGCATGCCCTTGCCTATACCCTGCTGTCGTACGGGGCCATTACCATTCATCGGCGCGTGCTGTGGATGCCAATGGGTGTGCAGACCTTCGCGGTGATGCCGCTGTTCGTGCTCGCGCAACTGGTGCCGTTCCTGATCCGTCTTCTGATGGGCGCGGCCTTTCCCGGCTGGGGCTACCTGATCGACGGGTTCGTCGAATCGGCCCTGTGGCCGGTCGCGAGTGTGGTGCTGCTGATGCCGCAGCGCCGTCCGGCCGATCCGGACGACACCCGCCCCATTTAGCGCAGCGCGCGCGTCGAGCCCCTCATTGAACACGCTGAACACGCCGAACACAGCTTCCCCCGGCCGGCTCGACCCACCCTGCCTGAGCCTCCCGGCCACGGCTGCCGGCTGGACACCCTTTCATGACGGCCGCCTTGCGGCCTTTTGACCCGAGCGCATGACCGAATTCAAGGACACCCAGCAACAGCTCTCGAAGTTCCGCCTGCGGGTCGCGGCGGCGGGCCTGTTCGTGTTCGTCTGCTTCGGGCTGATCGTCTTCCGCTTCCTGTTCCTGCAGGTCTGGCACTACAGCAAGTACTCGCTGCAGGCGGACGAGAACCGCATTTCGGTCGCCCCGATCGTGCCGAACCGCGGCATCATCACGGACCGCAACGGTGTCGTGCTGGCGAAGAACTACTCGGCGTACACGCTCGAAATCACTCCTTCGAAGCTCAACGACACGCTCGATAACGTCATCGACAACCTGTCGAGCGTCATCTCGATCGACGCGCGCGACCGGCGCCGCTTCAAGAAGCTGCAGGAAGACTCGAAGAACTTCGAAAGCCTGCCGATCCGCACCCGCCTCACCGACGACGAAGTCGCGCGCTTTACCGCGCAGCGTTTCCGCTTTCCGGGTGTCGAAGTGCGCGCGCGCCTGTTCCGTCAGTACCCGCTCGGGCCGACCGCGGCGCACGTGATCGGCTATATCGGCCGGATTTCGCAGCGCGATCAGGAAAAGATCGACGACGCCAGCGACCAGAACGACAGCGACCCGGATCACTACGATCCGCGCCTCGACGCCAACAACTACAAGGGCACCGACTATATCGGCAAGATCGGTGTGGAGCAGAGCTACGAGACCGAGCTGCATGGCCAGACCGGCTTCGAGGAAGTCGAGGTCACCGCAGGCGGCCGCCCGGTGCGGACCCTGTCGCGCACCCAGGCCACGCCGGGCAACAACCTCGTGCTCTCGCTCGATATCGGTCTGCAGCAGGTCGCCGAACAGGCGTTTGCGGGCAAGCGCGGCGCGCTGGTCGCGATCGAACCCGCGTCCGGCGATGTGCTCGCGTTCGTGTCGGCGCCGAGCTTCGACCCGAACTCTTTTGTGGACGGCATCGACCAGCAGACCTGGGACGACCTGAACAACTCGCCGGATCACCCGCTGCTGAACCGGCCACTGCACGGTACCTATCCGCCGGGTTCGACCTACAAGCCGTTCATGGCGCTCGCCGCGCTGACGCTGCACAAGCGCACACCGAGCTGGGGCTTCCAGGATCCGGGTTTCTACACGTTCGGCGGCCACACGTTTCGCAACGACGTGCGTTCGGGCCAGGGCTGGATCGACCTGAACCGCGCGATCGTCGTGTCGAACGACACTTACTTTTACATGCTCGCGCACGATCTGGGCGTCAACGCGATTGCCAGCTTCATGAAGCCGTGGGGCTTTGGCCAGATCACCGGCATCGACATTGCCGGCGAGGCGAAGGGCATTCTTCCTTCCACCGAGTGGAAGCGCAAAGCCTACCGCAAGCCCGAACAGCAGCGCTGGTACGAAGGCGAGACCATCAGTCTGGGGATCGGCCAGGGCTACAACTCGTACACGATCCTGCAACTCGCCCACGCGGTTGCCACGCTCGCCAACAACGGTGTCGTGATGAAGCCTCACCTGGTGAAGGAAATCGAAAACCCGATCACCAGGGACACCCGTCTGACCGTGCCGAAGGACGATGGCCGCATCAACGTATCGCAGTCGGATATCGACATCGTCAAGCGCGCAATGGTCGGCGTGATCACCAACGGCACGGCGTCGAAGCTGTTTATCGGCGCACCGTACCAGGCAGCCGGCAAGACCGGTACGGCGCAGGTGTATTCGCTGCAGGGCGCAAACTACAAGGGCCATGCGGTTGCAGAGCACCTGCGCGACCACGCCCTCTTTATCGCATTCGCGCCGGCGGAAAACCCGAAGATCGCGCTCGCGCTGATCGTCGAGAACGGCGGCTGGGGTGCGGAATCGGCGGGCCCGATTGCACGGCACGTGCTCGACTATTACCTGGTCGACCGCACGAAGCCTGGCGCCGAAGCAGCGGCCGTAACCGCAGCGGCTTCGGCCACGGAGGACGCATCGGCACCGGTGATCGGCGCGGCCCCTACGGCGATTGAGATCACGCAGCCGGCTTCCGTCGCCGCGGGCTTCACGGCGTTGCCGATGCCGGGCGCGTCCAGCCCGGCCGCAGCGTCTGCGGCATCGGCTGCAACGGCTGCGTCAGCGGCATCGGCGGCCCCGGCAGTCGCGCCCGCAGCACCGGCCGGGCCCATCGTTGCAGAACCAGGCGCATCCGCCACCGCCGTCGTACCCGTAGCCGCAGCGGCCGCCCCGGCCCCGGCGCCAGCGAAGATCGCCGTGCCGCGCAAATCCGGCCCGCAGCACCCGCGCCCGGCGAGCGAACCGGTCCCGACTGCCGCGGCGCCCTCGCGCGACGACAGCATTCAGCCCACGTCACCCCGCCAGCCGGTCTCCGGCGGCATCGACGAGTAAGGAGAGAGGCATGCAATTCGACAAGCGCGCCTGGCTCGACCGCATCAGGAAGTTGTTCATCGGCTTCGACCGACCGCTCGCGCTCGCCGTGTTTCTGCTGATGTGCGTCGGCATCGTCACGCTGTACAGCGCCACGCTCGACATGCCGGGCAAGGTCGAGGACCAGTTGCGCAACATCATGCTGACCTTCGTGCTGATGTGGGCGCTGGCCAACGTGCCGCCCACTACGCTGATGCGCTTCGCGGTCCCGCTCTATACCTTCGGCATTGCGTTACTGGTGGCGGTGGCGCTATTCGGCCTCACGCGCAAGGGCGCGAAGCGCTGGATCAACGTCGGCGTGGTGATCCAGCCGTCCGAAATCATGAAGATCGCCACGCCGCTGATGCTCGCGTGGTACTACCAGCGCCGCGAAGGTGTGATGCGCTGGTACGACTTTATAGTCGGGATGATTATTCTTGCCGTGCCGGTCGGCCTGATCGCCAAGCAGCCTGACCTCGGCACGGCGGTGCTGGTGTTCGCGGCTGGACTGTTCGTCATCTATTTCGCGGGCCTGAGCTTCAAGCTGATCGTGCCGGTGCTGATGGCCGCGGTGATCGCGGTGGCCTCGATTGCGACGTTCCAGGACAAAATCTGCCAGCCTGAAGTCCAGTGGCCGCTGATGCACGACTATCAGAAGCACCGTATCTGCACCTTGCTCGATCCGACTTCGGATCCGCTCGGCAAAGGCTTCCATACCATCCAGGCGGTGATTGCAATCGGCTCCGGCGGCCCGCTCGGCAAGGGCTGGCTGAAGGGGACGCAGGCGCACCTGGAGTTCATCCCCGAGAAGCACACCGACTTCATTTTCGCGGTCTTTGCGGAGGAGTTCGGGCTGGCAGGCGGGGTGGTGCTGCTGGTGCTGTATATGGCGCTGATCGCGCGCGGCCTCTATATCGCGGCCAACGGAGCGACGCTATTCGGGCGACTATTGGCGGGCTCGCTGACGATGGCCTTTTTCACCTACGCGTTCGTCAATATCGGCATGGTGAGCGGCATCTTGCCGGTGGTCGGCGTGCCGCTGCCGTTCATGAGCTATGGTGGCACTGCGCTGATCACCCTGGGCGTCGCAACCGGCCTCATCATGAGCGTCGGGCGACAGAAGCGGCTGATGCAGAGCTGAAGACTTAACAGGGGGCGCCGCGGCGCCCCCTGTTCGTTTACGGTCCCCTCCCCTGGCCACGTTACTGCGGCTTGGTCTCGTGCTCGTCGCGCAATTGCGCGCTCAGTTGCTGGTATTTGAGCTTGGCCGCCGGATCGCCCTGCGCCGCGGCCGCCGCGTAATACGCGCGCGCCACGTTCAGGTTCTTGTCGACGCCATCGCCGCCGCGTTCGTAGAACGAGCCGGCCACGTATTGCGCCGTCATGTCGCCACCTTCGGCGGCCTTCTTGTACCAGAAGAACGCCTGGCGATTGTCCCGTGCGGTGCCGCGGCCATCGAGAAACTGGTTCGCGAGCGCCAGCTCCGCCTGCACATGCCCCTGCTGCGCCGCCTTCAGGAACCAGCGATGCGCCTCCACCGGGTCACGTCCGACGAACTCGCCATCGTCGTACATCTTGCCGTACACGTACTGCGCGTGCGACATGTTCGCGTCGGCGGCCTTGCGCAGCCACTTCTTGCCTTCGTCGACGTTGGCGGTCGTGCCTTCACCGTTGAGCAGCATCATCGCGTAGTTGAATTCGGCAAGCCGGCTGCCGCGCTGCGCCGCCTTGTGGAACTCGGCGAGCGCGGCGCTCAGGTTGCCCGCGTTGTAGTCGGCCACAGCGGTCTGCGTTTCCGGGTCATCCGCTTTCGACGGCTTGTCCTGCGCATGGGCCGCGGCGGACGCCGCCAATGCGACACAAGCGGCAGCACCCACGGCGACGCGCACCGCCCACAGCGAAATACCCATCATGACCTCACCTCTTGCAGCGCCTGACGCGTCGCGCGCAACAGCCACATGACGTCCGCGGCCAGCGCGATAAAACGGAATCCGGCGTCGCGGTACTGTCGCGCGCCGGCGGCATCCATGGCAAAAATGCCGGTCGCAATGCCGGCCTTTTGTGCCGCCGCGACGACATGGGTCATCGCGGCCTGAACCTCCGGGTGCTTCGAGTCGCCGAGGTGGCCGAGGCTTGCAGCCAGATCGGCCGGGCCGATGAACAGGCAGTTGACGCCCGGGGTCGCCGCAATCTTTTCCACTTCCTGCACGGCGCGTGCCGATTCGATCTGCACGATCGTCGCGATCTGCGCGTTCGCCGTCTGTACGTAGTCGCGCCGCATGCCGTAGGAACCCGCACGAACTGCGCCCGCCACGCCGCGCAGGCCGTCGAGCGCTTCGGGCGTCGGATATTGCGTCAGGCGCACGGCATGCGCCGCCTCCTCGGCCGATTCGATGTTCGGAAACATCAGCGTGCGCGCGCCCGCGTCGAGCACGCGCTTGACCAGCCATCCTTCGCTCGCCGGCACGCGCACCACCGGCTCGCTCGGCAGGTGTGCTGCAGCAATCGCGCGCAACTGGCCGGTGACGTCGCCGCTGTCGTTCGGCGCGTGCTCCATGTCGATCAGCAGCCAGTCGAAACCGGCATGCGCGAGTGCTTCGGCGGCGCCGTCGCTGCCTAGCGAAAGCCACAGGCCGTAGAGCGGATCGGCTTCCGCCAGACGTTGTTTGAGGGGATTGGTGAAGGTGCTCATCGCCGCGCTCCCCGGCGACGCATCACGTCGCCCGAAGCGCGGGAGAGACGGCTTGCGCCACTGGCTGCGCGCCAGCGTTGCAGTAAGGTGACCGGCATGTCTCGCTCCGCTTGGTTATTCAAACGATCATACCGTGACAATAACGCGGGCGTTGCGTCGTGGTTGCGTGGCGGCCTAGTCGCGGACCACGTCGGCCCAGCAGTTCGGCGTCTCGTAGAGGCGCACCTTGTGCAGACGCAGGTTCACGCCGTAGTGCGCATCGTAGACGTTCGCGAGGATGTCGAACGCGACGGCGGCGAGGTTTTCCACCGTCGGGATGCGATCGAGCACGACCGTCTTGTGGCCTGGCATCGAATCGAGAAAACCGCGCACGTGCGTGTCGCCCTCGTAGACCAGAAACGCGTGGTCCCACCTGTCGACGAGGTGCTCGACGGCGAGCGACTTCACATCGGCGAAGTCCATCACCATGCCGCGATCCGGCGCGCCTTCCGTTTCGACGAGGTCGCCTTGCAGCGTGATTTCGAGCACATAGCGATGGCCGTGCAGATTACGGCACTGGCTGCGGTGATCGGGGATGCGGTGGCCCGCGTCGAATTCGAGTTTTCGGGTAATCGTCAGCACGGCAAATCAGGGAATGTTCAGATACTTGTGGGTCTGCATCGACAGGCGCCATTGCGGATGGCGTTTGCACCAGTCGATCGCGAGTTTCGTGTTGATGTCGCGCGACGGGCCGTCCATCGGCTGGACGAGGAAATATTCGAAGTCGAGCGCCGCATACTCGGACAGCCGCTGGTTGTCCTGCGGAATCACGACTTTCAGTTCGTTGCCTTTGGTGACGACGAGCGGCGCGTCGGCCTTCGGGCTCACGCAGATCCAGTCGATCGTCCCGAGCACCGGCAGCGAGCCGTTGGTCTCGATGGCAATTTCAAAGCCGGCGGCATGCAGTGCGTCGACGAAGGGCGGGTCCATCTGCAACATCGGCTCGCCACCGGTACAGACGACAAAGCGATCGCCTTCACCTTCCGGCCACAGCGACGCGATCTTCGCGACGAGTTCCCCGGCCGTGCGGTACTTGCCGCCGTTCTCGCCATCCGTGCCGACGAAGTCCGTATCGCAGAAGCGGCACACCGCCTCCGCGCGGTCTTCCTCGCGGCCCGACCACAGATTGCAGCCGGCGAACCGGCAAAACACTGCCGGGCGCCCGGCATTCGCGCCTTCGCCCTGCAATGTGTAGAAGATTTCCTTGACCGCGTACGTCATGCTGCTTTCTGCCTGGCCGCTGGGGCCTGAAAAATGTTGCCGCCGACCGATGCTCCCGGGTCAGACGGGTTCCGTGACCTTCCCGCCGGCCAGATACGCCTCGTAGCCGCGCTTGCGCAAGCGGCACGCCGGGCATTCACCGCACCCAAAGCCCCATGCATGCAGCTCGGCGCGCTCGCCAACGTAGCAGGTGTGGGTCTCGACGCGGATCAGCTCGACCAGCTCGTCGCCGCCCAACTCATGCGCGAGTCGCCACGTATCGGCCTTGTCGAGCCACATCAGCGGCGTTTCGAGCAGGAAGCGGCTGTCCATGCCGAGATTGAGCGTCACCTGCAGCGCCTTCATCGTGTCGTCGCGGCAGTCGGGATAGCCCGAAAAATCCGTCTCGCACATGCCGCCCACCAGCACCTGCAGGCCGCGCCGATAGGCGATCGCCGCAGCGATCGTCATGAACATCAGGTTGCGGCCCGGCACAAACGTATTCGGCAGACCGTTGGCGGCGGCCTCGATCTGGATTTCGCGCGTCATCGCGGTATCGCTGATCGAGCCGAGCACCGACAGGTCGATCATGTGGTCCTCGCCGAGGCGTCCAGCCCACGCCGGAAAGGCCCGCGCCACCGCGTCGCGGAAACCCTCGCGGCACTCCAGTTCGACCCGGTGCCGCTGACCGTAGTCGAAGCCGAGTGTCTCGACCGTTTCATATCGTTCGAGCGCCCAGGCGAGGCACGTGGCCGAGTCCTGACCGCCGGAAAACAGCACCAGAGCGCTACTCTTGGCGTCTTTGCGGATCACCGTGAAACTCCGTGAATGATGGGTGCCGCGTCGCGCTGCGCGGTGTGCGCCATGCAGCAACGCGGCGCGACGCGTGCCGGCGTTGCAGCCGGCTCATGCAGTATAGGCCGCGCCTTCCGCGTGCAGAGTCGCTGGCGCTTATACCGCTGATCGTCGGGCACTGTGGCCGGCGCGCTGCGCGCCGACCCGGATCCGGGCGGCCGGGTCCCGCATGAGTTGCCCCGGGACGGCCCCACATGGCGGGCCCTGCCGCAGGGGCGCCCCCGCCGGATGGCCAGCTCCGGAAGGCTGGCCGCCAGAAAACGAAAAAGGACTTGTCAGACGAACGCGGCAAGTCCTTGAACTGGCGCGATTTTATCACGCGACGCACAATGCCGCCGGCGCCGCCAGGACGGGCCGCATCATGCATCACGCACGGCACCCTTCGGAAAAGGAAAAGCCCCAAGAATCTTGCGAGTTCCTGGGGCTGAATCCTGGTGGCCTGGGACGGAATCGAACCATCGACACGCGGATTTTCAATCCGCTGCTCTACCAACTGAGCTACCGGGCCAACGAAGAAGCGAGAGTATAACAAAGGGGCTTCGACTGCTCAAGCCCCCTTCCCGAAATTTTTGCCGTGGCGTGATCGGGCGCCGGGGCACGCCATGTCATGCCATGCGGCACGTTACTCGCCCTTGTTCTTGCCGAGATCGACGCCGAGCTGCTTCAGCTTGCGATACAGGTGCGTGCGTTCGAGCCCCGTCTTTTCGGCCACGCGCGTCATGCTGCCGTTCTCGCGCGCGAGGTGATATTCGAAGTACGCGCGCTCGAACGCATCACGCGCGTCGCGCAGCGGGATGTCGAACGAGATCGAGGCCGTCTGCGCCGCGAGCGTGCTACTGCCAGCGCCATCGTTCGAGAGCATCGGCAACGATGCGGCCGACGCCACTGCCGACGCGCTCACCGGCAACGCCGGCTTTGCCGCCGCACCGGCTGTCGCGGGCGTCGGGGTGCCGCGCGCGAGACCCTGTTCGACCGCCTTCAGCAGCTTCTGCAACGCGATCGGCTTCTCGAGAAAGTTGAGCGCGCCGATCTTGGTGGCCTCGACTGCGGTATCGATGGTCGCGTGACCGGACATCATGATCACCGGCATCGTCAGTTGCCCCTGCGCGGCCCATTCTTTCAGCAGCGTAACGCCATCGGTATCGGGCATCCAGATGTCGAGCAACACCAGGTCGGGCGCCTGGCGCAGCCGGAAGTCGCGCGCTTCCTGCGCGTTCTCCGCCGCTTCCACGACATGCCCTTCGTCGCTCAGGATCTCCGAGAGCAATTCCCGGATGCCCATTTCATCATCTACCACCAGGATGGTTGCCATTTACGCTGCCCTTGTCTGCACTGCTGCTTTTGTCGTTCCCTGCGACGCGCTGCCATGCGCTGCCCGCGGCCCTGCCCCGGGTGCCGCAGCCTCATCGTCTGCCAGTTGAAGAAAGAGGATCGAAATCTGCGCGCCCTCGATCACATCGCCCGCCTTCATCCGGTTGCGAATATCGATTCGCGCACCGTGTTCGTCGACGATCTTCTTGACCATCGCGAGCCCAAGCCCTGTTCCTTTGGCCTTGGTCGTCACGTAAGGTTCGAATGCACGCGTCAGGATACGTGCGGGGAAGCCCGGTCCGTTGTCCGACACGGTCAGACGCACCGCGACGCGCACCTTGCCTTCTGCGTCGGGATCGCCATATTCTACTGTCCTCGTCTCGAGCAGCACACGCGGATGCTCGAGCTCGGCCACCGCATCCTGCGCATTCTGCAGCAGGTTGTGGATCACCTGGCGCAATTGCGTCGCATCGCCGCGGATCACTGGCAACGCGGCCAGCTCGACGTGGATCGGACTCTTGCCCTCTTCGATGCCGTAGAGCGTGAGCACTTCGCTCACCAGCTCGTTGAGCTGCAGGTTCGCGAGCACCGCGGGCGGCGTGCGCGCGTAGTCGCGGAAGCTGTCCACCATCTGCTTCATCGCTGCGACCTGATTGACGATGGTGGTCGCGCCGCGCTTGAGCACATCCGCGTCGGACGGTCCGAGCTTGTCTGCGAGCTTCATCTGCAAACGCTCGGCCGACAACTGGATCGGCGTGAGCGGATTCTTGATCTCATGCGCAAGACGCCGCGCCACTTCACCCCAGGCAATCGAACGCTGCGCCGAGATCACGTCAGAGATATCGTCGAACACCACCACGTAGCCGGACGTCTGCATGTCTTCGGCATCGCGGTCAGTGGCGGACACGAGACGCGCGCCGCGGACCAGCAGGGTCAGCGGTTCGGTTTCACCTGGCACCTGCACCGAGAACTGCTGCTGCCAGTGGCCGCGGTCATCGTGACCGTCGCCGCTGGCCGCTTCGCGATCGGCGAAGGCTTTGCGCACCATCGCGCCGAAATCGATCAGCACGCCGATGCGGTCCAGCGCCGAACCCAACGCCGACTGGAACGGCTGGCGAAAGATCCGCTCGGCGCCGCGGTTCGCCGTGGTGAGCCGGAACTGCCGGTCGAATACGAACACACCCGCGGTCAGGTTGGCAAGAATGCTCTCCAGATAGGCCTTCGAATGCTCGAGCGCGATACGGTTATTCTCGACCGCTGCGCGTGCCTCGGAGAGCTGGCGCGTCATCGCGTTAAACGACTGCGTCAGGAAGCCCAGTTCATCGCGCGACTTGATTTCGCGCTTCGGCGTGTAGTCGCCCTCGGTCACTTCCTTGGTCCCCTGGGCGAGCAGGAACAGCGGCCGCGCGAGCTGGTTGCCCAGCGCGAGCGCGAGCATCATCGCGATGAAGGTGGCGAGAAAGAGCGCCAGCGTCAGCGTGCCGATATACATCTTGCGCAGACCCGTGCGGCCCAGCGCCTTCTCCTGATACTCGCGATACGCGCGCTGCACCGCGTCGGCATTACGGGCGAGCGTCGGCGACACGGGCTGCGTGAGTTGCAGGAAGCGCTCGGTGGGCTGCAGCAACGACGCGTTCGCATCCGGAATGCGCTGCACGATACGCAGCCGCAAGACGCCCTTGCCACCGTTAGCGCGCGGATCGCCGTCCACTTCGCCTTCGATTGCGGCAAAACCGTGGCCACGCGCCTGTTCGATCATCATCGGCGTCGGCAAGTCGTTGGGCACCAGCGTCACGTAGTTGCCCGATGCCTGCGCCACCACATGCATGTCCGGCGCCGCGCCCGACATGCTGCGCACCGGCTCGACGATGGTCGCATCCTGCACGCCGAACTGATCGCGCAGACGCAGCAGCGTAAGCGTCGTGCCCGCAGCGTCGGCGCTGGCGAGCTGCTCGGCCATCAGGCGGCCCTTGGTCTGCAGGTCGGACAGCGAGGCATCGAGCATGCCGCGCCCGAGGTTCAGCCCCGAGGTAAGCGCGGTCTCGACGTTCACGTCGAACCACGACTCGATACTGCGCGAGACGAACTGATACGAGACGACGTAGATGATGCCGCCCGGCACCACACCCACCAGCGCCATGAAAAACGCGAGCTTCGCTAGCAGCCGCGTGCCGAATTTACCCTTGCGCAGCCGGTAGATGATGATGAGGACGAGCGCCGTCACAACCATCAGGAAGATCAGTGCGACCGCAACGTTGGCCGTGTACAACCATTGATAGTAACGGTCGAAGAACTCGGTGTTCGCGCTTGCGGCGGCAAGCAACACCAGTAGCAGGACGGCCGTGACCGCCACCGTCGACACCAGCACGCGCACGACGATGCTGCTGACGCTGGTGGTGCCGCGTACTTTATTTAGCACGTTCGGTCACCGTGAAAGTAAAACGCTTCCAGTCGGAAGAAAGATTCCAGTCGCGATTGTTGACGGCGTCGATCTGGAATGGCTTGGGCATCAGTGCGATGTCGAGCTGCATGCGCACGGAGGCGGTATAGGTTTCGCCGTTTTGCACCTGATTGCGGTCGATCACATGCCATGACGTCACATGCTGGATGACGGCAAGCGCGTCTTTCAGGGTGCTAAAGCCGAGCTGCAGGCCGCCCGTCGACACCCGGTATTCGCGCGTGAGCGGCTGAAACGACAGCCGGATGCTCTGCGACACGCTCACCGGCTGCTCGTCGAACCAGTACCAGCGCGGCCGGGTGAGTTCGAAATCGGTCGTGAAGTAGAGCGGGATGCCTTTGTTGACGGCATCTTCAAGGTTGCTGTTCAGTTCAAAGTCGAAACGCGCATCGAGGCTCCAACCGCTGCCGTCCGACTGCAGCGACGCGCGCTGCACCGCGATCGAATCGGCATGCGCTGCGCCCGGTGCATATAGCCAGAAGGCCAGCACGATCCAGAGCACGGCCGCGAGCCGACGCGGGAAGAAGCGTTTGATGGTCACCGTTTCTGAAAGCGCGCGTAGAAAAATCCGTCGTGGTCTGGGTTCATGCCGGTAACTGGTGCGGCACGGGAACCGTCCGGGGCGTCGGCAGGCGCGCGGGCCGCTGTGGGCAACAGTTGCCCCGGCGCGTCCAATCGTACCGCATCCTGGTACTTGTTTCCAAACCACTGCGCCTGCAATTCGCCCTCATCAGGAAAGATCGAGCACGTAACGTAGAGCAACTCGCCGCCGGGCTTCACGAGCGGCCAGAGCGCCGCCAGAATGCGCCGCTGTTCGGTGACGAGCGCCGGGATGTCTGAGGCACGCCGCAACCAGCGGATATCCGGATGACGCCGGACGATGCCCGAGGCGGAACACGGCACGTCGGCAAGGATGCGGTCGAAGGGTTGATCGACAGGGTCGTGCCACTTCGCCGGATCGCCCGCGTCGCCGATGCGTACCTCGGCCGTGAGGCCAAGGCGCTGCAGATTCTCGCCGATGCGGCGCGCACGCGTCGCATCGCTCTCGAGCGCGATCAATTCCAGACTGGCCAGTTCGAGCAGATGACCGGTCTTGCCGCCGGGCGCAGCGCACGCGTCCAGCACGCGCATGCCGTCACGCGCGCCGAGCCACTGCGCGGCGAACTGTGCGCCGGCGTCCTGCACCGACACCACGCCGTCGCTGAAGCCGGGAATGCGATCGACCGGCATCGGCGTGGCGAGGCGCACTGCGTCGTCGCCCGCTCTTGCGGCGTCGATATGGTGATCGTGCAAACCCTGCAGATAGGCGTCGACCGTCGAGCGCCGCGTGTTCACGCGCAGCGTCAGCGGCCCTTGCGTATTGCCGGCTGCGAGCACCTGTTGCCAGTTGTCGGGCCATGCGCGCCGTACCGCATCGATCCACCATGCCGGGTAGTTCCAGTGCGCAACCTCATCGGCCTGCGCCGCGCCCAGCAGCGCCTCGCGCTCGCGCAGGAAATTGCGCAGCACGGCGTTGACGAGGCCCTTCGCGAAGGCGAACTCGCGTCGCGCGGCAATGGCGTTGACCGCCTGGTCGACGACAGTAAACGGCGCGTAGGCAGCTTCTGCTTCGTCGTCCGCGAGCAGCGCGAGCGCACAGGCTAGCAGGTTGCCGACGTGCGGCGGCGGCGCCTTGCGAACCAGCTTCGCGATCAGCCAGTCAGCGGTGGCCAGACGCCGCATCGTGCGATACGAGATGTCCTGCACGGCACCTCGCGCCGCGGCGGCGCTACCTTCGGGCGCGGACACGAACACCGACAGCAGTGCAGCAGGCAACGCCGAACCAAGCCGGACCGCGCCCACCGCCTGGGCCGCACAATCGAGCGCAAAACCGAGCGACTCTGGCGCGAGATGCAGCGCCGAGAGACGTGATTCGCGCGGACGCGACGAAGGTGAAACAGTACGCGTGGAAGGCTTTGAAGTCATGAAGAAGGCAGAAGCAGGCCGCACGGTACGCGCGGCGCAAACAACGCATTGTAGCGTGCCGCGCCGAACGGACTGCGGGGCGGTGCTGCTGCGCTCTGGCAGGACGAAGCCCGCGAACGCTGGACCAGCCGTTATTCGAAACGCCCGGTACGCGCCATTTCCATCAGGCGCGCAATGCGCTCCTCGGTGGCCGGGTGCGTCGAAAACAGCTTCGCGATACCGCCGCCCGATAGCGGATTCATGATCATCATCTGCGCGGTGGCCGGATGCGCTTCGGCAGTCGGGAACGGAATGCCGCTTGCGTAGCGATGAATCTTGTCGAGCGCCGACGCCAGCGCCTGCGGGTCGCCGGAAATCTGCGCACCGCCCCGGTCCGCTTCGAATTCGCGAGCACGGGAAATCGCCATCTGGATCAGCGCACCGGCAACCGGCGCGAGCAGCGCGACTGCAATGCTGGCGACCGGATTGGCCGGGCGGCCGTTTTCGTCGCGGCTGCCGAAGAACATCGCGAAGTTCGCCAGCGCGGAGATCGCGCCCGCCATGGTGGCGGAGACGGTCGAGATCAGGATGTCGCGGTGCTTCACGTGCGACAGCTCGTGCGCCATCACCCCGCGCATCTCGCGCTCGGACAGCACACGCAGGATGCCAGTTGTGGCGGCGACAGCGGCGTGCTCCGGATTGCGGCCCGTGGCGAACGCGTTCGGTGCGTCTTCGTTGATCAGGTAGACGCGCGGCATCGGCAGACTGGCGCGCGTGGCCAGCTCACGCACCATCCGGTAAAACTGCGGCGC
>DASZIR010000180.1:0-51498 GCA_035948995.1 Paraburkholderia sp. | reverse complement strand
GGTGGGGGGCGGTCTTCCGGTAGTGGGAGTTTTGCCTCCGGCGGGGATGGTGAGGTGGATTCTACAGTCGCTAATGTTGCCGTTCGGCGCACTGTGGGGTTGGTCGATACGTTTGCCTGATTTTTTGTCTTGCAGACGGGTCTGGTTGTCTTTTTTGTCTTGCAGACGGCTTTGGTTGTTTGCTTTTGGTGTTGGCCTTTCCTTGCATTCTTTGTGGTTTATTAGCGTTGCCCCTGTGCGGGGCGGCACCTGCTTTCTTCGCCGCCGTGTACAGACTGGAGACATGGTTGACACATCTATGAGGACATCGTTGACACATGATGTTCAGGATTTTGCGGTGCTCAGGTCAAGTCTTGCGACGCGTTGATGGGCGAACCAGAACTCAATCACACCGTCTTCATCGTCCTTCGGACGGGCAGCCACGTGGAGCCCCTTGAGCGCAATCGGGAGCCGCAGGGCCTGGCCCCGGAACCGCACCACGCCGTTCGAATTGACCCGCAGCACCTCGTCGCCGGGACTGTATTCCGGTTCTGGCAGATGGTCGGGCATGGCTCGCAGGCGGGGTTTGTAGCGTGTGAGCGGCGCGGCCATGCCGAGCGCCTCGTGCGGACGCTCAGTGTTGTACACGTGGCGCCATCGCTCCAGTTCCTGCTGGACGTGCGCATGCGTGGTGAACGCATGCCGCTCCAGCACCTCGACCTTCAGCGTGCGGTGAAACCGTTCGTCCTTGCCATTGTTCTGCGGATGACAGGGCCGGCTGTAACTCACATGGCGGCAAAGAAAGCAGGTGCCGCCCCGCACAGGGGCAACGCCAATCAACCAATAACAAAAAACAAGGAAAGGCCAATACCGAAAGCAACTAGCCAAAGCGCCGCAGGCAAACCACCCAACGCCGCAGGCAAACCAGACCAAACCCCAAACCAGCAAACAGCAGAGATACCCCCTAATCCCCCTTCTTTTCGACCCATCACGCGCCCCGCAATTAAACAACAATTCACCCTACCAGCACTGAGGCAAGCAAGAATCCATGGCATCGACGACCGCAAACCAGCAAGGCACCATTCAGCCGGCCCCCACCCCGGGCCCGATGAAGCGCATTCTCCTGATCGTGCTGATCGCGCTTCTCGCCGCAGGCGCGGCCGCCGCAGGCACGTGGTTCCTCATGTCCCGCCGTGCCCCGGCCCCAACCGCCGCGGCCCAACCGGCCTCCGCCGTGGCCGCACCGGGCGCCGTGCCCGTGTTCTTCCCGCTCGAACCCATGACCGTCAACCTGCAGTCGGACGATGGCCAGCAACACTATCTGCGCATCGGTCTCACGCTCAAGCTCAACGACCCCAAAGTCCAGCAACAGCTCACCGATCACATGCCGGAAGTCCGCAGCCGGGTGCTGCTCGCGCTGTCGAACAAGCACCCCGACGATCTCGCGCCGCTCGACGGCAAACGCGCGCTCGCCACCGAACTCAAGACGCTGATCGAACAGCCGACCGACAAGGGAGCGGCGCCCGTCACCGTCGAAGACGTGCTGTTCACCGAATTCGTCGTGCAGTGACGCCGCGTAACGCTGCTGCCATCATCAACCGCCAAGGGACGCACGAGGAATAGGAATGGGCCACGAAGAGTTCATGTCCCAGGAGGAGGTCGATGCCCTCCTCAAGGGCGTTACCGGCGAGTCCGATTCGGAAGCGGAGCAGTCAGACCGCACCGGAGTCCGGCCGTACAACATCGCCACCCAGGAACGCATCGTCCGCGGCCGGATGCCCGGCCTCGAAATCATCAACGACCGCTTTGCGCGCCTGTTGCGCGTCGGCATCTTCAACTTCATGCGGCGTACCGCGGAGATTTCCGTCGGCCCGGTGAAGGTGCAGAAATACAGCGAATTCACCCGCAACCTGCCGATCCCGACCAACCTGAACCTGGTCCACGTGAAGCCGTTGCGCGGCACCTCGCTGTTCGTGTTCGACCCGGACCTCGTGTTCTTCGTGGTCGACAATCTGTTCGGCGGCGACGGGCGCTTCCATACCCGCGTCGAGGGCCGCGATTTCACCGCCACCGAACAACGCATCATCAGCAAGCTGCTCCACCTCGTGTTCGAGCACTACACGACGTCGTGGAAAAGCGTGCGCCCGCTGCAGTTCGAATTCGTGCGCTCCGAAATGCACACGCAGTTCGCCAACGTCGCGACGCCGAACGAAATTGTCATCGTTACGCAGTTCTCGATCGAGTTCGGCACCACGGGCGGCACGCTGCACATCTGCATGCCGTATTCGATGATCGAACCGATCCGCGACATCCTGTCATCGCCGATCCAGGGTGAAGCAGTCGACGTCGACCGCCGCTGGGTACGCGTGCTGTCGCAGCAGGTCCAGGCCGCGGAAGTGGAACTGACCGCCGATCTCGCGCAGATCCCGGTCACGTTCGAGCAGATCCTGAACATGCGCAAGGGCGATGTGCTGCCCATCAACATCCCCGAACACATCACCGCGAAGGTCGACGGCGTGCCGGTGATGGAATGCGGCTACGGTATTTTCAATGGTCAATATGCGTTGCGGGTCCAGAAAATGATCAGCGCAGCGGACACGATGAAGGAAGGTGGGTATGACTGAGCTGAATGGAACGCCCGAGAAGGAACTCCCGGCCGCCGAGGCACACATGGCCGGCGCGGAAGTAGACGACGCCTCGCTCGACGACTGGGCAAGCGCGCTCGCCGAGCAGAACGACAACACCGCCGTCAATGCGACGACCGCCGGCGTGTTCCAGCCGCTCTCGAAGGTGGAACCGAACGCGACGCGCAACGACATCGACATGATCCTGGACATTCCGGTCCAGATGACTGTCGAGCTCGGCCGCACCAAGATCGCCATCCGCAACCTGCTGCAACTCGCGCAGGGCTCGGTGGTGGAACTCGACGGCCTCGCCGGCGAGCCGATGGACGTGCTGGTCAACGGTTGCCTGATCGCGCAGGGTGAAGTCGTGGTCGTCAACGACAAGTTCGGCATCCGCCTGACCGACATCATCACGCCGTCCGAGCGGATCCGGAAGCTGAATCGATGAAACGCTTTGCCGGGCGCGCCGCGCGCCCTAGCCGCTGCGAGTCTTCGCCCGTGCTGCCAGCGAACCGCACTCACGCGGCACGGCATCCGGGCTCACGCGCCGGAGCCACGCTCGCCGCCGTCGCTGTGGCAACCGCCCTCGCCCCTCTCACCGCGCACGCGGCCGACATGAACGCGGTCAACAACGCCGCACGGATGGCCTCCGGTGTCGGCGCCGGCACAGCCGTCCCGGCGCTGGGTATCGGCGCAGTGCTGCAAACCGTCTTCGGCCTCGTGGTCGTGATCGGTCTCGTGTTCGCCTGCGCGTGGCTCGCGCGCCGCTTTGGCCTGCAACCCGGCAGCCGCAGCGGCCTCGTGAAGACTATCGGCGGCGCCTCGCTGGGCGGCAAGGAACGGGTCGCCGTCGTCGAGATCGGCGACACGTGGCTCGTGCTCGGCGCAGCCCCCGGCAACGTGCGTCTGCTGCATACCATGCCGGCCGGTTCGGCAGACGCGACAACATCGGGCGGCGCTGCGCTGCCGCAAGGCAATGCCATCAGCGGCACCGGCACGGCGTTGCCCGGCACCTTCGGACAGCGGTTTCGCGACGCACTGAAAGGCGAAGTGGCCAAACGTTTGAACCGGCGAGACGGCGGGGATCAGTAAATGCAGTCCAGTTATCAGCAAGCGCGCCACGAGCACGCGGCCTCGCGCCGTGCGCACCATCAGCTCGCTACCGGGTCCACGACCAGCAGGCGCGGTCTTCTCCTGAACCTTTTCGCCGTGCTGCGGCGCCTCGCACCGCTCGCGTTGCCGGCGCTGCCCGTGCTGCTGATGGCGCTGCCGTCGCTGTCGTTCGCGCAGGCGGCCGGCCTGCCCGCCTTTAACACGAGTCCTGGACCGAACGGCGGCACCACGTATTCGTTGAGCGTGCAGACCATGCTGCTGCTCACGATGCTGTCGTTCCTGCCGGCGATGGTCCTGATGATGACGAGCTTCACACGCATCATCATCGTCCTGTCGCTGCTGCGCCAGGCGCTCGGCACCGCCACCACGCCGCCCAACCAGGTGCTGATCGGTCTCGCGCTGTTCCTCACGCTGTTCGTGATGACACCGGTACTGGACAAGGCTTACAACGACGGCTACAAGCCGTTCTCGGACGGCACGCTGCCGATGGATCAGGCGGTCTCGCGCGGCCTCGCGCCGTTCAAGACCTTCATGCTGCGGCAAACCCGCGAGACCGATCTGGCGTTGTTCGCGCGCATTTCGCACGCCGCGCCGATGCAGGGACCGGAAGACGTGCCTTTGCCGCTGCTGGTGCCCGCCTTCGTGACCAGCGAACTGAAGACCGGCTTCCAGATCGGCTTTACCATCTTCATTCCGTTCCTGATCATCGACATGGTGGTGGCGAGCGTGCTGATGTCGATGGGGATGATGATGGTCTCGCCCGCCACCATCTCGCTGCCGTTCAAACTGATGCTGTTCGTGCTGGTCGACGGCTGGCAGTTGCTGCTCGGCTCGCTCGCGCAGAGCTTCGTGTAACCCTCATAACCCGCACCACTCCCGGCCCGCTCATCATGACACCCGAATCCGTCATGGCTCTCGCGCATCAGGCGATGTACGTCGCCATGCTGCTCGCCGCGCCGCTGTTGCTCGTCGCACTGGCCGTCGGTCTGCTGGTGAGCCTGTTTCAGGCTGCCACGCAGATCAACGAAGCGACACTTTCGTTCATCCCGAAGCTGCTGGCGATCGCCCTCACGCTCGTGATCGCCGGGCCGTGGATGCTGACGACCATGCTCGACTACCTGCGCCAGATGCTCACCAGTATTCCGACGCTCACCAACTGAGCGTCCGCCGCCACCCGCTGCCGCCATGTTCTCCGTCACCTACGCGCAACTGAACACGTGGCTCACCGCGTTTCTGTGGCCGTTCGTGCGGATCCTGGCGCTGGTGGCCACCGCGCCGGTGTTCGGCAACCGGTCGTTGTCAACGCCTGTCAAGATCGGCCTCGCCGCGTTCACCACGATCATCGTGGCGCCGACGCTAGGCGCGATGCCGCAGGTTCCGGTCTTTTCCGGGGCCGGCGTGTGGATCATCGTGAACCAGTTCCTGATCGGCGCGGCGCTCGGACTGACGATGCAGATCGTCTTCACCGCGATTCAGGCGACCGGCGAATTCGTCGGCCTCGGCATGGGTCTGGGCTTCGCGACCTTCTTCGATCAGCAGGCGAGCGGCTCGAGCGCGGTGCTGTCGAGCTACATGAACGTCTTTGCGATGCTGGTGTTCCTCGTGCTGGACGGGCACCTGCAGATGGTGAGCGCGCTGATCGCGACGTTTCAGTCGGCGCCGGTCTCGAGCGATCTTTTCGGCGCAGAGGGATGGCGCGCGCTGGCCGCCTGGGGCAGCACCATATTTTCCATGGGCCTGCTGCTGGCGTTGCCGGTGGTTGCGGCCCTGCTGATCACCAACCTCGCGCTCGGCATTCTCAACCGTGCGGCGCCGCAGATCGGCGTGTTCCAGATCGGCTTTCCGTTGACGATGCTGACCGGCATGCTGCTGTTGCAGTTGATGGTGCCGAACATGATTCCGTTCTTCGCGCGGCTGTTCGATAACGGTATCGAGGAGATGGGGCGGGTGGCTGCGGCGTTGCACTAGCCAGGAGGTCGCCACCGGCGCCTCCCGTTTTCACAAGCCGAACCCGCCCACCTAGCCCTGGATGTACTGGAACAGCGACATCTGCTGGATCTGCACGAAGGCCTGCTCCGAAGCCTGCAGCGAGTACTGCGTCTGGGTGTACTTGCTGATCGTCGAAGCCATATTGGTCGACGTCAGGTCCGCCAGCGAACTCGTGTTCTGCAGGGTCTGGGTCTGGTTCACCGTCTGCATCGCCGAGATCTGCTGCTCACGTCCACCCACCGTCGCCTGCACCGTCGTGACGTTGGACAGCGTGTTCTGAACCTGTGTAAGTCCGGTATTGAGCGAATTGTTGAGCGCCGCCACCGCTGCCGGCGTATCCGCCGGGGTCTGCAGCGCCGTGATCATGTTCTGGATCGTCGCGAAGATGCTGGTGCCGCCTTGCGCGGCCGGCACCTGGGTGGCCGGCGCCACGTTAAACGTGTCGCCGCTTGCCGGCGTGCCGGTGATTATCACGCTCTCGCCGCCGGCGCCCAGCGTGATCGCCGAGCCGGCCGTGTAGGTCTGTGGCAGGCTGGTCGTGGTCGTGCCCGCACTGTTGGTGTCCGCGACGGTATAGGTCGTCACGCCGGCTGCCACGGTGAAAGCGATCGAGTAGGTGTCGCCGTTCGCCGCGCTTCCCGAATTCGTCGTGCTGACCGCGCCGATGACCCCGTTGCCGGTATTGGTCGAGGCCGCGTAGGCGACCGGGCTCGCGGTTTGCGGCGTCACGCTCATGAACACCGACGCACCCGTGTCGCCGGTGGCGACCGAGGTCGAATCCGAGATCTGCGCGCTCGATACGCCGTTGTCGCCGTTGTAGACGACGGTGCCTGCCGAATTCTGCGTGAACGGTTGCGACGCCGACTGGAAGCCGCCGAACAGGTAGTTGCCCGCCGGCGACTTGGCGTTCGCAAGCGTCATCAGCGTGGCGTTCAACTGCGTCAGCGTCGCGGCAATCGCGCTGCGGTTCGTATCGTTGAGCGTAGCGTCGCCGGCGCTCAGCAACTGGGTGTTGACGCTCTGCAGCGTCTGGGTGACGCTCGAGAGGGTCGAATCTTCGGACTGCAGCGTAGTGAGCGCCGAGCTCTGATTGCTCGAGTACTGCGAAAGGGAAGCACCCTGCATGCTCAGCTGCACCGCCTGGGCCGCGCCCACCGGATTGTCGGACGGCGTGGAGAGGCTCACGCCGCTCGAGATTTCCCCGTACAGCTGCGACAGTTCGCTTTGCTGATTGTCCATGGTCTGGACATTCATGCCGAGATATTGGGAAGTAGAGATGCGCATCGTTCAACGCCTCACTGGAAGATGCCGAGAATGGTCTGAAACAGGGTATTGGCGGTCTGAATGACCTTGCTGTTGGCCTGGTACAGTTGCTGGTACTGCAGCAGGTTCGCCGCCTCTTCGTTGACATTCACCCCCGAGACCGATTGCTGCGACGACGTAATCTGCGTCACCAGCGCGGTCTGCGTCGTGTTCGACGCGTTGACTGCGTTAGTCGTGTTACCGATCGTGTTGACGTAGTTCGCGTAGGCGGTCGTGAGGGTGGCAGTGCCGCCGCCAAGCGTCTTGGCACTGACGATATTCGACATCAGCGTCGCATTGCGTCCGTCGCTCTGGGCGCCAGTGTTCGGCGCGATCGTGAAGGTATCGCCGTTCGCGGGCGTGCCGCTGAGCGTCAACGAGATGCCGTTCATCGAGCCGGCGGTGACCGGCGTCGTGCTGATCGTCATCGTGGCGCCGCTCGCGGACGAATACGGCACGACCGTCGTGGTCGCCGCGATAGTCGTGCTGGTGCCGTTGATCGTCACCACCGAGCCTGCCGGAAAACCGCTCAGGCCGCCCGAGGTCGAGCTGTAGGTGAGCGTCGTGGACGTCGCGGGCAGCGAATAACCCGACGCGACCGTGCCCTGGGTAACCGTCGCCGAGCCCGTGTTGCTCGACCCGGCCGTGACGAGCACCGGCGAGGCCGCGGCGATCGCCGAGCCGCTCGTTGTCGTCAGGGCGAAGCTGTTGAGCGCGCCGCTCGTCGGCGAAACATTGAACGAATCGCCGGCGTTCATGGTGCCGGTGAGCGAGAAGTTCAGTCCGTCGATCGGCGTCGCCAGGCTGGTCGCGGAGCCCACTGTGGCACCCGTCTGGTTATCCGTCAGCGTATAGCTGCTGCCGTTATACGACAGCGTGTAGTTGCTCGTCGTGGGCGTGGTCGCATTGACAAACGACACGTTGAGGGCGCCGGTCCCGGTGTTGTTCGTATTGGCGGTAGCCTGCGGCGCCGCGACTGAAAACAGCGCGCCGCCGGCGTTGCCGGACAGGTCGAGGCCGAGCTGGTTCTGGTTGTTGACCTGGGCCGCAAAGCTGGTCGCGATCGCACCCAGTTGAGCCTCAGCCGGATCGAGCGACTGCGTGCGGAACTGAACCAGGCCGCCGAGCGTGCCGCCCGCGTTCTGCATCGTGCTGTCGGACAGGTACTGGGTAGTCGACGAAGACGCCGTGCTGCCGGCGGCGCCCACGTAGGTCACCGATTGCTCGGCCGGATTGGCCGGCGAAGCCGCGGTGCCGAGGTTGAAGCTCGTCGTGCCGACGACCAGCGGCTGGCCGTTGGAAAGGAATACGCTTTCGCCATTGGTGTTCTGCACCACTTGCACGCCGACCAGCGACGACAGGCTGGCCACGGCCTGGTCGCGTTGATCGAGCAACTGGTTGGGCGGCTGGCCCTGCGAACCGGCCGCAGTGATCTGCTGATTGAGCGTGGCGATCTGTGCGGTGTAGGTGTTGATCTGCGACACCGTGTCGCTCAACTGCGTGTTGACGCTCTGACGCAACTGATCGTATTGCGAACCCACCGAGTTCAACTCGCCCGCGAGCGACTGCGCGTCGCTGATCGCGGTCTGCCGCGTGGCGAGAGTGGACGCGCTGCCCGCCACAGTCTGCAAACCGGTGAAATAGCTGGTGATCGCGCTGGAGATGCCCGAGGTCGGGCTGCCGACCATGTTGTTCAGCTGCGCGAGCATCGTGTAATTGGTGCTCAACGAGCCGCTTTGCGACTGCGCGTTGTTCAGCTCGGTCGTCAGATACTGGCTGTATGAGCGCTGCACCGTCGTGGTGGACACGCCCTGCGGCAGGTAGCCGGAACCGGTGTACTGGCCGGAACTCTCCGCGTAAACCGGTCTCTCGACGTCATAGCCCGGCGTTGTCGAGTTGCTGATGTTCTCGCTGGTCGTCGTCAGCCCCCACTGGGCTGCGTTGAGTCCACTGAGACCGATATTGATGAGGTTGCTGGACATGCGTCATCCTGAAGGGCTGGCAACACGCCCACCGAGTTGCCAAGACTCTCTGTATATCGGCTTGCTGGCGACAAAATTGAGGGGGCGACCGGCATTTATACGCGCGACGCAGCAGCGCTGCGCCACGCGCCAGATCAGGTTCGCACCAGCGAGCGACGCTTCATTTCGAGTTGGGTGATGAGACGTTGCAAGGTGTTCTCGGCGCTGCCCGGCAGCCGCACGAAACGCAGGCCAAGCTGATAGCGCTGGGTGCCGCTGGGCAAGTCCAGGGCGCGAAACGACACCAGTTGCAGATCGAGCGACAGCTTGCCTGGTGCGCCGAGGCTCAGTTCGCAGTCTTCAAGCACACAGCCCATCGGCAGTTGCGCCACGCGCGTGTCCGTGGTGCGCATGCCAACCCCGCCAAGCGACAGATCGTGCACTTCGAAACGGAATCGCTCGCCGTCTGGCAAGCGCCCCGTACAGATGTACGGATCGAGCACCGGCGCATCGACGCGGAAGAACTCGCGGCGCTGCACGTAGTAGAGCACCTCTGGAAAGTCCGCTTCGAACGCCGGCCGTCCCTCGAAGCGCGTTTCGCGCGGTGCGCTGGTCGCGAATTCGACCCGCACGCCGTCCGGCTGCGCGTGAAAGGCGCAGTGCGCCGCGGCGATCAGGCCACGGTTTTGTTCAGCGAGTGCACCCCAGTCGAAAATGAACGTGCGGGCGGGCACGTTGACATCGAGAATCCGCGTGACGAGTTGGCCTCCCCGGTACTGCGCCGTCAAAAAATCGCCGCGGTTTACGAGATTGCGCAACTGGACGCCGATTTCGAGCGGATTGCGGCGACCGAAATCGTTGCCGGTTTCAGAAGAGCCTTCCGTCTGTCCGTTCGTCTCAGTGATATTCATGGGCTTGCCGGTATGCATGTTCTTGCGGGCCCGTGCCCGAGGTCCAGTGCCGGGGCCCGTGACACGCGCATCTGACCGGGAAGCGCTGTCCCCGGCATTAAGGTCTGACTGATTAGCGGCAGTCTGGACCCAAAGTTTAGGGTAATCCGGCGAATAATTTGAAGCAAACGTTAAACCGTCGGGACGGCGCCACTCGAGACGGCTTTATGCGGTCTGGTTTTATGCGGTTCGGGTGGAAGCGGGTCGGCTTCAAGCGGGTTGCCTTCAGGCGGCTCGGCCAGCGGCGCGTTCACGCCGCCGGCCCCACCGTCTTCTTTTGCGACATGGCCCCGTCGCATGCAACTGGAACACCTTGTGCGGCAGCCCGGCGCGTGCGGACGCTCTGGAACAGGCTGGCAGGTCGTGCCGGTACTTCTGATGGCGCAGGCGATGCGGATGGTGCGGCCTGCGCCGGCCGTACGGTAAGGGCGGCTGAGGCGGCCGAAGCGCGCGAACGGTTGAGGCCCGCTCAGCTCATCCGGTCCATGATCGACATCAGTTTCTTCGCGTAATGCGGATCCGTGGCGTAGCCCGCCCGCTGCATGCCGATCGCGAAGCCCGCGGCGTCGTGCGAGCCGTTCAGCACCTGCGCGTAGCGCGGATTGTTCTTCAGCATCGACGCGTAGTCGGACATCGCTTCTTCATACGAGTCGTAGGCGCGGAATTTTTCCACGACACGCTGCGGCTTGCCGTTGTGGTACTCGGTGGTCACCGTCGACACGGTCTTGCCGGTCCAGTCCTTGGTGGCCTTGATGCCGAACACGTTGTGGCTGGTCTCGCCGTTCGCCTTCAGGATCTCACGCTTGCCCCAGCCCGATTCGAGCGCGGCCTGGCCGATGATGAAGCGCGCCGGCACGCCGGTGGTTTCGCTCGCTGCCTGAGCGGACGCAGCCAGCTTGTCGACGAAAGCGTCGACATTGCTCGTGCCGTCGCCATGCAGCGGCGGCGTCAGCGCGCTGTTGCGCGAATAGCCGACACCGGACGCGAGCGAGCCATTCGCCTGCGGATTGCCGTAGGCCCTGGCCAGCGCGTTCAGCGCGGCGGTGCTGCCGGCGCCGGCTTCGCCGCCCTGCATGCCGGCGTTGTTCATCAGCTGCTTGAGCATGGCGTCGGCGACGCCGATGCCTTTGGACGACATCTGCTGTGCCATCTGCTCGTCCATCATTGAGGTGAACTGCGCACCGTCGCGCGAATCGAGCGGGCCGTCCTGCGGCGTCGCATCGCGCATGCTCTTCAGCATCATCGTGATGAAGCTCGCGTCGAACTGCTTGGCGGCCATCTTGACGCCCTGCTGCGGCGAAGCGGCGACCTTGGCTCGCAAACTGTCGAAACCCTGAACGTCGAGCGCGAAGCGCTGGCTCAGATCATTCGTGCCTGAAGTGGGATCGGTCGTCATCGCGGTTCCTTAGATGATTTCGAGGTCGGCGCGCAAGGCACCTGCTGCCTTCATCGCCTGCAGGATCGACATCAGATCGGCCGGTGTCGCGCCGAGCGCGTTGAGCGCCTTCACAACGTCGGCCAGATTGGCGCCGGCGCGCACGTATTTCAGCGCGCCGTTGTCCTGCTTCAACTGGATCTGGGATTGCTGGGCGGACACGGTCGTGCCGTTCGAGAATGCACCCGGCTGGCTCACCACCGGCTGCGTGTTGACCACGACCGACAGGTTGCCGTGCGCGACCGCGCAGTTCTCCAGCGTCACCATCTGGTTCATCACGATCGAGCCGGTGCGCGCGTTCAGCACCACCTTCGCGGCCGCCTGCGCGGGCTTCACATCGAGATCTTCGAGCTGGGCCATGAACGAAACCTGCTGGGCCGGATCGGTCGGCGCGCGCAACTGGATCGTGCGGCCGTCGAGCGGCGTGGCGGTGCCCGAGCCGAACGCGTTGTTGACCGCGGCCACGATGCGCTGGGTCGTGTCGTAGTCCATGTCGTTCAGCTCGAGTTGCATGGTGCCGTCCTGCATGACACTCGTCTGCACCGCGCGCTCGACAATTGCGCCCGACGTGATGCGGCCTGCCGCGAGCTGGTTCACCTGCACGCGGCTGCCGTTGGCGCTCGCGCCCGCACCGCCCACCGCCAGGTTGCCCTGGGCGAGCGCATACACGGAGCCGTCCGCCCCCTTCATCGGCGTGAGCAGCAGCGTGCCGCCGCGCAGGCTCTTGGCGTTGCCGAGCGACGACACGGTAACGTCGATCGCCTCACCCGGACGGGCGAACGGGGGCAGCGTCGCGGTCACCATCACTGCGGCCACGTTCTTCAACTGGATGCTGGTCAGCGGCGAAGTGGCGTTGTTCGACGAGCCGGCCGACTGGTTGTTGATCGAGATGCCGAGGTTCGCCAGCATGTTCGCGAGCGTTTGCGTCGTGAACGGCGTCTGGGTGGTCTGGTCACCCGTGCCGTCCAGACCGACGACGAGGCCGTAGCCGATCAGCGGGTTGTCCCGCACGCCCTGGATGGCAACCAGGTCCTTCAGCCGCTCGGCGTGCGCAGCAGGCATCGCGGGCGGCAGTGCCCCGCATGCCAGCGCGAACACCAGACAGACGAGGCCGCAGCGGACGAGGTGGCGAAGAGATGCGATGCTCATGATCACCACGGCGACACGTTAAGGAAGAAGCGCTGCAGCCAGCTCATGGTCTCCGCCTCGTTGATATAGCCCTTCGCCGAATATTCGATCTTGGCATCGGCCACCTGGGTCGAATACACAGCATTCAAGGCGGAAATCGTGTTCGGGTTGACCACGCCCGAGAAACGTACAAACTCGTTGCCCTGGTTGATGAGCATCTGCTTCTCGCCGCTCACGAGCAGGTTGCCGTTGGGCAGCACGTTCGTCACCGTGACGGTGATCACGCCGTTGAACGTGTTCGACGCGTTCGCGCCGCCGGTGCCACTGAACGTGTTGTTGCCGGTGGCACCGAGATTGGCATGGTTGAAGAAGCCTTCGAGAAAGCCGGCGGTCGAGGCGGAGAACGCAGTATTCGAACTCCGGTTGGTATTCGCACCGGACGACTTGGTCGCGTTGATGTTCTCGGAGATGACGATAGTCAGGATGTCGCCGATATTGCGCGGCCGCTGGTCTTCGAAAAGCGGCCGGCCCGCATAACCCGGGTTGTAGATCGAGCCCGGCGTCTGCGCGTGCGGCGGCACCGGCGGCACGGCCGTCATCGGCTGCTGCACGATCGGGTCTTTCGGGATCTGCGCGCAGCCGACCAGCGCGAGCGCGAGCACGCTGGCGGTGGCGACGAGCGCGCCACGCGCGTCGCCCCTGACCGGATTGAGATTGAATTGCGACATCGTGTTTCCCTACCGCCTCATGGTCCGAACGCTTAAACCTGCATCTGCGAGAGCGTCTGCAGCATCTGGTCGGACGTGGTAACGGCCTTGCTGTTGATTTCGTACGCGCGCTGGGTCTGAATCATGTTGACCAGTTCCTGCACGACGTTCACGTTCGACGTTTCGACATAACCCTGTTGCAGCGAGCCCGCTCCGTTCGCAGCCGGCGCGCTGACGTTCGGCGTACCCGACGAGCTGGTTTCGGCGAACAGGTTTTCGCCCTTGGCGTCGAGGCCGGCCGGGTTGATGAAGGTGGCGATCTGCAGCGAGCCGATCTGCGACGTGTTGCTCGTGCCGGCCGTGGTGATCGACACTGCGCCGTCGGTGGCGATCGTGAGCGAGGTGGCGTTTTGCGGAACCGTGATCGCCGGCGTGATCGGATAGCCGCTCGAGGTCACCAGCTGGCCCTGCGCGTTGGTCTGGAACGAACCGTCGCGGGTATAGGCGGTCGTGCCGTCCGGCATCTGCACCTGGAAAAACCCGTTGCCGTTGATTGCCACGTCCTTCGAGTTGCCGGTCTGCTGCAGGTTGCCCTGGGTGTAGAGGCGCTCGGTCGCGACCTGCTGCACACCCGTGCCGAGCTGAATGCCCGACGGCACCTGGGTCTGCTGGGTCGAGTCCGCGCCCGGCTGCCGCACCGTCTGGTACAGCAGATCTTCGAACACGGCGCGCGAGCCCTTGAAGCCATTGGTGCTGACGTTCGCGAGGTTGTTCGAGATGACGTCCATCTGCGACTGCTGGGCGTTCATGCCGGTGGCGGCGATATAGAGTGAGCGGTTCACGGTGTGAGTTCTCCTGGGTGCACGCGAGCGTGACGCCCGTTAGCTGAAACTGAGCAACTGGTTGGCGGTCTGGTCGTTCTGATCGGCGCTTTCGATCATCTTGGTCTGCATCTGGAACTGCCGCGCATTGGTGATCATCGAAACCATCGCGTTCACCGGATTCACATTGCTGCCTTCGAGCGATTCGGGCGCGAGCGTCACGGCCGGATCGGCGTCGGCCGGATTGCCGTCGGCGGTGCGAAACATGCCGTCGTCGCTGCGCGTCAACGTACCGGCCGGCGGGTTCACCAGCTTCAGCTGATCGATCACCGCGATCGCCGTGGCGGGGTCGCCCGGCGCGAGCGCCGAGACGGTGCCGTCCTTGCCGATCGTGATCTGCGCGCCAGGCGGCACCGAGATCGGGCCGCCCGTGCCGAGCACCGGCAGGTTGGTCGCATTGACCAGCTGGCCGTTCTGGTCGATATGCAGATTGCCGGCGCGCGTGTAGGCCTCGCCCCCGTCGGCCGTCTGCACGCTCATCCAGCCGTCGCCCTGCACCGCGACGTCGAGCGGATTGCCGGTCTGCTGGATCGGTCCGGGCGTGTAATCCGCGCCCGGCGTCGACGACAGCACGAAGGTGCGCGTGGTCTGGTCGTTGACAGTGCTGCCGTCGCCGAACGACATCGGTACCGCGCGAAACGTCTCGAGCTGGGCGCGAAACCCGGTGGTCGAGGTGTTCGCGAGATTGTTCGCGACAATGGCCTGCTGCTCGAGCGCCTGGGTGGCGCCCGACATCGCGGTATAAATCAGACGGTCGGTCATGCGTTCGGCTCCTGCTGTGCTTACAGGTTGATCAGCGTCTGGTCGACCGTCTGCTGGGTCTTGATCGTCTGCGCGTTAGCCTGGTAGTTGCGCTGCGCGGTGATCAGGTTGACCAGTTCATTGGTCAGATCCACGTTCGAGTCTTCCACTGCGCCGCCTTGCAGCGTGCCGTGATTGGTGCTGCCCGGCGTCGAGATCTGCGCGGCACCCGAGGCGGCGGTCTGCGCGTATTCGTTGTTGCCGAGGTTGATGAGACCGTTCGGGTCGTTGAAGTTCGCGAGCACGACCTGGCCGAGCGACGACGTCTGACCGTTCGAATAGTTGCCGGTCAGAATGCCGTTCGTGCCAACCGAGAAGTTCGTCAACTGGCCGGCGGCGAAGCCGTTCTGCGTCAGATTGTTGACGCCGTCTGTGCTGCCGTACTGGGTGGTGCCGGCGATGCTCAGCGTGAGGGACTGCGGCGTGCTCGAGCCGTCGGTATTCGGAATCGTGAAGGCGAACGCGTTCGGCGTGGTGGTTGCCGCGACGCTCGTGACGCCGCTCAGGGCGCCGGAAGTGGTGAAGTTCGCTTTGCCGATCAGGCTCGCCGTGCCGCCCGCGACGCCCGCGTAGACGTCCCATGCCCCGGCGGCGGTCTTCGCGAAGTACATGTTGACCGTCTGCGAGCCGCCCAGCGAGTCGTACACCTGGGTCGAGGTCGAGTAGTTGTAGGTCGACGAAGTGTTCGCGTTGAAGGTGGTGGGGTTCGGCTTGACGGTGACCGTGTCGCCAGCCAACGGGGTACCTGTCAACGTAACCGTTTCACCGTTGCCCAACGTAATGGCAGTGCCGGACGTGTACGTTCCGGCACTGTCATTAGCGGCGTTGGTGGCATCGGTTACGGTATACGTGGTACCGCCAGCGCCGAACGTAATCGTGTAGTTGTCGGCATTCGAGCCGGACGAAGCAGTCGTAATGACCCCGGTGGCAGTCGCACCGGCGGCAGCTGTCAACCCAGTGTTACCCGCCCCGAGGGCCACCGTCGGCGTGCCGAGCATCAGCGCGTCCTGCGAGTTCAGGTTGAGCTGCGCGGTAATGCTGGTGGTAGGCGTCGGTGCGATGTTCGTGGTCGGCACGGTGAGCGGCACGGTTTGCGCGCTATTGATGATGCCGCTGGAATTCGCTGCATAACCCATCAGCTGCAGGCCTTGCGCATTGACGATCTGACCGGTGTTGTTCAGCTGGAACACGCCGTTGCGCGAATAGGTGAGCGAGCCGTTGTTCGACATCTGGAAGAAGCCGTTGCCGTTGATCGCCACGTCCAGAGCCTGGTTGGTCGTGTTGATCGTGCCCTGCGAGAACTGCTGCTGCACTTCCGCGAGCTGCGTGCCGATACCGACCTGGTTGTTGACGGCCGTGGCGACCGAGTTCGCGTACATATCGGCGAACACCGCCGTACCGCTCTTGAAGCCAATGGTGTTCGCGTTGGCGATGTTGTTGCCCACCACGTCGAGATCGCTCGATGCAGCCGACAGGCCGCTCAAACCTTGCTGATAACCCATGACGGTCTCCGTTCCGGGGAATGTCGTAAATCGGTTGAACTGATTGCCTAGAGGACTGCCGCGACCGAAGTCAGGGCGACCGTATTGCCGTTCGAGAGCACGAGGCTCGGTGCGCCACCCGTGCCCTGCACGACGCTCTGCACGGTGCCGGCGGTCAGCGTGGTGCCGGTGCCCGCGGTGCCGTTCACCGTGCCGGTCGCGGTGATCGTGTAGGTGCCGTCCGGCAGCGTGGCGCCGGTCGAATCGACCGGTGTCCAGGAGACCGGCACGGTGCCGGCCGGCTGGGCGCCCAGGTCGATCGTGTTGACGATCTTGCCTGCCGAGTTCACGACGTTGACCTTCATGTCGGACGCCGCGTTGGCGAGCTGCACGCCGAACTGGGTGGTCTTGCCGCTTGCGACCGTAATGGAGCTGCCCGGGGCCAGCACGCTGGAACCGATCAGCATCGCGGCCTGCGACGTCTGGCCTGCGTTGAGCTGCGTTGCCAGCGACGAGAGCGACGTGTTGAGCTGGCTGATGCCGGTCACCGTGTTGATCTGCGCCAGCTGCGAGGTCATCTGCGAGCTGTCCATCGGGTTGGTCGGATCCTGGTTCTGCATCTGCGTGACGAGCAGTTGCAAAAAGGTGTTCTGCAAGCCGGCGCCGGTCGTGGTGGAGGCGCTGCTCGACGAACTGCCCGTCGCGCTACTCGACGAGTTCGTACCGTTCATGGTGTCGAGCAGCGTCTGCGAGACCGTCGCCCCGTTGCTGCCGATAGTGGTTGAAGTGGTCAAGGAAGTGCTCCTCAGGTTCCGATCGTGAGAGTTTTCAGCATGAGCTGCTTTGCTGTATTCAGTGTTTCGACGTTCGCCTGGTAGGCGCGCGAGGCCGAGATCATGTTCACCATTTCTTCCACCGGATCGACGTTCGGCATCGTCACATAGCCGTTCGCGTCGGCCGCCGGGTTGCCCGGGTCGTAGGTGGTTTTCATCGGCGACGGGTCGTCGACCACGCCGGTCACCTGCACGCCGCCCACCTGCTGGCCGGACGCGGAACGCGCGCCGCCGAGCGGGTTGACCGCGAACACGACCTGCTTGGCCCGATACGGCTTGCCGTCGGGGCCTGTCGTACTGTCGGCGTTCGCCAGATTCGACGCCGTCACGTTGAGCCGCTGCGACTCGGCCGACATGGCCGAACCGGCGACACTGAATATGTTCATCAGGGATGGCATGGCTTCTCTGACCTCTCCTGCCGGCAAATCCCGGCTTGGTTACTTCCCGTGGGCGTGGTTTCTAGCGGTTACATCCAGAGCTGCGGGTCGCCGCGTCAGGACTCCATCAGGAGCCCGACGTGATCGCCGACAGCATCGTTTTGATCTGGCCCGACACTTCCGTCATGGTCGACTCGAAATGCAGCGAGTTATCGGCGAACTGCACGCGCTCGGCGTCGAGGTCCACCGTGTTGCCGTCGAGTGCCGGCTGCGTCGGAATGCGGTACTGCAACTGGCCGTAGTCGTCGCTCGGACCGCCCGTCGCGGTGAGCGTCGCCTTGCCGGACATGTGTCCCGGTTGCGTCGAGACCATCGTCATGCCGCTCGTCACACCGGCGGGCTGCGCCATCGCCAGCGTCGAGTTGTTCGATGTGCCCGTGCCGATGGTCCCGCTGGTTTTTTTCAGTGCACCGGCCAGCGCCGAGCCGAAATTGACGTCGCGGGCCTTGTAGCCCGGGGTGTCGGCGTTCGCGATGTTCGACGACAGCAGTTCCTGCCGGTACGAGCGGACATCGAGCGCCTGACGGCCAAACGCAAATTCGGCATCGAGTTTGTCGAGCATTGAAATCTCCGGAAGACGTTCCCGCATCTGGCCTGCGCTTACCGTGCATGCACCCTGCGGTGCCGCAAAAGGCCTTTTTTGCATGAGATGCATCTTAGGCGTGCAGCACAAGCGGCAATCGTCGGAATAACCGGGGAAGGTCGCCTCTATTCAACGTTTGTGCTGCGGTGCGTATCACTAGAATGCAATTCGTACCCTTGCCTCACGCTGGAGATTCGCGATGGCCCGATCCACTTTCGATGTGCCGCAGCCGCTGCGCCGCATCGTTGCGCGTTACACCGCCGCCTGGCTGGTGTGCGCGGTGGCGGGCGCGGCATGGGCGCCCATTGCGCTCGCGCAGGATGGCGGCGGTCCGATCGTGATTCCCGGTCCGGGCGAAACGAATTCCGCCGATCTGGCGAAGATGACGGAGCTGGCCACTTCCGGCAGCGGCAGCAAGCCGCGCGCGGTGAACCCCGCCAATAGCTTCAACGCGGCGGCGCGGCCGGCGGCGCCAGCACCGGCAGCGGCTGACCGCTTTAGCGCGCTGGAGAACGCCAACGGCGCTATCGTGATTCCGGGTTCGGGCGAGGCCTCGGCCCCCGGCGCTCCGCGCATGGCCACCGCACCGCAGGGCAATCCGGCGGACGTGGCGGGCGTGACGCGCGTCAATATGAGTACGTCGCTCGCCGCAAGCCAGGTCGTGCCGGTGATCGTGAATCCGGCACCGTCGCGGGCAGCCAACGCCGCGGCGCTGCGGCCGGTCGACGCGGCGCCCGCCCGCGGCATTGAAATCGATAGCCTCGCCTCGCGCGGCGAGCCGCCCGAGTTGGGCGCGAGTCCTGCTGTCCGCGCTGCGGCGCCGCGCACGACAGCGTCGCAACCGCAAGTACTGACTCAGCGCCCTGCCCAAGCCGCCATCCCGGCGCAAAGCCAGGCGCAGGCACTTGCGCAGGCCGCGCAGCGTGCCGAGGCAATCCAGGCCATGGCGCGAGCGCAAAGCGCACGAGGGACGGCCGCACCTGCTGCCCAGGCCGCTCAAACCGTTCAAACCGTGCAACCCGTTCAAGCAGCGCAACCGGTGCGCGCAGCGCAGGCTACCCAACCCGCCCAACCGCTGCAGGCCGCTCAACCCGTGCCGGCAGGGCAGGAAGACGGCAACCTGATCCAGACCGCGGCGCTCGACTTTCTCAGGCAGCAGGCGAACGGCCTGCCGGGCCATGTCGAGGTCAGCGTTGCCCCCGCCTTCCCGCGTGGCCTCGCGGCCTGCGACACGCTGCAGCCCTTCATGCCGAACGGCGCGCGCCTGTGGGGCCGCACCACCGTCGGGGTGCGCTGCGCGAGCGGGCACCCATGGACGGTCTGGCTGCAGGCGAAGGTGTCGATCCACGCCACTTACTACGTCGCCGCCCGCGCCATGGCGCCCGGCGAGGTGATCGGCGAAACCGATCTGGTGAGCCGCGACGGCGACCTGACGATGCTGCCGCTGACGATCATCACCGCGCCGTCGCAGGCGATCGGCTCGATCACGCTGATGCGGGTGGGCGCCGGCTTGCCGCTGCGTCAGGACATGTTGAAGAATGCCGCGTCGGTGACCGCCGGAACCATGGTGCGAGTGGTCGCGCAGGGCGACGGCTTCTCGATTTCGTCGGAAGGCAGCGCACTCAGCAATGCGACGCCGGGCCAGCCGGTCAGGGTGAGGACGGCGGCGGGCCAGATCCTCATGGGTATCGTGAAGGACAGTTCGACCGTCCAGATTCAGATGTAGATCCAGAAGGAAGCCGGATCCGAACGCGGGCCGCCACGGTAGACCCGCGCAGAGATCCGGCCCGTGGCCCCGTTACAAAGGGATACATCGATTGCGCTAAAGTTTGGATTCTTGAGTGCCGTTATAAGAATCAAATCGTTCAGGAAGCCAATCGTGAAAATCGATTCCACCACCAATACCAAGCTGGACACCCTGACTGGCGGCGCGACGCGCACGCAGCAGGAGGGTTCAGCTCCGGCGGCAACGTCCGCCCAAGGCGTAACACCTTCCGCGCAGGCCACCACGAGTTCGGGTGGCGACGCGAATGTGAGCCTGTCCGGCCTGTCGTCCGATCTGCGCAACCAGGCAGCGTCGGGCTCGGGAGACATCAACACGGCTCACGTCGAATCGATCAAGGCGGCGATCCAGAACGGGACGCTGACGATCGATCCGGGCAAGATCGCAGACGGCGTGCTGGAAACAACGCGCAGCCTGCTGCAAACGAGAGCCCCGGCGACCGGCAATTAAGGCTGGACGCCGCAAGGCGACACCTTGAAACCCTGACCCGCGCCGCACGCGTGGGCCGCCGTGAAAGCGAGTTGTGATGAAAGACGCGCTGCTTGCCACTGTTATCGACGAATACGCGACCATTGAGGAGTTTGCCTCGATACTGGCCGTCGAACAGAAGGCCTTGACCCAGGTGGATCCGGCCGACATGCTGCGGCCGATCGTCGAAAAGAAAACCGAACTGGTCGGCAAGCTGGCCAGTCTGGAAAAGATTCGCGACGCGCAGCTCGCCGACATGGGTTTGCCGGCCGGCTGGAGCGGCATCGAACTGGCCGCCGGGCGCGACCCCAAGCTGGCCGCGCAGTGGACGTTGCTGCAACAGTCGGTTGAGCGCGCGCGCCGCTCCAACAAGACCAACGGCGTGCTGATCCGCACCCGCATGGAGTACAACCAGCGCGCCCTCGACGTGCTGCAGGTGCGCCCGCCGAAGCCCTCGCTCTACGGTCCGGACGGACGGGTGCCCGGATTCGGCTCGCTCTGAGCCGGTTACCGGCTGCGCCGGGGTTGCGCCCGGTTTTCCCTGTGAGACCAGTCTGAGCTTCCGGCGCATGGTGCGTCAGCGGTTGCGCTGACGCGCCCCCCTTATGCTGCCCGCTACTCCCGCGCATTGACGCGTAATTGCCATTCGCGCGTCAATTTCATACCGCACGCCACCCTCCGGTCCGCTTCAGATGCCGAAAAAAAAAAGCGCCGTCACAAGGACGGCGCAAGTCGCGTGCTGGATTGGGCGGCGGCGACGGCACGCCGTGCGCCGCCCGGGTTCATTCGGTTTCGGCCTTGGCCCAGGCCATCTCGCGCAGGCGCGTGCGCAGCCGCGCGACGGCCTGGCTGTGCAGCTGGCAGACCCGCGATTCGCTGACTTCCATCACCGCGCCGATTTCGCGCAGGTTCATGCCGCGCTCGTAATACAGCGACATCAGCAGCTTTTCGCGCTCCGGCAGACGCTCGATCGCTTCGACCAGCGCCGAGCGCAGGCTTTCGTCAAGCAAGGCCGACAACGGGTCGGAGTGATCGACGCAATAGCGGTCGAGGAACGGCTCGTCGTCAGCGGAGCGATCGAAGTCTTCGTAATAGATCAGCTGGCTGCCATGCAGGTCCTGCAGCATGGACTGATACTCGTCGAGCGGCATCTTCAGGTGACCGGCGATCTCGGTCTCGCTCGCCGAACGGCCTAGCGTCTGTTCGACCTGATGCACGGCCGTCTCCACTTCGCGCGAAGTGCGGCGCAGGCTGCGCGGCAGCCAGTCGTTGCTGCGCAGCTCGTCGAGCATCGCGCCGCGAATCCGCTGGCTCGCGTAGGTTTCGAACTGCGCACCCTGGTCTTCCTTGTACCGGCTCGCAGCATCGAGCAGCCCGATCATGCCGGCCTGAATCAGATCGTCGAGATCGACGCTCGCCGGCATTTTCGCCACAAGCTGCAAGCCGAGCCGCCGCACGAGCGGCGCGTATTTCGTCAGAACCTCGGCTTGGGAAATCTTTCCCTGAGCGTTGTACATCGTGCTCCCCTTGTCCACGTGCCCGCCCCTCAGGCGAGCTGCGCAGACGGTTGGTCGGCGTGTTGCGCCGCTGTTACTGTCGCGGGTGCCACCCAGTGGTGCCGTGACGACATCGCTGACCTCATCGGCCAGTACTGCAATTCGGCGGCGAGGTGCCGGTAATCGCGCGCGGCGGGCGTCGACGGAAATGCATCGACCACGCAGCGCGAGAGTTCCAGCGCACGGGCCATACGCGGATCGGCGGCGATACAGCCGGCGTCTTCCAGCGAAACGGCCAGATAACGTCCCGCCACGCCCGCGAGGTTTTCGAATGCGGTATGCGCGTCCGCGACGCTCTGGACGTAATTCACCAGCACCCGGAACTGCGCGAGACCATGGGCGTAATGCAGACGCTTCATGCAGGCGTAGGCATCGGTAATCGCCTGCGCGGCGACCCGCGTGACGATCATCAGGTCGTGCGCCTGCATCGCCAGCGCGGACAACTGCCCGAGCCGGTCGAACTGTGCGTCGATCAGCACGATGTCCGCGGGGCCGGCCAGCACCGCGCTCATCTGCGCCGCTGTACAGCCTTCGCTATCGCCGCGAGACGCGGCCAGCACCGAAAAGCCCAGTGCATGCCGCGCCACGGCCGCTTCGAGCGGCATCCCGCCGCTCACCACCGCCGCGAAGTTGCCCGCGCCGCGCACGCCGCCGAGCATCGCGCTCACGGATTGCTCGTCCAGGCACTCGTCGATCACGAGTACATCCTTGCCCTGCTCTACCAGTGCCGCGGCCAGATTGACGACCGTCGTGGTGCGGCCGACGCCGGCCGATCCGCCCGTGACAGCCAGCACGCGCGAGCCGCTGCGCGCCAGCAGGCGCCGCAGTCCTTCAGCCTGATCGGAAACGACTTTATCCAAAGCGGACCTCGTGCAGTTCGGCCGTCGAGCGCGCCGAGAGCGCGGAGAGCAAGGCTGGAATATCGTCGTCTTGCGGCACGAACGGCGAGCTGTCGCGCGGAATGCAGAAGGCACTCTTGATGAGGAATTTCCTGGTTGCCACGTAGAGGTTCTCCGGCACCTTCTGCCCGGTCGAAACGTAGTGCACCGGCAGCTTGTAGCGGATCACCGTGTCGAGCACGCCGCCCAGGTTGGTCGCTTCGTCGAGTTTGGTGAGGATGCAGCCGGCGAGCGGCTGTTGATCGGGCGCGCGCTGGTAGGCCTGCACGACTTCGTTCAGCGTGTCGCCGTGGCAGGTCGCATTGAGCAGCAGCAGGCGCTGCACCGGTTGTCCGGCGCGGCACAGCATGGCGATCTGGTCGGACACGAGGCGGTCGCGCTGGCTCATGCCGATCGTGTCGATCAGCACGATGTGCTTGTTGCGCAGTTCGGCAAGCGCCAGTTGCAGGTCGGCGCCGTCCTTCACCGCGTGCACCGAGACACCGAGGATCTTGCCGAAAATGCGCAGCTGTTCGTGGCCGCCGATCCGGTAGCTGTCCGTGGTCAGCAGCGCGACCTTGCTGGCGCCGAAGCGCATCACGCAACGCGCCGCGAGCTTGGCCGTGGTCGTGGTCTTGCCGACCCCTGTCGGTCCCATCAGGGCGAACACGCCGCCGCACTCCATCAGCGCGTCTTCGTTTTCCATCACCGGCAGGTTCGACTCGAGTACCGTGCGCACCCAGTCCATCCCGCCGTCCATGTTGTCGATCTCGGCCGGCAGGTTGTCGACCAGCATCTGCACCAGTTGCGCCGAGAAGCCGGCCGCGAACAGGTGCTTCGTGAGCGACGCGCGTGCCGGGCTGCGGCGCTGGCGGTCGGCCCACAGCAGGCCGGCGAAGTGTTCTTCCATCATGCCGCGCATCGACGAAAGCTCGCTCATCACCGTGTCGTTGACGACCTGCTCCATGCGCGCCTTGATGGCTTCGCTCACGCTGGCGGCGCTGGTTGCGGCTGCGCGTGCGTCGTCGCTGCCTTGCAGCGCCGGTGCAATCTTCTGCGCGGCGCGGCGCGCGGCGAGTTGCGCGGCTTCGCGGGCCCAGTCGGGCGTCTCGGCGTTCGCCGGACTCTGGCGCGGACCGACGTTGACCTCCGCCGGGGCGCCCAGGCCCCTGGCCATCGCGGCAGCGGGTGTCATCGACGATGGGCGGGCGCTGTAGGCGCCCTGCTGCTTGCCGGCAATGCTGCGCGCGTGGTCAATCAGCCACGGGTTCGATTCGGCCATCGTGCGCGGCTCGACCGGAGCGACCCGGGCCATGGCCGGCGGTACGCCGGCGGCCTTCAGCACGTCAGCGCGGATGTCGTCGCCCGTACGCGGCACTTGCGGGATTTGCAGCGCGGGCGCGGCTTGCGGTGCCTGGGCGATCTGGGGCGCCTGCGCGGCTTGCGGCGCCTCGGCGAGCTGCGGCGCTTGCATGGCTTGCGGCAAAGCGCCGGCGGGTTGCTCGGCCGCGACCGGGCGGGCGGACGCCGCAGCCTGAGTGGCAGCCGGTGCCGCAGGCGCCGGGTGCGCCGGCGTGTTGCTGGCCGACATGCTCTCGGTGCCGGCTTCCGGGCTTGCGCCGAACACCGACGAAAACACGTCCGGCATGCCGCTCGCGTAGGGATTCGCTGGCATCGGCCGCGTGCTGCGCGGTGCTGCAGCCGGTGCCGCGAGGCTCATCGCCGGGGCAGCCGCGCTCGCGCCACCACGCGACTTCGGGGCGATCGCCGCGAGTTCGCTGTCGGCGAGCGCGACAATCTCGACGGTGCCGTCGTCGATCGTGCGGTTCGACAGCACGACCGCGTCGGGGCCCAGTGCTTCGCGAACGAGGCGCAGCGCATCGCGACTGGTAGCACCGACAAATTTACGAATGTTCAAGCTGGACCCCCGATGCGGTTAACGGACCGGCAACATACCGCTTCCCATTGAGATCGATTATTGCGAAAGATGTCGGGCAACGATCGGTTGATAAAGGCGGGGAAAGGTAGGCAATTCGCTTGATGGACGCAGCCCGGAGGCGCTGCCGGATAGCACGCCGTGGCGGGCAGCGCGCCCTTGCAGCCGGGCCGGGAAAGGAAATGAAAGGCTTAAAAAAACCGGCGCGACCCTGCGCGCCGGCTTGGAGACCTGAGCTGGAAACCGGGTTGGAAACCCGGGTTCGAGACCCGGGTTGAAAGCCCGGGCGCCTTACGCCTGCCCCCCAATCAGATTCACCACCTTGATGGTGCGCGTATCGGGCACTTCCGCATACGAGAGCACCTTCAGTTGCGGCAGGCTGCGGCGCAGGAAGCGCGCGAGCATCGGACGCAACGCGTGCTGCACCAGCAGCACCGGCGCGAGCCCGAGGTTCTGCTGCCGTGTCATGGCCCTTTGCGTCTCGGTCATCAGCGTATGCGCGAGGCCCGGTTCGAGGCCCGGGTTGGCCCCCGTCGAGAGCGCCTGCGACAACACGCGTTCGAGGTTCGAATCGAGCCCCATCACCTGCATGTCGCCGCTGCCGGGGAACCACTGCTGCGTGATGGCGCGGCCCAGCGCGAGCCGCACGGCCGCGGTCAGTTCGTGCGCGTCGCTCACCTTCGGCGCGTGTTCGGACAGCGCTTCGAGAATCGTGCGCAGGTCGCGGATCGGCACGCCTTCTTCCAGCAGGTTCTGCAGCACCTTTTGCAGCGTGGTGAGCGGCAGCGACTTCGGCACCAGGTCGTCGACCAGCGACGGCGTGTCCTTCTGCATCCGCTCGATCAGCGCCTGCACTTCGCGGCGGCCCAGCAGTTCGGAGGCGTGTGTGACGACGAGGTGATTCAGGTGGGTGGCGACTACCGTGCTCGAATCCACCACCGTATAGCCGTACACCTGCGCCTGCTCACGCAGATTGGTATCGATCCAGATCGCCGGCAGGCCGAAGGCCGGATCCTGGGTCGGCGTGCCCGGCAGCGCCGCGCTCACCTGGCCCGGATTGATCGCGAGCCACTGGCCCGGATACGCTTCGCCGACCCCGACTTCCACGCCCTTGAGCGCGATCCGGTAGCCGTTGGGGCGCAATTCGAGGTTGTCGCGGATGTGAATCACCGGCGGCAGGAAGCCGATTTCCTGCGCGAACTTCTTGCGGATGCTCTTGATCCGCTTGAGCAGTTCGCCGTCCGAGTTCTTGTCGACGAGCGGAATCAGCCGGTAGCCGACCTCGAGACCGAGCGTGTCGATCATCGTCACGTCGTCCCAGCTTGCCTCGGCGTTTTCAGCCGGCGCAAGCACGGCCGGAGTCACATCGACGAGCGCCGCGGAGGTCTTGAGGTCCGTGGCACGCTTCTTCATCATCCGGCCAAGCTGGATCAGGCCACCGCCGAGAATCAGAAACGCGAAGTGCGGCATGCCGGGAATCAGCCCCATCAGCACGAGAATGCAGCCCGTGATGATCAGCACGCGCGGATTCGTGAAGAGCTGGCCGGTCAACTGGGTGCCGATGTCTTCGTTGGTCGCCACGCGCGAGACGATCACACCGGCGGCCGTCGAGATCACCAGCGAAGGAATCTGCGCGACGAGGCCGTCACCGATGGTGAGCAGCGTGTAATTCTTGGCCGCCGCGGCGAAGTCCATGTTGTGCTGGACCACCCCGACAATCAGGCCGCCGATGATGTTGATCACCATGATCAGCAGGCCGGCAATCGCGTCGCCGCGCACGAACTTGCTGGCGCCGTCCATCGAGCCGTAGAACTCGGCTTCCTGTGCCACTTCGGAGCGGCGCCGGCGCGCCTGCTCTTCGTTGATGATGCCGGCGTTCAGGTCGGCGTCGATCGCCATCTGCTTGCCGGGCATCGCATCGAGCGTGAAGCGCGCGGACACTTCCGCAATCCGGCCCGCGCCCTTGGTGATCACCATGAAGTTGATCACCATCAGGATGATGAACACCACGATCCCGACCGCGAAATTGCCGCCGACGAGAAAGTGTCCGAACGACTCGATCACCTGCCCGGCCGCATCCGGCCCGGTATGGCCTTCGAGCAGCACCACCCGCGTCGACGCCACGTTCAGCGACAGGCGCAGCAGCGTCGAGAACAGCAGCACGCTTGGGAAGGCGGCGAAGTCGAGCGGTTTCATCGTGTACATGCTGACGAGCAGCACCATCACGGAAAGCGCAATGTTGAACGTGAACAGCAGATCGAGCAGGAACGGCGGCAACGGCAAGATCATCATGCCGAGGATCATGCAGATCAGCACCGGGCCTGCGAGTGCGCGCAGGTTGGTGTTGCTTAGCGCGTCTGGCCGTCGGGAGAGGAAACCGGCGCGTGCGTTCATGCGGAAGCTCCAGGTGCCGCGTCATCGTCAAGGGCGTCGGCGGCTTCCTCGCTCGCCTCTTCGTCGGACACCGGCCCCTTGTCGAGCTCGGCGGGCACATCGAATTCGGTCGGCGCCACCGGCTCCACGCCGCCCTCGGTCTTGAAGCGGCGCAGTTGATAGACCCACGCCAGCACTTCCGCAACCGCGCCATACAGCTGGCCCGGAATTTCGCGGTCGAGGTCGACGTTGTGATACAGCGCCCGCGCGAGCGGCGGTGCTTCGAGCAGCGGCACGTTGTTCTCCACAGCCAGTTCGCGAATCCGCGCAGCGACCAGGTTCACGCCCTTGGCCACGACCCTGGGCGCGCGCATCTCGCCGTCGCTGTAGCGCAGGGCCACCGCGAAGTGCGTCGGGTTGGTGACGACGACATCGGCCAGCGGCACCTTGCTCATCATGCGGCGCCGCGCAATCGCACGCTGCTGCGCGCGGATGCGGCCCTTGAGCTGCGGGTCGCCTTCGTTTTCGCGGTGCTCGCGCTTCACTTCTTCCTTCGTCATCCGGAGCTTCTTGTGGTACTGCCAGAGTTGATACGGGACGTCGAGTGCCGCCACCAGGAACATGCCCGCGACCGTCATGCCGCAGCAGACGCCGATCAGGTGCGCCGCGTTGGCGAATGCGACCGTCAGCGGCTGGGTGGCGAGCGCCAGGATCTCGTCGTGACGGCGCCAGATCGAGACGGCGCCGATCCCGCCCACCACGATCGTCTTGACGAGCGACATGCCGAGCTGGATCGGCCCATTGATCGAAAACATGCGGCCGAGCCCGGCAACCGGATCGAGCCGGCTGAATTTCGGCTGGAGCGACGTGGCCGATACATGCCAGCCGCCCAGCGCCAGCGGCGCGAGCAGCGCCGCGCCGCCCGTCATGGCAAGGATCGGCAGCAGCGCGTAAAGCCCTTCACGGCCGGCAACGCCCGCGCCGGTCAGCATGCGGTCGACTTCGAACACGCTCGCGTGATTGAACCGAAAGGCGCCGCGCAGCATCGACTCCAGGTGGTCGCCGATCACGCCCGACAGCGCCCAGACGCCATAGAAGCCGGCCGAAAGCAGGGCAAATGACACCAGCTCCCGCGAACGAACGATCTGCCCCTCTTCCCGCGCCTTTTCGAGGCGCCTGGGAGTGGCTGATTCGGTTTTTTCGAGGTCGCTGTCCTCTGCCACGCAGCTCTCCAGACGGTCACGGCACGATGCCTATTTCCAGTGAGAGCGATTATTCCTGCAGAACGCAAGCCATGATCGGCGGATAAGGACGGGGAAACGGGGGTATTTCGCCAGATGGGGACGGAGAGGGGCAACCCGTTCCGTGCGCCGGAACGCGCACGGAACGGGCGGAGTCGCGCGGCCCGGTAGCCGGCCTCAGTAGCCGGCCTCAGTAGCCGGCCTCAGTAACCGATCTCAGTAGCCGACCTCAGTAACCGACCTCAGTAACCGACCTCAGTAACCGACATAAGGGCTCTGGCCGCCGCTTGCCGTCTGGTCGATACCGTAGTACATGTAGCGGCCGTAAAAGAACGGCAAACCGATATCGAAGCTGCCGCTCGTGCCGACCTGGCCGCCCAGGTCGTTGAAGGCAAAGCTGCTGCTGTTGCTAAACAGGGTTGCCGCACTCAGGATGCCGGCGTTTGCCGTGGCGGTCACGCCATTCAGGCCGACGAGGCTCACCGAGCGCGTCTGCCCCGAAGACGGGCAATAGAAGCCGCTGATAGAGCCGGTGCACACCGGCAACGAACTGTCGGCAAAAAAGTACGCGTTCGAGCCGGAATCGAAGAACGCCGAGACCTTGCTGCCGTTGAACGTACTGTTGTTCAGGTTGCCGTAAGCGTCGGTCGTGAAAGTCTGCGCTGCCGCGAGTGTATTGTTGGACGCCGTGCCGATGCCGAACACCAGCGTGCCGGTGGCCGATCCCGCTCCCGAGCTCGAGATGGGTGGCATCTGCAGGATCACGCCGTTCTTGTCCACGGAGAAGTGGACAACCGGGTTCGCCACCTGGTTCGCGGTCGGCGTCTGCGTACGCGAACAGCTGGAGCCGGAGCTGGTGCACGCGTAGTAATTGCTAAATTGAGAGGCCGTCGTCGCGCTCGAGCAGGTCGAGCCGCAATCGTACGGAGCCACGCCGATGCCGAGGATGCCGTTTGCGCCGATCGCACTGACGGTGTTCTCCGCAGCACCGTTGACGCAGCTCGACGGCACACTGCTGCTCGACATGTCGCCGAGTACCTGAATCGGAATGCTGGAGGCCGTTTCGCCGGAAATCGACACATCCGCCGTGCGCACGGTGCCCCACGAATAGCCGTCCGCGAAGGTCGTGCATTCCACCAACTGGTTGCCCGCGGCATTCGGCGCGGTGCTGACCGTCAGCGCCTGGTTCATTGATGAGCTCAGCACCGAGCTGACAATGCGCAGCCCGAACGAGCCGGTATCGACCTGCACATTGTTAATGGTCTGGCAGTTGCTGGTCGAGCCGGGAGCACAGACCGTTATGCTAATCGTCGGGATATTGATGACGTTCGCTGCCCCCTGCCCCACCGTCACCGCGACGGTGTTCGCCGCGGTCGCCGCGATCGGCTGCGCGGTCGGACTGGCCGGCAAGCCGCTAGTGGAGCTCGACGAACTGGAACTGCTGTCGCCGCCACCACCTCCGCCGCAGGCCGCCATGAGCGACACCAGGGCGACCGCCGCCACCACCTGCATCCACCCTCTGAGCTTTGCTGCACATTGCATGGCTCGTCTCCCGCCGTCACTGTCACTGAATGTCGGAACCGCTGACGCCGGCAGGCAACGCCTGCGGCAACCACGCCTCACCGGTGAACGCGCCCATGTGTCCGCCGGAATGCACGACCAATCCGCTCTGGTCGACGGCGACCGGGCCGTGGCCGCCACGCGCGGCGCGCACGGCTTCAACGCCGGCCAGATATTGGGGGAAGTAGGTGCCGAGCAGGTCGGACAGGTTGGGCATCTGCGGCCCGTGCCACGCGATGCCGAACACCGTGCCGTCCTGCGCGAGATACTCTCGCACGACAGTGCCGTTGCCGAGCGTCGTCTCCCGCAGGGTATAGGAGGACGTTGCGGCAGCCGCGGACGCGCCAGACGATGCGGCATGCATCACGGCGGCGGGCGCAACGGTTTGGGAATTGACCGACGCGCCGGCAGGCGGCGTCATCGGACTGCCGCCCAGTGCCGCGTGCGCGGACGGAACGGCGGAGAACACACAAGGCAATCCAAGCGTCGTCATGATGACGGCGCGGCGTACGCGACTCGGCATGGCCAGACTCCTCCCGATCGACTGCGAAGCGGCTCGTGCAGTGCACGAGCGCCAGCGTTTAGACGAGATCATACGGCACAGCGGCGCCCATCCGCATCAACGTTTCCTGACGGACAGGTTTCGGGTGTGCCGGAGTCTATGAAAAGCGGCTTAAAAGCCGAGGCTGGCCAGCAGGTCGTCGACCTGCCCCTGATCCTGCATGACGTCTGCCTTGCCTTCCGGGTTGATCTGCGGCCCGTTGAGCAAGCCCTCGGGGCTGCCGGTCGACGACGGCTCCGCGGCCAGCGCCGCCGCGGTCGCCGCGAACTGCTCGCGCCGCTCGAGCGCGATGTTCTCGATCAGCACGCCGAGCAGCTGCTGCTCGATCAGGTACACGACCTCGGTGATCTTCTTGATGACCTGGCCGGTCAGATCCTGAAAGTCCTGCGCCAGCATGATCTCGAGCAGCTGCTGGTTCGTCGCCGTGGTCACTTCCGGCACACCGCGCAGGAAGGTGCGCGTGTCGTTCATCAACGCGCGGACTTCCTCGCGTTCGATCGGCGCCGCATACCATTGCTCCCAACGCGCATCGAGCTCACCCGCGTCCTGCTGCAACTGCTCCTGAAGCGGCTTGGCCACCTCGATCGAGCCCAGCACCTTCTCGGCTGCCTGCTCAGTCATGTTGGCGATGTACTTCAGACGGTCGCGCGCGTCGGGCACCGCTTCGGCGGCGCGCTCCACGTGCTTGTCGATCCCCAGCTCACGCATCGAGTCGCGCAAGGTGCGCGTCAATTGTCCGATACGGGCCAGAATACGATCGCTAGCAATATCGCTCACGTCGTGCGCTTCGGCGGCTGCCGCGTTGGTCGGCTCGTTCACGTCAGCTCCCGGCTTTCGCCATCTTCTCGAGAATCTTGTTGAGCTTCTCGTCGAGGGTCGCCGCCGTAAACGGTTTCACCACATAACCGCTCGCACCGGCCTGGGCCGCTGCGATGATGTTTTCCTTCTTCGACTCGGCCGTCACCATCAGCACCGGCAGGTGCGTCAGGCTCGCGTCGGCGCGGATTTCCTTGAGCATGGCCAGACCGTCGAGGTTCGGCATGTTCCAGTCGGAAATCACGAAGTCATACGTGCCGCTGCGCAGACGCGCGAGACCCGCCGCGCCGTCTTCCGCCTCGTCGACGTTCGAATAGCCCAGTTCCTTCAACAGATTGCGTACGATCCGGCGCATCGTCGGAAAGTCATCTACGACCAGAATCTTCATTCCCTTATCCATATCAATTCCCTTTCCCTTATCCCAGATGGGGCGGCGAATGACCGCCTGTTCTATCAGGCCCGGCGCGCATCATACCCGCTGAACGCGTTCGCCCATCGACGAGAGGCGCACCATGACGCGCCGGCTCATCTCCGGCAGCGAGGCGATCTCGTCGGCCGCGCCCAGCGCAATCGCCTCGCGCGGCATGCCGAACACGATACAGCTCGCTTCGTCCTGCGCGAGCGTATACGCGCCTGCCTTTTTCATCTCAAGCAGTCCAGCCGCGCCATCGCGGCCCATCCCCGTGAGGATCACGCCGACCGCGTTCTTGCCGGCGTGCAGTGCGGCGGAGCGAAACAACACGTCGACGGACGGACGGTGCCGGTTCACCGGCGGGTCGTCGGACAGGTGTGCAATATAGTTCGCGCCGCTGCGTGCGAGCAACAGGTGTGCGTGGCCAGGCGCGATATACGCGTGTCCCGGCAGCACGCGTTCGCCATGCTCTGCCTCTTTAACGGTAATTCTGCACAAACCATTAAGGCGTTGCGCGAAAGATTTCGTAAATCCCGGCGGCATGTGCTGCGCGATCAGCACAGCGGGCGCATCGGGCGGCAGCGGCACCAGCACTTCGCGGATCGCTTCGGTGCCGCCGGTCGACGCGCCGACGATGATCAGCTTTTCCGTACTGACGAGTGGATTGTTGAAGTTCGGCGCCGGAGCGGCGTGCGCCCCTTGCGCCCCGGCCGCGCCGGCATGCTGCACGGGCGCCGCCTGGCGCACCCGCGCACGCGCGGCCGCGCGGACCTTGTCGGCGAGCTTCTCCGCGTAGTCGAGCATGCCGTCGCGAATCCCCACCTTCGGCTTGGTGACGAAGTCGACCGCGCCCAGTTCCAGCGCGCGCAGCGTGATTTCGTTGCCGCGCTCGGTCAGCGACGACACCATCACCACCGGCATCGGCCGCAAGCGCATCAGCTTCTCGAGAAAGTCGAGCCCATCCATGCGCGGCATTTCGACGTCGAGCGTCAACACATCCGGGTTGTGCTGCTTGATGAGATCGCGCGCGACGAGCGGGTCGGGCGCGGTTGCGACGACGGTCATGTCCGGCTGGCCGTTGATGATTTCCGTCATCAGGCTGCGGATCAGCGCTGAATCGTCGACGCACAATACCTTGATCTTTTGCACAGCTCTCACGCCTCCTCTGTGGTTCTGGCGTTGTTTGAATTGATCGGGCGCGGGCTCGCGCCAAATAGCTCGACGCGCGGCCTGGCTGCACCGGCGGCCGTCCCTGATCCTGTACCCGCCGGCGAGCCCGTGCCAAACAGTTCGACCCGTGGCCGCGCGGCCGGCGCGGCGAACAGCTCGACCCGTTCGCGGGCCCGCGCGAGCCGCTCGGCGCGCGCTTCGGCGGTTTGCCGTGCGAGTGCCTGCTCGCGTTCGGCCACGCCGGCCTCCTGCTGCAGCCGGAGTTTCTTCACCATCACCTGGCCCGTGCGCGGCATGAAGGCCACTTTGCGTGGGTGGCCGCCTTGCAGGTCCTCGGCGACGATGCGGATTTTTTCGAGCGCCAGATAACGGCGCACGAACTCCGAATTGCGGTCGCCGATGTTCATGGTCGTCATGCCGGCCAGCACCGCCGCACCGCCGAACACTTTGGCCTCGAAGCGCTCGCGCCGCCCGCCTGCCTTGATGAGCTCGTTGATGAGCACTTCCATCGCGTAGGCGCCGTAGCGCATCGAATCCGAGGCGGCCTGGCCGACGTCGGCGCCGTCGTCGGGCAGCATGAAGTGATTCATGCCGCCGATGCCCGCCGTGCGGTCCTGAATACAGGCCGCCACGCACGAGCCGAGCACGGTGACGAGCACCATGTCCTCGTTGGTCGTATAGAACTCGTTCGGCAGCAACTTCACGCCCGGCCGCTTGAAGTGATTGTCGAAGTACAGATTGGTTGCGATCGGCAGGGCAGTGCTCATACGCTCACCCCGCTCGTCGACGCGTGTGCAGGTTCGGTCGGGCTACGCGGCGCGGTGCGGGCAGCGCCACCGTCGCGCGTCAGTTCGTAGACAGTCTGGCCGCGCAGCCGGAACGACTGGGTCACATACGTGAAGTTCTCCGAGTGGCCGGCAAACAGCAGACCGCCCGCTTTCATCAGCGGATCGAAGCGCGAGAGCACCTGCGCCTGGGTCGGCTTGTCGAAATAGATCATCACGTTGCGGCAGAAAATCGCGTCGAACTGCGACTTCAGGGCGTAGTCGCGGTCGGTCAGATTCAGTTGCTGGAAACGGATCATCGCGCGCACTTCCGGGCGCACTTTCACCATCCCCGCATGCGCGCCGGTGCCCTTCAGGAAAAAACGCTTGAGCCGTTCCGGCGACAGGTGCTTCACCTGGTCGAACTGATACGTGCCCGCTTCGCCCTTCGCGAGCACCTGGGTGTCGATGTCGGTGGCGAGCACCGTGGCCTGGCGCGCGGCGCTGTCGCCGAGCGCCTCGATAAGGGTCATCGCAATCGAATACGGCTCTTCACCGGTCGAGGCCGCCGAGCACCATACCGACACCGGCTGCTGACGGCGCTTGACGAACTCCGCGAGAATCGGAAAGTGATGTGCCTCGCGAAAGAACGCGGTCAGGTTGGTGGTCAGCGCGTTGGTGAAGGCCTCCCATTCGGCCGGATCGTTCTCCGACTCGAGCAGATCGAGATATTCCCGGAAGCTGTCGAGGCCGCGCGCACGCAGGCGGCGCGCGAGCCGGCTGTACGCCATGTCGCGCTTGTGGTCCGACAAGGAAATGCCGGCGCCCCGGTGGATCAGCTCGCGAATGCGGGCGAAATCCGCCGAGGTGAATTCGAAATCACGTCCCTGCTCCCCGGCTTTCGCCGGTTCGGCCTTCTCGGGACGAAACTGTGCGCGCGTTGCCATCATGATGTTTCCTGCCTGCTATACGAGGCGTACTCCTGCCCGATCCTCCAAGGGGACCTCCCTTGCGGCGAGAAACTTCCTCCGGAAAGGAGGATTGCGATCGCGGGTTCGCGCCCGCCCGCGGCTTTTTCCAGCTGCGTTTCCCGCAGGCCGGCGGCCCGAATCACGCCTTGCGGGCGTGCTTCAATGAATCGCCCATCCTGCGGCGAGGAGCCGGAAGCCTGCATGTCTGTCTGCCATTCCTTGCTGTTGTTAAAACGTTTCCCAGTCGGCGTCCGGGGCTGCGGCGGATCCGCCCGCCGCGGCCGGACGTGCGGCCGGTCCGGTTGCGCCCGCGGCGGCCTTCGGCTTGAGCGCCGGTTCAGTGCGGACCGTCGCTGCGGCACGCGGTGCGTCCTGTTTCGGCGTGGCGGCAGCCGCTGCCTGGGCATGGGCCTGGGTCCGGGCCTGTGCTGCCGGGGCCTTATGCGTCACCGCGGCAGCCTGCGCGCGCGGTGCTGTCTTGCCGCGCGCCGCCGGGGTGCTGCGTGCGGCGGCGCGTTGTCCACCTTGCACCTGCCAGCCGCCGACCACCGTCTGCAACTGGCGCGTCTGCTCTTCGAGCGAGGCCGCGGCCGCGGCCGCTTCCTCGACCAGCGCGGCGTTCTGCTGCGTCACCTCGTCCATCTGCACCACGGCGCGGTTGACCTGCTCGATGCCGGTCGACTGCTCCTCGGAGGCCGCACTGATCTCACCCATGATGTCGGTGACACGGCGCACCGCCTGGACGATCTCTTCCATCGTCGAGCCCGCCCGGCCGACCAGCGCCGTACCGCTTTGCACCTTGCCGACCGAGTCGCCGATCAGTTCCTTGATTTCCTTCGCCGCACTGGCGCTGCGCTGCGCGAGGCTGCGCACTTCGCCCGCCACCACCGCGAAGCCGCGGCCCTGTTCGCCGGCGCGTGCTGCCTCGACCGCCGCGTTCAGCGCGAGGATGTTGGTCTGGAACGCAATGCCTTCGATCACGCCGATGATGTCGACCACCTTGTTCGAACTCGTCGCAATGTCCTGCATCGTATGCACGACCTGGCCCACCACATCGCCACCGCGGGTGGCAATATCCGACGCGTTGACCGCGAGCTGGCTCGCCTGGCGCGCGTTCTCGGCGTTCTGCCGCACGGTGCCGGTCAGTTGCTCCATGCTCGACGCGGTTTGCTGCAACGACGCCGCTTGCTGCTCGGTGCGCTGTGACAGATCGGTATTGCCCATCGCGATTTCGCGCGCGCCGGTGTCGATCGATTCGGTGCTGCTGTGCACCGCCTTCACCATCGTCGCCAGGCTCTCCTGCATCCGCTTGATGCCGCCGAAGAGGCGGCCGATCTCGTTGGTGCTGAACACTTCCACAGGGTGCGTCAGGTCGCCCGCGGCGATCCGCTCAAAGCATCCGGTCGCATCGGCAAGCGGCTGGACGATCATGCCGCGCAGCGCGAAGCGGAGCAGCACGACCAGCACCAGTGCGAAGATCGACACGCCGAGAATCAGCGTCGTCATCAACGTGACGTTCGACTGCGCCGCGCTCTGCTGGTCGGCCGCGCGGGTCTGCAGAGCCTTCACCACCGTCGATGCAGCGCCGTCGTAGGCAATGAAGAGCGGGCTGATCTTCGTGTCGGCAACCGCGTGAAAGCCTGCCTGATCGCCTGCGCGCAGCGCGGTGAACTCGGGCTCGACACCGTCGTGCATCACGGTGCCGTGTTTCGCCGCAAGGTCGTCGAGCAAGGCCTGGTCTACGCCGGCCTTGGGAGCGTCCAGGTAGGCCTGCCAGCTCTCGTTGCCCTTGCTGAGCAGTTCCTGCGCCCGGTCCAGCACTGTCTTCGCTTCGTCGGCTTTACCGGCGGCAGTGAGCGTGTTGAACCGGTCGATGGCGAGGCGCGAGCGCAACAGGTACGACGACGCGTCGTCGAGCGCATGAATGGCCACCAGATCGCCACGCGCGATCCCGTCGAGCGACTGGCCGGCGCGGTTCAGCGCAGTCAGTCCGAGCGCACCGACCAGGATCGTCAGCGCAACCAGGACGATCCCGACCACGGTCAACGACGTGCGAATCGACCACCTGCTTAGCATCTTGAAGCTCCCTGTTTTCCAGTCATGTTCACGCTCGCGCCGCTCAGGCGCTGAGCGATTCGATCAGCGCCATTTCGCGGCTGGTCATCAGTTTTTCGATGTCCATCAGGATCAGCATGCGGCCATCGACCGTGCCGAGACCCGTCAGATACTCGGTCGTGAGCGTCGCGCCGAATTCCGGTGCCGGCATGATCTGGTCCATCTGCAGCGTCAGCACGTCCGACACGCCGTCCACCACCATCCCGACCACGCGATGCGCGACGTTCAGGATGATCACGACGGTCTGGTGGTCGTACTCGACGCGGCCCAGATGAAACTTGATGCGCATGTCGACGATCGGCACGATGATGCCGCGCAGGTTGATCACGCCCTTGATGAACTCGGGCGCGTTGGCGATGCGCGTCACGCTGTCGTAGCCGCGGATTTCCTGCACCTTGAGAATGTCGATGCCGTACTCTTCGGCGCCGAGCGTGAAGACGAGAAATTCCTGACCGCCGGCGTCAGCCTGCTGCACGTCGCGGCGGCCACCGCTCGCATTCGCGACGCTCGAATTGATGGATTGGACTTCTGCCACGTTAGCCCCCAAACGGTTGGGATGAAATAAGTTAAGTAAAAGGTTGCCCGAGGGTTACGCGAGCGACATGGCGCCGTGTGCGGCCCGGGTCTCGCGATTCAGTGCCGCCACGTCCACGATCAGCGCGACACTGCCGTCGCCGAGGATGGTCGCGGCGGAAATGCCGTGCACCTTGCGATAATTCGTTTCCAGATTCTTCACGACCACCTGCTGCTGGCCGACCAGTTCGTCGATCAGCATGGCAAAGCGGCGTCCTTCGGTCTGCATGATCGTGACGATGCCCTGAGTCGGTTCGGACTTCGCATCGGCCACGGAGAACACTTCGTGCAGCGCGATGAGCGGCAGGTATTCGCCGCGCACGCGCACCACGCGTTCGCCGGCGGCTACCGTGTAGATGTCCTCCACCCGCGGCTGCAGCGACTCCATCACGAAGTTCAGCGGCAGGATGAAAATCTCGTTGCCCACCTTCACCGACATGCCGTCGAGAATCGCCAGCGTGAGCGGCAACACGATGCGCGTGGTGCTGCCCTTGCCCGCGTGCGAGGTGATTTCGACGTGACCGCCCATCGACTGGATGTTGCGCTTGACCACATCCATGCCGACGCCGCGGCCCGACACGTCCGTGACCTGCTCGGCGGTCGAGAAGCCCGGCAGGAAGATCAGGTTCCAGACCTCGTCGTCGGTCATGCTTTCGCTGACCTGCATGCCCTGCTTGGCCGCCTTCGCGAGAATCTTGTCGCGGCGCAGGCCCGCACCGTCGTCGCTCACCTCGATCACGATGTTGCCGCCGTGATGCGCGGCCGACAGCACCAGCTGGCCGGTGGCATCCTTGCCCGCCGCGCGCCGTGCTTCCACCGTTTCGATGCCGTGATCGAGACTGTTGCGCACGAGGTGGGTGAGCGGATCGATGATGCGTTCGATGAGGCTCTTGTCGAGTTCGGTCGCCTGACCGAAGGTAACGAGTTCGACCTCCTTGCCCAGCTTCGCGGCCAGGTCGCGCACCAGACGCGGGAAGCGGCTGAAGACGTAATCCATCGGCATCATGCGGATCGACATCACCGCTTCCTGCAGATCGCGGGCATTGCGCTCCAGTTGCGCCATGCCGTTGAAGAGGCGGTCGTGCAATGCCGGATCGAAGGTGCTGGTGGTCTCGGCCAGCATGGCCTGCGTGATCACCAGTTCGCCGACCAGGTTGATCAGCTGGTCGACCTTCTCGACGCCGACGCGAATCGAGCTGCCTTCGGCAGCCGCTGCTGCCGCCGGACGCGCCTTGCGGTCGCCTTCTGCAGCGGCCGGTGCTGCGGCGGCCGGTGCCGGTGAAGGCGCCGGAGCCGCTGCGGCCGCTGCAGTCGGTGCGGGCGCGGGTGCTGCCGGCGCCGCAGCCTGCGGCGCTGCTGGCTCGAACAGGCCGTGCTTCGCTGCCGGTGCGCTTGCCGACGCCACAGCAGCGGGCGCCGGTGCAGGCGCCGGTGTTTGCTCCGCAGCGGCAGGCGTTCCAGGTTCGCCTTGCTCCGTTTTATCCACCGGTGCCGTGCCGCGGCTGATCGAGATCTGACTGTCGTCGATCACGAAACAGCACACGGCGATGATGTCGTCGGACGTGACATCGCTTTGCAACCACAGCGTCAGATCGCCGCCTGACTTGATCTGTCCGACGATATTGCCCAGGTTGCCGAGCTCTTCGGCCAGCAGTTCCTGGTCCTTCTCACCTACACCCCGTAGCGTGATTTTCAGGTGCGGGCCGGCGTCTGCGCCGGTCCCTTCGGCGGCGCCGGCCGGTGCCGGTTCTCCGCCAGATAGTTCAACGGCGGCTTGTACCGCCTGTTCGACCACGTGCTCGGGCGGCTGGCCGCTATCGGCCAGGGCCAGGGCCGTGGCCGGGGCCGGTGCGCTCGCGGCGGCCGGTTGTGCAGCCGGGGCCGGAGCCGGAGCCGGTGCGGCTTCAGCCGGCTGCGCCGCGCCGAAGCGGCTTTCCGCGTAGAGCCGCTCGAGCTTTGCGCAAATCGCGCCGGCCACCGCCGCATCCGGCTCGGCGCTCGCACGGTAGTCCGCGAGCTGGCCGGACAGCACGTCCTTGGTCTCGAGGAACGTGTCGATCATGTCCTTGCGCAGCACGAGTTCGTTATTGCGCGCGCGGTCGAGCAGCGATTCGAGAATGTGGGTCGTTTCGGTCAGCGCGGTGAAGCCGAACGTCGCCGCGCCGCCCTTGATCGAGTGCGCCGCGCGGAAAATGGCCGCGAGGTCTTCCGGATCGGGATGGCCGATGTCCAGATTGAGCAGCAACTGCTCCATCTGGGCGAGCAGTTCGTCCGCTTCGTCGAAGAACGTCTGATAGAACTGAGTAATGTCGAGTGTCATGCCTGGGTCACCGCAAGAGATCCTGTCTGGGCTGGGGCTGCCGTATCGCGTCTATAAATGTGGCTGCGCTCACGCGCCGCCGTCCTCGGCCAGCGCCGCGACCAGCTCGGTCAGCATGTCGGGGTCGAGCGGCTTTTCGATCCAGCCGGTCGCCCCCACCGCCCGCGCTGCTGCCTTGAACGGTTCGCCGGATTCCGTCGTCAGGACGAGGATCGGCGTTACCTGGTAAGCCGGGTTGCCGCGCAGCGCGGCGATCAGATCGAGGCCGGTCTTGCCGGGCATGTGCTGGTCCGTCAACACGAGGTCGAAGGGCACCGCAAGCGCGTTCTCCAGGCCCTCTTCGCCGTTGGCCGCGACCGTCACCTCATAGCCCGCTGTCGTCAGCGTGGCGGAAAGGATCTCCCGCATTGCTGCCGAGTCGTCGATTGCCAGAATGTGCCTGATCATTAAAACCTCGCTGCGCTCACTATGGTTCGCCTGAGCTCGCGCGCCGCGCGCGGCATCGCAAGTCAGGCCACCGCTACTTCACTACGGCGTCACGCCGGGCGCCTTTGGAGCAACCGTTACCGATTGCGTCATCTTTTGCAGTTGCGCCGAGCCGGCTGCATCGTCGGACAAGGTGGTCGTGGTCGAGTCGTCGTGCATCAACGCCTCCTCCGACTTCTTGTTCAGCACGATGATGCTGATGCGGCGATTCTCCGGGTCGAGCGGATCGGCCTTGTTCAGGTTCTGCGTCGACGCAAGGCCGATCACGCGCATCACCTTCGCTTCGTCCATCCCGCCTGCAATCAGCTCGCGGCGCGAGGCGTTCGCGCGGTCCGCCGACAGCTCCCAGTTGCTGTAACCCTTCTCGCCGCCGGCGTACTGCACGGCGTCGGTGTGACCCTGCACGATGATGCGGTTCGGCACGTCGTTCAGCGTGTGGCCGATCTCGCGCAGGATATCGCGCATGTACGGCTCGACGTCGTCCTTCGCCGTGGCGAACATCGGCCGCTTCTGCGAGTCGACGATTTCGATGCGCAGCCCGGTCAACGTCGAATCGATGCGGATTTGCTGCTTGAACTGGCGCAGCACCGGATTGGCTTCGATCGCGGCCATCAGCTTGACCTGCAGGTCATGCAGGCGGACCTGCTCGCGACGCTCGAGCTCGCCTTGCATCTGCTTGACGGCGTCTTCGTCGTTGCGCGCCGCAGTGCGCTCGGCGCGGCTCATCGAGCCGTCGGTCTCGCGCGTGATGCCTTGCTGCTCGGTGGAAATGTCCCGGCCGCCGCCCTTCAGGATGCTCGAGTCCTCGGCGCTGCGGTCGCCGCCCCACAGGGTGATCTTCAGCGGCTGGTTGAAGTAGTCGGCAATGCCGCGCAACTGCACCGTGGTCGCCGAGCTGAGCAGCCACATCAGCAGGAAGAACGCCATCATTGCGGTCATGAAGTCCGCATACGCGAGCTTCCACGCTCCGCCGTGATGGCCGGCCTTCTTCGGTGCGGAGCGCTTGACGACAATTGCGCGGTCTTTGTCCTTGCTCATCGGTTCGATCCCTGGCGCGCGCGGTTACTTGGCTTTCACGCGGCGCACATGCTCTTCCAGCTCGCTGAACGACGGGCGTTCAGTCGAGAAGAGCACCTTGCGGCCGAATTCGACGGCGATCGCGGGCGCATAGCCATTCAGGCTCGCGAGGATCGTTACCTTGATGCACTGGAACATCTTGGTCGACTCGGCGACGCGCTGTTCCGCGACACTCGAGAGCGGCCCGATGAGTCCGTACGAAAGCAGAATGCCGAGGAAGGTGCCGACCAGCGCCTGGGCGATCATCTCGCCGAGCACGGCGGGCGGCTTGTCGGCGGAGGCCATGGTGTGCACCACGCCCATCACCGCCGCAACAATGCCGAACGCCGGCATCGCATCGCCAACCTTGGCGAGCGCATGTGCCGGCGCTTCGCCTTCGGCGTGATGGGTTTCGATTTCCTCGTCCATCAGGCTTTCGATTTCGAACGCGTTCATGTTGCCACCCACCATCAGACGCAGGTAGTCGGTCAGGAATTCGATGATGTGCTTGTCGGCGAGGATCTTTGGATACTGGGTGAAGATCGGGCTCTTCGACGGATCGTCGATATCGGCTTCGAGCGTCAGCGTGCCTTCCTTGCGCGCCTTGGCCAGCAGAACGTAGAGGAGCGCCATCAGCTCCATGTAGACATCCTTGTTGTACTTGGAGCCCTTGAAGAGGGTTGGAATCACGCCCAGCGTCGCCTTGATCGTTTTCATCCCGTTGCCGAGGACGAACGCGCCGACGCCCGCGCCCCCGATCATCAGCAGTTCGACTGGCTGAAGCAGGGCGCCCAGATGCCCGCCTTCCAGCACATAACCGCCGAAAACGGACAACAGCGTCACGAGTGTTCCCACGAAAATCAGCACTGCCGAGCCCTCACAAGGAAGCGACGGAGTCCGTCGTTAATCTGGTTTACGGCAACGCAGCAGAAAACTTTGGTGGAAAAGCGAGCTGGCGAGCCGGTGTAAACCACAGGCTCGTGGCCGGGGGCCGGGACCGGGTGTCCGGGCTGCGATGCAGGCGGGGCGGGCGTCCCGGTGCCGCGCGTCAAAGCGCCAGTACGGCGAGCTGGCTGGCGCGCACCTTCGCTTCGGCAACTTTCTTTGTCTTACCTGCGCGGGACGGCGGCTGGCATAGTCCGCAGACAAATCCGTGCTGCGGATCGTGCGCATGAGCGACAAAATGGCCGCCGCAACGGCAGCAAGGCGTCATCTGCAGCATGTGGGAGTCGAAAAAGCGCACCAGCGTCCAGGCGCGGGTCAGACTCAGTACCGGCTCGTCGTCGTGCAGCTGGACATGTTCCTGGTAGAGCCGGTAGCTCTTCACGATCGACTGGATCGTCTCGCAGCCGCCGTGGTCCGCCATGAAGCGGTAGATGTTGTAAAACAGGGACGAATGAAAGTTCGGCTGCCAGGTCATGAACCAGTCCGTTGAGAACGGCAGCATGCCCTTGGGCGGCGAGACCCCTTTCAGTTCCTTGTACAGTTTGATGAGCCGGTCGCGCGACAGGCTGGTTTCCGCCTCGAGCAACTGCAGGCGCGCGCCAAGTTCAATCAGTTCGATCGCCAGGGTGATCTCCCTGACTTCGAGCACCACACTTTTAGTTGCCATCTGCTCGGCTTCCCGCTTCCTGGTGTTGCTGGTCTTGCTGGCCGGTTTTGCTGCCCTCGGGTGCCGGCATCAGCCGACCTGTTCGACGGGCTGGCTAGCCATCAGGATCGCGGAATGCGCCTGGGTCACAGCGCTGGTTTTGCCCTTGTCCGCAAGTGTGGACAGGACGGCGTGGTCATCAAAGCGGAAGCGGCATAGAACCTGGCTGGACGCAGCCAGCTTGACGGTCTGCGCCAACGACAGATTGGCCAGTACGTCGGCCAGCTGGTCTGAAATCCCCATGCGGAACATGCCCATGGGCTTGTCCTCACGTAGCAGACGCTGAGCGAGCAGAAGATAGGAGAGGTTGACTTCTCTTATCTCATTGAGCATGTCAGTTGTGGTGCTCATGATTCCCCCGAGTCAATCTGGCTGGTCAGGCCGTTACGGAAACGTTTGCTCGAACGCGCGCACGCGAACGGCCCGTTTATGGTCTTGCCAGCATTGTGTCGAAAGGAAAAGGGAACGGAAATCGGACAGACGCCCTGCCTGACTGACGGAATCGTCCATTAATTCTGTAGGAATTTTTCCTACAAAGTCCGAATTGAAAGTATTAAGAAAGGTTTGCAGTGGTCGCTGGACCAGTTGAACGGTGCGCGATTGGGGACAGATTGTCGCACCGTAACGGGATTCGGGCGAATTATAGAGCGTTTCACGCGAATGCAACACACCTTCGCTAGACGCTTGCCCGATCGATGCGGAGCGCATGGGCGCCGGCAGGCGCGGCGGACTGGATGGCCCGGTGCGCCGGTCCGGTGAGTTGAGATGCCATGCCGCGCGACCCGTTGCGCATCATGTTTCGCGCTGTAACAACATTAAGCGATTGAAAAATAACTCGAATTGCCACCCCCAATCCCGATAATGACCTCAAGGGATAACCCGGTAGCGTGCCGGGTTGCCTCCCGGGCGGCGGCCTACCGCGCCCGCCCGTCCGCCTGGCATTCGCCCCTCGCTCCACCCGAGCGCCGTCGTGCGAAGCCGCTATGAACCAGGAGAGTACGCATGCGAATCGCACAAATTGCGCCTTTATACGAAGCTGTACCGCCCAAATTCTATGGCGGCACCGAGCGCGTCGTGTCCTATCTGACCGAAGCGCTCGTCGACCTCGGCCACGATGTGACGCTGTTCGCGAGCGGCGATTCGCTCACCTCGGCCAGGCTCGAGGCGGCCTGGCCGCGCGCGCTGCGCCTTGACCCGACGGTGCGCGACGCGATGGCGCCGCACGTCCTGCTGATGGAGCGGGTGCGCAGCGTCGCCCACGAGTTCGACGTGTTGCACTTCCACCTCGACTATTTGCCGTTCCCGCTGTTCTCGACGCTCGACACGCCGTTCGTCACGACGCTGCACGGCCGCCTCGACCTGCCGGAGCTGCAACCGGTCTTCGACGCGTTCCCGCACGCGCCGGTCGTGTCGATCTCCGATTCGCAGCGCCTGCCGCTCAAACAGGCGAACTGGCTCAACACGATTTACCACGGCCTGCCCGAGCAACTGCTCACACCGCAGACTCTCAAGAAGCCGGAATATCTGGCGTTCCTCGGTCGCATCTGTCCGGAGAAACGCGTCGATACAGCCATCAGGATCGCTGCGCAAAGCGGTCTGCCGCTGAAGATCGCCGCCAAGGTGGACAAGGTCGACCAGGACTACTTCAAGACGGAAATCGAGCCGCTGCTGTCACAGGCGCACGTCGAATTCGTCGGTGAGATCAACGAGGCACAGAAACCGGAATTCCTGTCGGGCGCGAAGGCGCTGCTGTTTCCGATCGACTGGTCCGAGCCGTTCGGGCTGGTGATGATCGAATCGATGGCGTGCGGCACGCCCGTCATCGCCTTCAACCGCGGCTCGGTGCCTGAGGTGATCGATCATGGCGTGACCGGTTTTGTCGTCGAAGACGTGCAGGGCGCGGTGGCGGCGCTGCAGCGCCTGGACGAATTGTCGCGCACGGAGATCCGGGCCCAGTTTGAGCGCCGCTTCAGCTCGAAAGCCATGGCGCAGAACTACGTCGACGGTTATACGACGCTTATCGAGGCCGAGCGCCGTCCGGTATTGCGCCGGGTGGCCGTGGGCTGAACGCTTTCCTGCCATGCCGGCTAATTGCGTGTAAAAACGTCATGTGAATCGTTTGCGCGAGCGGAAACGCGCAGATAAGCCGGACATCTTCAAAAAAAGCCGCCTTTCAAATGCGGCTTTTTTACTGTCAAAAGCCGCCACGAATTAGACACGTATTACGCAATGATTAAGCGTCCCGAACGCCAAGCGACCTTCAGGAAGCTTTCACCGCGATAACCGCCTGCCGCAGTCCCTAAACCTGCTCGATCAGAAACCGTTCACGGTTCTTGCCGGAGATCCACTTGGGCGGTTTGCCACGCCCGCTCCAGGTGTTGCCGGACTTCGGATCCTGATATTTGGGGGGCAGCGGCGCCTTCTTCGGCGGGCGTCCGCGCCGCGCAGCCACGGCAAAACCCAGATCCTGGGCCGTCAAACCATACTCGACAATCTTGCCGCGGATCTCCTCGATCACATTGCCGAGTTCGGTACGTCGCGCCTCGTCCGCCTGAGCCTGCAATCTGGCGATCTGCGCCTTGAGTTCTGCATATTGCGACATTTCAGTTCTCCCTTTTTGTAGAACGCATTGTCTCGGAGACTAGCTGCAATTAGCGAATTTCGCAATGGCCATTAATACCCACAATTCAAGATATCGTCTGATAATTTATTAATGGTTGTTGAATTGTTAAATGGATCACTGCTTTATCGCGAAATAATCCATTCGGCACCCCGCCGGATTGACAATTCTTGACACCCGAATCGCTGATATTTGCCTAGAATTTCGCGCTCGAAGGCGTGCATCCGACTCCCCCCGGAATACCCCAGGTGCCGCCTCAAGCAAGTCGAACTTTTTAGGATTACATATCATGCAGCTGTCAAAGCGCCTCGCTGCCGAGTTGTTCGGCACCTTCTGGCTCGTCTTGGGGGGCTGCGGCAGCGCCGTCCTCGCCGCTAGTTCCGCTGGTCCGGTGCACGGGCTGGGGATCGGTTTCGTGGGCGTCTCGTTCGCGTTCGGCCTCACCGTGCTGACCATGGCGTATGCCATCGGGCATATCTCGGGTTGCCACCTGAATCCGGCGGTGAGCGTGGGACTGACCGTGGCCGGGCGGTTTGCGGCCCGCGACCTGGTTCCTTACATCGTCGCACAAGTGATCGGCGCGGTGCTCGGCGCTTTCGTGCTGTCGCTCATCGCGAGCGGCAAGCCGGGCTTCGACCTGGTCGCCAGCGGCTTCGCCAGCAACGGCTATGGCGACCGTTCGCCGGGCCACTACTCGCTGATGGCTGCGTTCATCTGTGAAGTGGTCATGACCGCCTTCTTCCTGTTCGTGATTCTCGGCTCGACCGACAAGCGCGCGCCGGCAGGCTTCGCGCCGATCGCCATCGGCCTGTGCCTGACGCTGATCCACCTGATCTCGATTCCGGTCACGAACACCTCGGTCAATCCGGCGCGCTCGACCGGCCCGGCGCTGTTCGTCGGCGGCGCGGGCGTCGGTCAGCTCTGGCTGTTCTGGGTTGCGCCGATCATCGGCGCAGTGATCGCCGGCTTCGTGTATCCGGCCATCGCGGAAAACCGTCGCGACAATCGAAAGGCGTTTCAGTGGCGCTTAGGTGGCGCTTAGGTGGCGCTTAGGTGCCGCCTAAGTGGCGCTCGAGTGGCGCTTCAGTAGCCTTTTATGCTCCACGAATTACGTTGGGTGCAAATCGAATCGGCAAAGCGGGCGCGACAGCGCCCGCTTTGCTTTTGGCGCAGCCGATTCGCGGTGATCCACGGCGCCGCTGCTAGAATCGTGCGACTTTCACACGGCTCGCATAGAGGCTTCCGATGAACCGTTCCCGCGGATTCCTGCATGGCGTCGCGCTCTGGCTCACCGCGTGGTGCGTCGGCGCCATCGCGCCGGCAACCGTGCAGGCGGCCGACAACAATGTCGAGACGCTGGTATTCGTCCGCCACGGCGAAAAGCCGGCCGAAGGCTTCGGCCAGCTCAGTTGCAAAGGTCTCAACCGGTCGCTTGCCCTGCCGGCGGTGATTGCCGCGAAATTCGGCAAGCCCGATGCGATCTTCGCGCCTGACCCGGGCCAGCAAAAGAGCGACAGTGGCCATTCTTACTACTACGTACGCCCGCTCGCGACGATCGAGCCCACCGCGATCCAGTTCCAGATGCCTGTGCAAACACCGTATGGTTTTGCGCAGATCGACAAACTCGGCAGTGCGCTTGTCGACCCCGCGTATCGCAACAAGCTCGTCGTGGTGGCGTGGGAGCACGGGCTGATTGAGAAGCTGGTGCGACAGATGGTGGGCGCCCATGGCGGCAACGCGGCCGATGTCCCCAGGTGGCATAGCGACGACTTCGACAGCATCTACATCGTCAAGCTCGACTGGCAAGGCGGCTCGCCACGCGCGACGTTCCAGCACGACCGGCAGGGACTGGACGACCGGTCCGCGGATTGCCCATGTGCGGCGCTGCCGGATGCGGCATCTGCGGCGGCATCTGGTGCGGCATCCGGTGCAGCACATTAATTGGCTGGTACAGATGTAAGGGCGCCTTACGATGGCGCAAGGCGGGTGGGCTGGGTCTGCGCCCCCGTGGTCTCACCGGGCGCCAGGGAATAGCCGGAAGGCGCCCGCGCAGCAGGGCTGGGCGCGGAAACGCGCGGCCTCATGCGGGGATGCGACTCACATGACAAGCCGGCTGATCTGCCGCACCGATGCTTGCAGTCCGTAACATCTGGTCGCAGTCGCCATGCGTCGCAACGCGTAGATTGAACCTGTGCGACAAGACGTCGCTACGTCGATAACAGGAGAGTCAACATGAAACGCATCGTCACTCATTTGCTTGTAGCCGCAGGTCTCGCAGCTGGCGCGTGCGGTGTCGCGCAGGCGCATACCGATCTGAACATCGGCCTGTCACTCGGCGTACCGGCTCCTGTGTATGTGCAGCCGGCCCCGGTCTATGCGCAACCGCAGCCGGTGTACTACCGTCAACCGGGCTGGGACCGCGGCTATGACGGCGCCTATCGCCGCGACTGGGATCATGGCGATCGGGGCGGGGACCATGGCGATCGCCGCTGGGGTCACGACGACCGCAATGACCACCGCGACTATCGCGGCCCCGGCTGGCGCGGGTAAACGGGGCAACTGAGGGGGCAACTGAGCGTGACAGCGAGGCAGGACACGTAACCGTCATCGCGGCAGACGGCCGCGCAGGACACGCTCGACTGACGCCAATCCGCATTCGCTTGCCGGTTGGCGTTTTAACGACCGACGCGCATCAGGAAGCCAGTTCGTCATCCAGCGCAAAGAGCTTGCGCAGATGGTGCGCGACACCCGCTTCGAAGTTATTTCCGATGCGCGGCACATGCGGCAGACGTGTGATGAGATCCGGATTGGCGTTATTCATCATGAATGGATGGCCGGCGGTTTCGAGCAGATCGATGTCGTTCATGTTGTCGCCAAAAGCGACGCAGCGGGATGCGTCCACGTCGAGGCGCTCGAGCACGAACTTCAGCGCGCGTCCTTTCGAGACGTTCGAGGTCATCACCTCGAGACAATCCGGCAGCGAGTAAGTGACATATAGCGCGTCACCGAATTCGCGTTGCAGATTCGCTGCGACCGGCACGAGGTCGGCCGGTTCGCCGATATACAGTGCCTTCGCAATGCCGGCGCCATCGTGCTGCCGCAAGTCGGTCACCTCGTAGCCGAAACCCGAGTCCTGATGCAGGCGCAACAGTTCCGGCGCGTCGCGGTCGATCAGCCATTCCTGGTCGGCGAACAGGTTCACGATTACCCGGCCATGCGTGCCGGCGATTTCCGGCCGCACGAGGCGCTGCACGGCGGCAGGCGGAAGATCGTCGGCGTAAATCATCGTGTCGTCCGGCGCATGCACCCGCGCGCCGTTCGACGTAATCAGGTAAGAACGGATACCCAGCAAGTCGCGGATGCCCGCCACGTCGCGATAGTGCCGGCCGGTCGCGATGATGAAGTGCAGCCCCTGCGCCTCCAGCCGACGCACCGTTGCGACGGTGAACGGATCGACCTGATGGTCGCCGTTGAGCAGGGTGCCGTCGAGATCGGTGGCGATGACTTTGTACATGGTGTGGGCAGCCGGGCAGCGTCAAAGCGCGTATTTTATCGTTGCTTGACGGTTTGGCTGGGTTTGGCTGCGTTTGGCTGTGCCGCGGGCCGCCTTGTCCGCACATTGACCACCCGGCGGCGACGGCTTAGCCGGCGGCTTGCGCGCCCAGCCGCCCCGCCTCTTGCTGCGCCAGGTGCAGCGCGCCGTGCGCAGAATCGGCCAGCGGCTCGCGCAATCTGGCTTGGTAGCGCTGCGGCACGTACTCGCGCAACGGTGCGCCAAGACCGCCGCACAACGCGACGGGCAGGGCCGCGGATGGGTCGAGCGCGGCGATCATCTTGCCGATTTCCACGCCGGCATCGTTAAGCAGGCGCGCCGTGAACGGATGGCTCCGATGCGCGAAGACGATCGGCGCGAGACTCGCGTAGGCAGTCTGATTGGCCGCGCAGAGCCAGACCACCAGACTGTCGCAATCCCGCGCTCCGGTCCGTTCGAGGAGCGCCTGCGCCAGTGCGTCGAGCGGCACGCGGCCATCGAGCGCCTGCTGCGCGTGCACGATTACCCGCAAACCGAGCCACGCGCCGCTCGCCTCGTCGCCCGAAGGGAAGCCAAAGCCACTGGCCATATGGCGTTCACCCGCGCTGTCGAGCACCGCGGCGACACTGCCAGTACCAAGCGCCACCACCACGCCGGGTGCGCCGCCATGCGCGCCGAGCAGGGTTGTGTAGGCGTCGCTTTCGACGGCGAGCCCAGCCAGACGGGGCGCCTGCGCGCGAAATGCGGCGAGCCAGTCACGATTGTGGACACCCGCCAGACCGCACCCCAGCACGCAACGCGACCAGTCCGGCGCAACACCGGCACGGCTGAAGGCTTCGCGACAGCCTGCCTGAATGGCTTGCCACGCACGTTCGACACCAAGGCCGAGCCCCGATGGCCCGCTCGCCGCCTGGGCGAGTTCGCGGCCTTGTGCGTCGCCCAGCACGATGCGCGTACCGCTGCCGCCGCCGTCGATGCCGATCAGGAAGAGGTCTGTATTCATCAAGTCAGGTTCAGTGAGGGAATGCCGTATAGCGTGGCAGGTCCATTTCGATCCGGCAACTGGCCGGATGGCCTGGTTGCGGCGCGCAAGCGTTCCGCTATGCTGGCGGAGCCCCGGTGATCGGGTCTTCGACACACATAGCCATGCAGGAGCCGGAACGTGATACAGCGATGCAACTGGGTATCGAGCGAAGCGCTCGCACACTACCACGACACCGAGTGGGGCGTGCCTTCCCGCAACGACCAGCACCTCTTCGAAATGCTCGTGCTGGAGGGAGCGCAGGCCGGCCTGTCATGGTCGACGATCCTGAACAAGCGCGGCGGCTATCGCCGCGCGTTCGCTGATTTCGATATTGACACCGTCGCCCGCTTCACGCCGAAGCAGGTGGATGCGCTGGTGCTCGACGAGTCGATCGTGCGCCATCGCGGCAAGATCGAGGCGGCCATCACCAATGCGCGCGCCGTTCAGCAGATCCAGGCGGAACACGGGTCGCTGGCGAATTTCGTCTGGTCGTTCGTCGACCAGACGCCGATCCAGAACGAGTGGACCTCGTACCAGCACGCACCGGCCTCCACCGAGATCTCAGACGCGCTGAGCAAGGCTCTCAAGCGCTATGGCTGCAAGTTCGTCGGCACGACCATCTGCTATGCGTTCATGCAGGCGATCGGCATGGTCAACGATCACCAGACAGACTGCACCTGCCACGCGCGCTGCGCGGCTCTCGGCAAAAAGGGCCGCAACAGGAAAGCGAGCTAGCGCGGCGCTGTCCGCGTCGGCGATTTGCGTGCGTCCGCCGGAGGTGGCCGGAAAAAGCGCGCGTCTCCGGGAAAGTCCCGAACGCAAACCTCCGCCACACAGCGAAAGCCCACAAAAATGCCCCCCCAAAAGCAAAACGGCGGTGTGGCTTCTTTCGAAGCTCACACCGCCGTTCGGCTGTGCCTGAAAAGCGTGCTTAGTGCAGCTTTTTCGGCAGTTGCTGGCTACGCAGGCGCTTGTGCAGGCGCTTCACAGCAGCAGCCTTCTTACGCTTGCGAGCCGTCGTCGGCTTTTCGTACGATTGGCGTTCACGCAGTTCTGCGATCAGGCCATTCTTTTCGATTGCGCGACGAAAGCGGCGAATCGCCACTTCGAACGGCTCGTTTTCTTTCAGAAGAATCGTCGTCATGTATTTCCCAATTTACGGTCAAGTGCGTGGCGGCGCAGCGCGCACGCGTCGGATCCCTGCGGAGCGCCCAGCAGCAAAACCAAGCCAGGCGCGGGGCCAGCTGGGGTTGCCGGCCGGCGTTCGTGTCGAAAATCGTCGTGCGCTTTGTAGTGCCCTGTAGTGCACCAGACGTCAAAAAGTCGCCCCAAGCGACTCGATCGACCGACAAGAACGGCAGCGATCCAAATAATTCGACCGGCGATGATAGCAGATAAACGCCACCACAACCAGCTTTCTGCTCTGT
>DASZIR010000179.1:0-2996 GCA_035948995.1 Paraburkholderia sp. | reverse complement strand
AACGCGTTGCTCGACGTCGCTGAATTTCGGCCGGTTCAACGGATGCGCCATCTTGCCGATCAACCGCAACGCCGCGTCTCGCGGCAAACGCGTATCGGCATCTAGCGTGATCACATAACGCACGCCGGATGGCACGTGCGGCGCTCGCCCGGCGATCGACAGGAAGGTCGTGTCGGTCGCGCCGCGCAGCAAACGGTTCAATTCATGTAGCTTGCCGCGCTTGCGCTCCCAGCCCATCCATTTGTTCTCGCTCGCGTTGAAGACGCGCCGGCGGTGTAGCAGCAGGAAACGGTTGCCGCCGTTGCCCGGCCCGTACCGGCGGTTCAACGCATCGATGGCGTCGGCGGCGACGGCGAGCAGATGCGCGTCGCCGGCCACCACCTCGTGATCTGCATCGAGGCCGTCCGCCAGCAGCGCGAACGACAGGTCACCACCCGCACCCGCGAGGTGATGCACCTCGAGACGTTCGATCTGCTCGCGCAGGTCGGCTTCGCTCGTCAGCAGCGTCGGCACGGCGACCAGCGTGCGCAGCGACGACGGCACGCCTGCTGTCAGTTCGAGACCCGGCAACGTGATCGCGCCGAAACTCCACGCGATCGTCCGGTTGATGAGCGCGGTCGCGATCTCGGTGGCAGGCAGGAATGCGCACACGGCAAACAGCACGAACACACTGGGGTCTAGACCTCGTGGCGCCAGCGACCAGAGCAGCCACAACGCCAGCATCAGCAAGGTCGTGGCGAGCGTGACGATCTCGCCCACGTAGCCGCCGATGCCGAGGCGGACGTTGAATCGCGTGATCCGCAAACGTGACGGCGGACGGAACCCGATCGTCTGTTCGAGCGCAGGGCGGCCTTCGGCGATCAGGTGGTAGCCAGGGTCGCCGGCACGCTCCGCGTGCGCGGCATCGCCTTTTTCCGCGGCCGCCGCCTGCGCCGCGCGCAGCGCGAGATCGGCGACTTCGAGTTCGGTAAGGCGCGAGCCGCGCGCCAGTTGCTCAATCGCGCTGCGGTACAGATTGCGGGTCGGAAAGTCCATCGCAGCAAAGGCGCTGCCCGCACGCAACCGTGCGTCGACGAGACTCACGCTCTCGAACAGTTCCGCCCAGTCGATGTCGGAAATCAGCCGCATGCTGGTGATCACATTGCGCACGGTGACGTTCGACGCGCCCTGCCGCTGCTGCGCGTGCTGCACGGCTTCATCGACGCTGGCGCCCTGGAGCCTGAGCCGCTCTTCCAACCAACCCAGCGCAGGTGTGGTTCGCGGATCCTGGTCGCGCAGCCGTTTAGCAAGTTGTGCGGCGAACAGTTCCGAGAGCAGACCCGATGAACGTGTGGAGATATCCGCTTCGAGCGCAGAGCGCGCGCTGCCCGATTCGAGCAGACGGTCGGTGAGCGCATCGGCGTCGGCGCGTGCGCTGCGGCCTGCAGTGATCTGGTCGGTCAGGCGTCGCAGGTTTTCGATCAGGACGATGCGCAGCGTGATCGCGACCGCCCACAATTCACCGATCGTCAGCGGCTGAACCCGCTGATACGCATCGATGAAACGCCGCAGGATCTGCGGATCGAAGTGACTGTCGGTATGGGCGACGAACGCCCAGGCGAGGCCGAACACGCGCGGATAGCCGGCGAACGGGCCGGCGGCGAGCTTGGGCAACTGACGGTAGTAGCCGTGCGGCAGGTCGTCGCGGATTTCGCGGATCTGTTCCTCGACGAGGTGATAATTGTCGAGCAGCCATTCGGCGGCCGGCACGACGCCACGGCCGCTCTCCAGTTCTTCGGCGCTCGCCCGGTAGGCCGCGAGCAGGACGGCGGCGTTGTCGTTAAGCCGCGTGTGCAGCGATAACACGACGGGCGGCGTCTTCGTCACCGGCTGCGCGGCAGCGAGGCTCTGCGCGTGTTGTTCCAGCCGTTCGACGCCGAACAGTTCCTCCCGCACCGGTGCGGTGTCGGTCCACGGCGGCGACACGACGCGACGCCGCGCGACATAGTGAAGAACCGCGTTCACAGACGCCTTTCCTGCGCCGTCTGTGCTATCGGCGGGTTGGACTGGTCGCGGTGGCGTGCGATGTTCGCGACGCTGGCATCGGACGCCATCATTGCATCGACGCACTGTTCATCGAACTGGGACATGATCGGTTCTTCCTTCGAGGGCGGCCGGATTACGCGTGTCGCGTGGGCGGACGCCTGCGGGCTGTGGTGGGTCCGACGGATGCGGAAACACCACGCAAACCCGTCAGGACGAAAAAAGCACGCACGCACGGCTTCTGCCGGCGTGGTTAGCCATGACGCGACGCTGCCACTGGCGCAGTCGCGAATTGCCGGCGAATCGAAACAGCGCGCCGGAACGATGCGAGTAACGGGAATGGGTCAGTACACCGTCCTGCGCAAACCGTTAGTGGCCGTTTAGCGGTGCACGAAAACGCCGGATGAGCTGCGATCGGACCGATGCGGCGATGAATGAGGGGCAGGGGCACCTGCGCTTCCCTGTCCCGATAGATGCAGTTCCCGGCTCAACACCCGGAAAGGGTGGAGCGGAAAGGCCACGGATCCGTGCCCCGGGCGCCTGCTATTTTTTCCTGGCCGGTGCGCTGGCGGCAGTGGCCTTCGGCGCACTTGCCGGGGACACGCCTTCCGCAGGAGAGATCACCTTTTTGGGTTGTTTGGGCTTTTTGGCCTCGCGATTGCCGCGCATCGTACTCTTTGCCAACATGTTTCTCCTGATTTGCCGGTCGCGAAAGCGACCGCCATATCGCGCAGTCTGGGCGCATTTGGCGATACTGTCGCGATTTTTCTTTTGGATGCCCGTTGCGCGTCTTCCGGAGGAAGCCAACGAAATTGGCACGCGTCCTCTTATGACGCGGGTCTGGTCGATGGCAGGGGATCGCGACCTGATCGATGCAATCGATCCGCCGGGTGACTTCACTCCGACCGACGCACACGTCTTACTGACAACCATCCGAACAGGCTTCGCGCGGCGTGCCGAAAATTTCTTTTGCC
>DASZIR010000178.1:0-3548 GCA_035948995.1 Paraburkholderia sp. | reverse complement strand
CGGCGCCTGGCCGGCGATGGTGACGCGCTGTCCGTAGCGGCTGAACGGGTAGTAGTCCCAGACCGCATGGTGCTGTGTGCATCGGTTGTCCCAGAACACCATTGAGTTCTGCGTCCAGGGAATCCGGCAGACGAGCGGTGGCGTCAGTTCGATCATTCGATAGAGCATCTCGAGCACAGACCTGCTCTCGTAGCTGGTGAGCTGGACGATGCGGGACGTGAAGCCCCGGTTGACGAACAGCAGTTTGCGGCCCGTTTCGGGATGTCGCACCACGACCGGATGCTCGGTGGTCGGAAACCCGCCCTCTGGCGCCTTGTGTTTGTAGCTGCCGACGTACGGAATCGCGCCGTCGTGAACGGCGGTCATGCCCTCGAGCAAACTCTTGAGTCGATCCGACAGCATGTCGTAGGCGAGGTACATGTTGGCGAACATGGTGTCGCCGCCGATGCCTCCCTCTGGCATCTGCGTGACGTAGAGCATTGAGCCCAACGGCGGCTCGGCGTCGCACGACACATCCGTGTGCCAGCCCTCGCCGGCCACATGCTTCGAGTGCTTGCCAGCCTTGACCTCGAAGATCTCCGGGTCCGTGCCGGGCTTTACGGCGTTAAGCGGATGCACGTGTAGCGCGCCGAAGCGCCGGCCGAGGCGCTTGTGCTGCCCGGGTGTCATCTGCTGGTCGCGGAAGATGACGACCAGGTTTTCCAGCCACGCATGGCGGATCTCGTCGAACTGTTGATCCGACAGCTCGGTGGACAGATCCACGCCGCTGATTTCCGCACCGATCGTGTGCGTCAGCGGCTTGACGCTGATGGTTTCGTAGCGCCGGCGAGGACGGCTGTTCCACGCCTCGATGGCGCTCAATCCATAGTCATTCATTGTCTGCTTCCTTTCGTGATGCCAGGTATGCATCTCGTAGAGTGTTCTTTGTGACCTTGCCCGCCCCGTTGCGCGGCAGCGCGTCGACAAACTCCACCAGGCGCGGCTTCTTGTAACCGGCGATGCGCTCTGCGCAGTGGCGCTGCAGTTCTTCGGCCGTGGTCGTCGCGCCGGCGCGCGTGACCACGAAGGCCGCGACCGTCTCACCCCACTCGGAGTCGGGCAGCCCCAGCACCGCCGCTTCCGACACTGCGCCATGGCTGATGAGAGCATCTTCGACTTCGCGCGCGTAGACGTTGAAACCGCCCGAGATGATCATGTCCTTGTTGCGGCCGACGATGTACAGGAAACCGGCCTTGTCGAAGTAGCCAAGATCGCCCGTGTAGTACCAGCCGTCACGTACCGTTTCGGCAAGCAGTTCGGGCCGGCGCCAGAATTGCACCTCACCGATGCCGCGATGCTCGATCGTGATTTCGCCGATCTCGTCCGGCGGCAGCGCGGCGCCGCCGGTGTCGCGGATCGCGATGTGTACGTTGGCCGTAGGCCGTCCGCAAGACAGCAAGCGGTGCTCCTCCACCCCATCACCGGTCAGATGATCGTCTGGGTACAGCACGGTCAGCGGTTGCGCGGCCTCTGTCATGCCGTACTGCTGGCGCAGGATCGGTCCGAATGCGGCGATCGCACGCTTGATGAGCGCGGGCGGCGTCGGTGCCGTACCGTAGTGGATGCGCCGCAACGATGACAGGTCCGCCTTCGCTCCGCCTTCCACGGCGTCGACCAGGCGGGTCAGCATCGTAGGCACGAGCATGATCTGCGTGATGCGGTACTGTTCGATCAGCGCGAGCACCGCCTCCACGTCGAACCTGTCTTCGATCACGTTGCGCGCCCCGCACAGGTAGCAGGGCAGCAAATGGACTCCGGCTGCGTGCGTCAACGGGCCGACGTGCAACATCGCGTCGTCCGGACCGAGCCGATACTCCATCGCGTCGAAATGATTGGTGAGGCGGGCTTGCCAGCGCGCCAGCGAGTAGGCCACACCCTTGGGCTTGCCGGTCGTGCCTGAGGTATAGGCGAGGCGTATCAGATGTTCGGAGCCGACCTCGATTTCCGGCGCCGTCCCGCTCGCGGTGCGGACAAGTGTCTCGTACCCGATCGTTCCCGGCGCCGACCATCCGAGCGCGACAACGTGCCTGAGCGACGGCACCCGGGCTGACGGCAAGCGGGCGGCGAGCCGCGCGCCGACATCGCAGAACTCCGGGCCTACGATCACGATGGCAGCTTCGCAGTCGTTGAGGATATCCACCTGCTCATGCAGTGTGTGGCGGGCATTCAGCGGCACGTAGGTCAGCGCGGCCTTCTCCGCCCCGAAGAAGCTGTCTACGGTCTCTTCTGAATTGGCAAGCAGTGCCGCGAGGCGATCGCCGGGCTTCAGCCCGAGCGAAATCAGAGCGTTGGCCAGACGGTTGCTGCGTCGTTCGACCTCATCGAACGTCATGTTGCGGCCCTGAAAGACCAGGGCGGTGCGGCTCGCGTGCTGGGCCGATGCCCAGGAGATCATGCGGCCCGCAATCTGAGTGCTCATATAAAATTGTCCGATTGTCTACAATATTAGGCGGCAAAGCACCGGAAACCGGTGCGGTATGTCAGCCTTGCTGAAGGTGCTTCACGGCTGCGATGCGCGACGCCTCGACGAGGCCCTCGAGAGCCACAGCGGCGAGGTCGGCGTTGCCGGCCTCAAGGGCGATCACGAAGCTGCGCCAGCTGGCGGTCGACTGTGCGCGGCGTTGTGGTTCGCGCAAGCCGAGCCGCGTATATCGCGCCGTCTGGTTGACGAGCGACTCCAGCATCTCCACCAGCCGATGGTTGTCGCAGGCGGCGAGTAGCAGGCGACTGAGCAGCAGGCTGATTTTCGCGTGCTCTTCCGTCGCACTCTCCTGACTGCCGAGCGCTTCCAAGGTACGAACGTGCTGATCCACCGCCTTGATCAGTGCCGGCGACGCAGGGCATATCTTGCGGGCAAGCAGGCCGATGAGGGAGCGCCGAACCTCGAAGAGGTCGTTGACTTCCTTCGCGCTGAGTTGCGTGATGTGCGCGCCGCGTTGTGGCAAGATGCGCACGACGCCGCTCTTTTCGAGGATCCGCAGCGCTTCCCGGATCGGGCCGCGACTGACCTGGAACTGCGACGCCAGCTCCTGCTCGCGCACGCGATCGCCTGGCTGGTACTCGCCTCGTAGCACCGCGTCGGTGATGCTCTCGGCGATCTGCTCCGGCATGGTCAGGGGCCGCGGGCTGCCGCGTCCTCCGCGCGGACCATTGAGGACCGCGACATCGGCAATGTTGTCGTCAGTGGTCGACATGATTCCGGTTAGCCTATGTGGGGTTGAAGTACTGCAACAGCAGTCTATCGTAACGTATTCGTGTTGACAATATTACAATATTCCATGGAAGTCAAGCCGGCGCGCGGCGCGACGTGCTGCCGCCCCCGGATCAATCCCTCAAGGACCACGATTTCGCCAGGATTGGCTTCCAGCTCACCAAGTTGCCCGGGATGCACTGGCCTTTAGGCCGGTGAGGGAAAGGGCTCCAGCTCTTCGCCCGAGTACTGTACATTCATACAGTGTCGTGTTAAGTTAGCGTATGGCTACCATTCGGTCCAACACCCTGCGCATCGT
>DASZIR010000177.1:0-8660 GCA_035948995.1 Paraburkholderia sp. | reverse complement strand
CTTCTCTCCTGAGGGTGATGAGTTGCTCGCAGTTTAAGCAGGGAAAAAGCGGCCGTCTTGCGCGATCGGCGCGTGCGGGATGACGATTTCAGCATAGGCGCTGTGCGCGAATCTCACTGCGCAGCCGCAGAACGCCTTGTGAAATCCCGATTCCAGATGAATACTCACGGGAAATGTCCTTGCCTGCCCGAGCCGGCTTCCTGGCATATGGGTGCTTCCGCAGCCGTGCCTCCCAGCCTGAAACGGGGTTGCCCGTCGCACGCATCGGCGAGGTTCCTCCACGGCGGCGATGACTATGCTGAAATCGTCACAATCCGCGCATAATGACGCCAAGACTGCCCGCCGCCGCATTCCTAACATGTCGTCATGAAAACCTTGAACGTGATTGATTCGCACACCGGTGGTGAACCGACCCGCCTGGTTGTGTCCGGTGGCCCGGACCTCGGCAACGGGACGCTGGCCGAACGGCTCGATGTATTCCGTACCCGCTTCGACGACTGGCGCGCCGGCATCGTCACCGAGCCGCGCGGTTCGGACGTCGTGGTCGGCGCGCTGTTGTGCGAGCCGGACGCCGCGGATTGCGCGGCGGGCGTGATCTTCTTCAACAACGTCGGCTACCTCGGCATGTGCGGACACGGCACGATCGGACTGGTCGTGTCGCTTGCGCATATGGGGCGCATCGGGCCTGGCCTGCATCGGATCGAGACGCCGGTCGGCATCGTCGAGGCGACGCTCAATCAGGATGGCAGCGTCGCGGTGTGCAATGTGCCGGCGTATCGCTATCGCAAGGCGGTCACCGTCGAGGTACCCGGCTACGGTGCGCTGAGCGGTGACATCGCGTGGGGCGGCAACTGGTTCTTCCTCGTCGCCGAGCATGGCCGCGCGCTCGAAGCGCGCCACATCCCGGAGTTGACCGCGTTCAGTTCGGCGATCCGCGACGCGCTGATTGCACAACACATCACCGGCGCAGACGGCGCGCTGATCGACCACATCGAACTGTTTGCGGAAGGCTCGCGCGCGGGAGTCGACAGCCGCAGCTTCGTGCTGTGTCCCGGCAACGCCTATGATCGTTCGCCGTGCGGTACCGGCACCAGCGCGAAGGTGGCCTGCCTCGCCGCTGACGGCAAGCTTGCCGAAGGTGCGGTGTGGCGGCAGGAAAGCATCATCGGCAGCGTGTTCGAGGCCAGTTATCGCCGCAGCGACGACGGCGTGACGGTGCAGCCGACCATCACCGGCCATGCGCACATCATGGCCGAAGGGCGCTTGTGTTTCGACGAACGCGATCCTTTTGCATGGGGTTTGCCCGCGGCATGACGGCGGATGCAGTCATCGTCGGCGCGGGGATTGTCGGCGCGGCGTGCGCGGCGGAACTGGCCGCGCGTGGCTTGCAGGTCGAGGTGCTCGACAGGCATGGCATCGGCGGCGGTGCGACGGCTGCGGGCATGGGGCACATTGTCGTCATGAACGACTCGCCCGCCGAGCTGGCGTTGAGCGCTTACTCGCGCGACTTGTGGTTTGAGTTGGCGCCGCAACTGCGCAAGCGCGACGCGTTCTCGCGCTGCGGCACGCTGTGGGTCGCAGCCGACGACGAAGAGTGGCATGCCGCGCGCGCGATGCACGATGCGTTCGCGGCCCGCGGTGTCGCCGGGCAGTTGCTCGAAAGCGCGGCGTTGCGTGCCTGTGAACCGGCGCTTGCACCTGCGATGGCGGGCGGCCTCCTGATCGAACACGACAGCATCGTGTACGCGCCGACCGTTGCCGAATGGTTGCTCACGCAATCACCTGGCGCTGCCCGCATCACGGTGCGGCTCGGCACGGAAGTGGCCGGCGTCGATGCACATGGCGTGACCCTTGCGAACGGCGCGCGCGTGAGCGGTTCGCATGTCATCGTGGCGAACGGCATCGGCGCGCAGAAGCTGGTGCCTTCGCTGCCCTTGCAGCCGAAGAAGGGTCATCTCCTCATCACGGATCGCTATCCCGGCCTGATCCGGCATCAACTGCTCGAGCTCGGCTACATCAAAAGCGCCCATCACGCGGTGGGCACGTCAGTGGCGTTCAATGCACAGCCGCGGCCGACCGGCCAGTTGTTGATCGGTTCGTCGCGCCAGTTCGAGACGACCGATCCCGCCGTCGAGATGTCCGTGCTCGCGCAGATGTTGCAGCGGGCTGCGCGGTATCTGCAGGCTTTGCCTTCGCTCAATGGAATTCGCGCGTGGACCGGCTTTCGCGCGGCGTCGCCGGATGGTTTGCCGCTGATCGGCCGCGCCGGTGACGCTGCGCCGGATCTCTGGGTCGCCGTCGGCCACGAGGGCCTCGGCGTCACCACTTCGCTCGCGACGGCGAAACTGCTCGCTGCACAGATCACCGGAGATGTTGCGCCGATCCCGCAGGAGCCGTATTTGCCACAACGTTTTGCGCAGGGAGTCTGTCATGTCTGAGCGTGCCGACGCATTAATACGCGTGACGATCGACGCTCACACGCTGGTGGTCGAAGCCGGCACCCTGGTCGCGGCCGCACTGGCGATGGCGGGTTTGCGCGGCACGCGCACCTCGGTCAGCGGTCAACCGCGCGCGGCCTTGTGCGGCATGGGCATCTGTCAGGAATGCAGAGTAACGATCGATGGCCGGGCCCACGTGCTCGCGTGTCAGACGCTCTGCCGCGACGGTCAGATCATTCAGACGACAGGGCCGCGATGAATCCGCACTATGACATCGTGGTGGCGGGCGCGGGTCCAGCGGGGTTGCATGCGGCGCGCGCAGCAGCGCAGGCGGGCGCGCGGGTCGCGGTGTTCGACGACAATCCGCGCGTGGGCGGCCAGGTCTGGCGTCACGGACCGCGGCACGCGCCACAGGCGCCGCTGCGCGAAGTTCACGCGGCACTCCAGGCTTATCCGGACGTCATGCTGTGGTCGTCGGCGCGTGTGGTTGCGCGCCTGGCGCCGCGCGCGTTGCTGCTCGAATCGGCTGAGCATGGCGGCATCTGCGTCAGCTACGACCAGCTGATTCTGGCCACCGGCGCGCGCGAGCGCCTGCTGCCGTTCGCCGGCTGGACGCTGCCCGGCGTGACCGGCGCGGGCGCACTGCAGGCATTGATCAAGGGCGGCACGCCGGTGCGCGGCGAGCGCATCGTGATTGCAGGCAGCGGCCCGTTGCTGCTCGCTTCGCTCGCCACCGCACGTGCGGCGGGGGCCCAGGTGGTGGCGGTGGTCGAGCAGGCTTCGGCGTTTGCGCTGGCGCGTTTTGCCGCGTCGCTCGCGGCGACACCTTCGAAGCTGATTCAGGCCGTACAGTTGACGCGCGGATTTGCAGGGCTGCGCTACTGGACGGGCAGTGTGGTGCGCGAGGCGTGCGGCGCCGGCCGTGTCGAGGAGGTCTCCATCATGCGCGGCACGCGTGAGGTGACGCTCGCGTGCGATCGCATCGCGTGTGGTTATGGGCTGGTGCCGAATGTCACGCTCGCGCAGGCCCTGGGGTGCGCGATCAACGATAGCGGGGCGATTGCAGTCGACGATGCGCAACGTACGTCAGTGGACGGCGTGCTGGCGGCAGGCGAATGCACCGGTATTGGCGGGATGGAGTTGGCGCGCGTCGAAGGCGAGCTCGCCGGGTGGGCGGCGAGTGGCGTGACGCGGGATTTGCGAGCGTTGCGTGCGCAACGCTCGCATTGGCAACGCTTTGCGCAACGCGTGGAGGCAGCCTTCGCGTTACGCGAAGCGGCTCGGGCGCTGCCTGCTGCCGATACCCTGCTATGCCGCTGTGAAGACGTGACGGTTGGAGAGGTGAGCGTTTATGCCGACTGGCGCGATGCCAAACTGCACACCCGGTGCGGGATGGGCCCTTGCCAGGGGCGCATCTGCGGCGGCGCCGCCAGCACCTACTTTGGCTGGCAGACGGCGCAGCCGCGTGCGCCGTTCCACCCAGCGCAGATCGGCACGCTGATGGCGGCGTGCGAGCACGAACCGCCGCGCAATCGCATGCTTGCCGAAGACTGATCGCGTAAGCCCGCGTGGCCAATCCGCCTGCAGCCCGCTAACCCAGCCGATTTCTTCGCCGCGCCGCGCGGCCCTATAATCGACCGCACAAGACCACCGCACCGGATGCACGGAACACGTACGATGAACACGCTGGCTCACCCGCTCGACCCAGCCGATGCCACGCTGACCGGCATGCTCTCGCATTTCACGTTGCTCGAGCCGGTTTTCGACGCGATGCCGGACGTCGTGTTTTTCGTCAAGGACGCTGAGGCGCGCTACGCGCTGGTCAACCGCACGCTCGCGTCGCGCTGCGGCTACAAGGACAAGGCAGCGTTGCTCGGCAAGACCGCCGAAGACGTCTTTCCGCGCCGCTTCGGGCGCATCTATACCGCGCAGGACCAGGCGATCATCCATGTCGGCAACCAGATGGTCGATCAACTCGAGCTGCATCTGTATCCCGGCCGGCAGCCGGGCTGGTGCCTCACCTGCAAGCAGCCGCTGCGCGATCCGGCGGGGCGGATGGTCGGACTGGCGGGCATTTCGCGCGATCTGAAAGCGGACGAGGGCAGTCATCCTGCGTACAGCCGGCTTGCCGCCGTCGTGCAGTACATCCAGGACAACTACGTGCAACCGCTCAACCTGAAGCAACTTGCCGCGATGGCGGATATGTCGGTGGCCCAGCTCGAGCGGTATTTTCATAAGGTCTTTCATCTCACGCCGCGTCAGGTGCTGCTCAAGACGCGGCTCGATGCCGCCACGGCGCTGCTGGTGTCGCACGACAAGGTGACCGATGTCGCCGCACTGTGCGGCTACACCGACCACAGCGCGTTCACCCGCCAGTTCAAGGCGACGGTCGGCATTACGCCGACCGAGTACCGCATGCTGCTGCACGGTACCGCGCATGGCTGATTCACGGCTGATCGGGCACTGATCGCGCTCCTGCACCGCATGGCCCGCCGTCGTCCGAGTCACCACTATTACGTCTATGTCGTCGCGTTGTCCGATACGGTCTGGAACGAGGCGCGCTTTCGCCGCGCGAATCCGGACTACCGGTTCGACCGGCCGTGTGTGTACGTGGGCATGACGGGGCTAGACCCTGATCTGCGCTTCGATCGGCACAAGGCTGGCATTCAGGCCAACCGCTTCGTGCGCGACTATGGGCTGCGGCTGATGCCGGAGTTGTATGAGGTGTTCAATCCAATGCCCTATGACGGCGCGCGGGATATGGAAGTCGAACTGGCGATCGGGCTGCGCGAAGCCGGCTATGCGGTCTGGCAGGCCTGATGATCTGATGGCGGGATGGGCTAACGGCCCACGTGCCTGACGAATGAAACTCGCGCTTACCTGATGCCCAGTCCGCGCAGGACGGCGTTGCCTTCCAGCGTGAGGCGAATGCTCGGGGCGCCTGCCTCGGTTGCCACCGTTTCGACGAGACCGGCTTCGTGCAGCATCGGAATCTCGGGCTTCGCGAAGGCGTCGATTGGCGCGTGCAGCAACAACAGCAGCGTCGCCAGTTCGTGGTGGCTCAACAGGCGGCGCAGGATGGTCGGCCGCTTTGCCGGGGCCGGCGGGCTACTCGTATCGCTATCTGTTCTGTTCATGTTCTACCTTGGGCTTTTTCGTTGTCCGGTGGATCATGGGGCCCAAGTCTTAAACCATTATTAAGACACGGGCCCGAAACAGCAGATCGCAATGCTTTCGACCCGGTATCTATTACCGATGCTTGCGTCAAGGTGCGCAGATCTTGCTCGCGCCCTCAATCCAGAGGTTGTTGGCGTGGCGCTTGCCCGCGTAGAAGCGGTAGGTCGTCGCACCGTTGTCGGCGCGGACCTTGACGACGTTCGAATCGCCGAAATCGAGCATTTGCCCTTCCGGCAGCGGGGTGGTCTTGAAGGCGGCGTTGTGCCTGGTGGCTTCCTGCGTCATGCACGCCAGCACATCGTTGACAGGGCGCTGCGTCGTACTGTCGATCACGGGTTCACCCGAATCCGGGTTCTGAAAAGACGCACAGGCGCTGAGAAGCAGGGGAACGGACAGAACTGCGGCTAACTTCTTCATGGGTCTCCAGACGGTGTCGGTCCTGGCAGCTTGTGGGTTCGATGCCGGATGAGCGCGGCGAACAAAAGCGTGCCGCATCGGACTGTGCGGGTCAGCCTTCATTATAACGAGGCGGCGATGGCCCTCAGACGACGGCCGAGGCGCCGCTCATGGCCGGGGACAGCCGGGAGCGATCGGGAACGACGCTGCAGGCGCGCGCAAGCGCGGCGCCGGCAGCAGCCGGGTGAGGGGAGGTGCAGCTGGTTAGAACGCGACCGCGATCCCGAGCATGCCGACGAACTGCCCATTCGTCGACGACGGCGTCGAGTTCTGCGAATCGCCGACCGCAGGCGTGGCGTCGATGATGTTGCCTGCGCCCTTCGCGCCGAGCGTGTCGCCGGTGGCGTGCTGATAAGCCTGCAGCGCATACAGCGTGGTGCGCTTCGACAGGTGATAGGCCTCTTTCAGCGAGTACTGCTGGTAGCGTGCCGCGCTGGAGATGCCGTTAGCCTTCGACGCCAACGTGTACGAGAACGCGCCTGCGACATCGAACGCCGGCGTGAAGCGGTACGTGGCGAGCGCTGCGTAGGTGTTGAACACGGCGGTGTCGCGGAAGATCGAACGGCTGCCCGGCAAGTATTCGACGTTCGAATACGTGAGGCCCATCATCAGGCTGCCGATCGTATAGTCGGCAGCCGCGGCGACGTGCTGGAGCGCTCTCGCCGACACATAGCCCGCGTTGATCGACGACGTGCCGAAGCTGCCCGTGGAAGCCGTGTCGAAGCCGCTGGTGGTTTGCGCGTTGTCGAGGCGCAGGTAGCCGGCGGCGAGATTCACGGGGCCGGTTGCGTAGCGCACGCCGGCGCTGATGGTCTGGCCTTTGCCCGTGCTGCCGGCAATGCCGCCGAGCGCATACATGCCGCTCGCTTGCAGGCCGTTCCAGTTAGGCGTGTTATAGACCAGCGAATTGTTGATGCGGATCGTGGTATCGAGACCGTCGATATCGCCCGGATGCGCGCCGGTCGCGCCAGTCAGCCAGTTGCTCGAGGCAAGCGGGCCGACGAACATATAGTAAGGCGTGTACTGGCGGCCCATGGTGAACGTACCGTACATCGGGTTCTGCACGCCGACATATGCCTGACGGTTGAAGATCTGGGTGGACGACGACAGCGCACCGGTATTCAGATCGAAGCCGTTCTGCAAGTCGAAGATCACGCTGGTGCCGCCGCCAATATCCTCGTTACCGCGCAGGCCCCACTTCGACGCGTACAGGTTGCCCTGACGCAGATAGAAGTTCGAACTGCCCTTCTGGTTGTTGGCATAGACGAAGGCGTCGTCTACCACGCCGTACAGCGTGACGCTGCTCTGTGCAAAGGCCGGGCTCGCGAGCAGCGCCGCGCTGGCCGTGAATGCGAGTTTCTTGAAAGTGCCGCGAGTTTTCTTCATCTACTGTCTCCTTCGTCGTCGATCAGATCGCCATGGTGAATCGTTATAAATGAATCGAGACCTTATTACATCTCGTTACTTGTCAAACAATGATTCAATGAGAATGCAAATTTGTCAAACAATCAAAACATCTAGCTGACATCATGCTTGCGGTGCTGCGCCTGCGCGGCCAGTCGAACTGCGGCGTTCCCAGCGCCGTAGCCGTCGTAGCCGCCGCGCCGTTCCACGATTTCGAGGAAAAAGCGCTGATCCAGTTGTTCGGTGTAGGCGTGGAAGAACTCCCCGCCCTGTTCGTCGCGGTCGTACAGGATGTTGCGCACACGCAACGCTTCGATCAGGTCGTCGGGTAGCGCGTAGCGGGCGGCGAGGTCTTCGTAGTAGTTGCGCGGAATACGCAGAATCGGCAGACCGGCGCTCACGAATTGCGGAATCGCCTCGAAGATATCGGTGGTGCGGAACGCCACGTGGTTCAGTCCCGAGCCGCGGTAGGCGTGCAACGCCTCCGCCACGGCCGTGTGGCGGTCGACCGACGCGTTCAGCGCAATGCGCACCGAGCCGTCGGTGCTGCGCAGCGCCCGGCTGCGTACCAGCCCGTAAGGGTCCGGCACGAGCCAGCTCGGCTCCGCGTCGAAGCCGAAGGCGGTGCGGAAGAACAGCACCCAGGTGTCGAGCGCGTCCGCGGGCAGGGACAGCACGACGTGATCGATGTGGGTCAGCAGGGCGGGTTCTGCCGGGCTGTCGTGGCCATCCAGCACGAAATCGGCTTCGAACAGGGTGGGCGCGTTGGGCGTTTCGTCGACGAAGTAGTTCAGGCTGCCATCCGGTGCGCGCACGGCCGGCAGCACGCGCTCGTTCGGTCCCACCTGACCCGAAAACGGCGCATAGCCGAAGCCCGCCGCGCGTTCGAAGGCGAGCTTCGCATCGTCGACCCGCAGTGCCGACGCGCAAAGCGACAAGCCGTGCTGCTGGAAGAACGCGCTGGCAAACGAATCGGCTTCCGCGTTCAGCACGATCGAGGCCTCGCCGTGCTGATACAGCGTCACATCCTTCGAACGGTGCTGTCCGGCGCGGCGAAAGCGCAGCTTGCCGAGCCAGTCGGCGAGTTTCGTGCGCGCCGCGTCGTCGACGGCGAATTCGAGGAACTGAAAGCCAATGTGCGCGGGCGCCGGCGACGGCTGATAGAGCTCCCGCGTAGGCAGGCCC
>DASZIR010000176.1:0-14575 GCA_035948995.1 Paraburkholderia sp. | reverse complement strand
GAATGAGAACCCGCACGTTCTCCGCGGTGTTCGGCGTGTCGCGCCGCTTTTCGATGATTGCCAGCACATGGGCGGGCTTCACATCCTCCAGCGCCTTCCGGCCAATCTCAGGCCAGACGAACCGATCGAGGAGGGAGCGCATTTGCGCTCGGTAACCGTCCGACTTGCTGCCCAGGCGCTCGTCCAGCCACTTGAGGGAGAACGCCTTGAACTGCCCCTCGTCGGCCTTCAGCGTCTCCCGCGCTTTGCGCTCGGCCTCGTCTGTCCGCTTGTGGGCGGCCGGGTCTTGGCCCTGCTCCACCATCGACCGGTATTCGGCGTGGCGGTCGCGTGCGTCAGCAACGCCGATTTCGGGATAGCGGCCAATCGTCACCTCGCGCCGCTTGCCGTCCAGACGGTATTGAAAGGCCCACGTCTTAGACCCGCCTGGCTGGATCAGCACGAACAGGCCGCCGCCATCGGCGAGCTTGTACGCCTTCTCCTTGGACTTGGCGTTGTTCAGACGCGTAGGCGTCAGCGTGTAGTTGAAGTGTCTGCTATGACTCATTTTTGACCGCCCCTCCAAATGGAGGGGATGGAGGGGAAAAGCTGCCTCGTTCCCCGTCGATTTCCCCTCCCCAAGACCCGGATTCCCCTCCACCTTGTCGGACGTTAATAAACAAAAAACCCCGACGACACGTAGTGTACATCGGGGTTTACCGGATTTCTCCGGAACTTGCTGGACGTGCTTACATATTCTCGATCAGAACCTGCCCAAAGCCCGAGCACGACACTTGCGTCGCGCCTTCCATCAGACGGGCGAAGTCATACGTGACACGCTTTTGCAGAATCGACGTTTCCATCGCCGCGATGATGACGTCAGCCGCTTCCGTCCAGCCGAGGTGGCGCAGCATCATTTCTGCCGAGAGGATTTCCGAACCCGGATTCACGTAGTCCTTGCCGGCGTACTTCGGTGCCGTGCCGTGAGTGGCTTCGAACATCGCCACCGAGTCCGACAGGTTCGCGCCCGGAGCAATGCCAATACCGCCAACCTGCGCGGCGAGCGCGTCCGAAATGTAGTCGCCGTTCAGGTTCAGCGTAGCGATCACATCGTATTCAGCCGGACGCAGCAGGATCTGCTGCAGGAACGCATCGGCAATCACGTCCTTGACGATGATGTCGTTGCCTGTCTTCGGGTTCTTGAACTTCATCCACGGGCCGCCGTCCACCAGCTCGGCGCCGAACTCCTTCTGCGCCAGCGCGTAGCCGTAGTCACGGAAAGCGCCTTCCGTGAACTTCATGATGTTGCCCTTGTGAACCAGCGTGAGCGAGCGGCGATCGTTGTCGATCGTGTACTGCAGCGCCTTGCGCACCAGACGCTCCGTGCCTTCCTTCGAAACCGGCTTGATGCCGATCGCCGACGTCTCCGGAAAGCGGATCTTCTTCACGCCCATTTCTTCGCGCAGGAACTTGATGACTTTTTTGGCCTGCTCCGAACCCGCTTCCCATTCGATACCGGCGTAGATGTCTTCCGAGTTCTCGCGGAAGATCACCATGTTGGTCTTCTCTGGCTCGCGCACGGGTGACGGCACGCCTTTGAAGTACTGCACCGGGCGCAGGCAGACGTAGAGGTCGAGTTCCTGACGCAGCGCCACGTTCAGCGAACGGATGCCGCCGCCCACCGGCGTGGTCAGCGGGCCTTTGATCGAGACGACATATTCCTTCACCACGGCCAGCGTTTCTTCCGGCAGCCACACGTCCGGGCCGTAGACCTTGGTCGCTTTCTCCCCGGCATAGACTTCCATCCAGTGGAGCTTCCTCTTGCCCCCGTACGCCTTCTCAACCGCCGCGTCGACCACCTTGATCATGACCGGCGTGATGTCGAGCCCGGTGCCGTCGCCTTCGATGAACGGGATAACGGGTTGGTCGGAAACGTTGAGCGAGTAATCTGCGTTGACAGTGATCTTGTCTCCGCCCGTCGGAACCTTGATGTGCTGATACGGCATGATCGGACTCCAGTGATGGCTATCTATGCTGGTTGAAGCAGAAGGGGACTGCGGAACTGGGCGCTCCTCGTTACGCGCAATGCCGAACGCCTGCAAGGGGCCGAGCGGCTATTCTAGCCCACGCTGACGCTCAAGCGGACCCGCAACGGGGCAGGGTTTCCGGCAATGCAACGTCAATTCCGGGACGCCGCTGAGAGACGCCATTAACGGACGTCGCGCTCTTATGTCTTATATAAGACATAAGATCTGCTGCCGGGGATTATGCATTATTATCCCGCCATTTGCCACACAACCTGCCCAGCCGGGCCTCCAGCGGGTACCAGCAGGCGCCGGTCCGCGCCCGCCCGGCCGGTGTTCGCCGGATGACCCGCATGCGCCTCCTCGCTCTCAACAAGCCGTTCGGCACAATCTGCCAGTTCTCGCCGCACGAAACACGCGCATCGCTAGCCGACTGGGTCAAGGTGCCTGGCGTCTATCCGGCCGGCCGCCTCGATTCCGATAGCGAAGGCCTGCTGCTGCTCACCGACGACGGCGCGCTGCAAGCGCGCATTGCCGAACCGCGTCACAAACTTGTCAAACGCTACTGGGCGCAAGTCGAAGGTACACCCGATCAGGCTGCGCTGACGAGGCTCGCAGGCGGCGTCGACCTCGGCGACTATGTGACGCGACCGTGTCACGCACACATTATCGAACCGCCCGAGGCCCTATGGCCGCGCAACCCGCCGATTCGTTATCGCGCGGCCATCCCGACCGCCTGGATCGAGCTGTCGATCACCGAAGGCAAGAACCGCCAGGTGCGCCGCATGACCGCAGCGGTGGGCTTCCCGACCCTGCGTCTTGTGCGCGTGGGCATCGGCGCGCTCGATATTTTCTCGCTGGGACTCGAGCCCGGTGCTTATCTCGAGCTCGCGCCACGGGCCCCGTGGGACGGCATTCGATGATGCTCAATCTTTAGGCATTGGCTGACTAAGCCGTTGTATCAGCAAGCATTTTTTACACAATGCAAATTCATTGAGTCGCTTTGCCCGATCCCTCAAGCCTCCCGATCAGGCGGGGAATAAACATTCCCGAAAATTTACGTCAACCGCGTCGCGCGCTCACGCGTTATTCGACGCAGATGCCGCCCGAAGCTATCCGGCATTCAGCCTTAAGGGCCTTTGTGCAAGCCGTTTGCGCGGTCAGTGCAGGGAGTCTGAGCGCTAAGCAGACGCGTCGACAAATTTGTTCGATGCGGCTGTCAACCGAAAGGTGGATGGCACGTTTACCGACATGACTCAATATAACCGGGTCATTTGGTTAATTAACTAAAGCTGAGGATTCACAAAATGAACAAACTGATCGCCGCTCTGGTCGCTGGCCTCTTCGCAACGGCAGCATTCGCACAAGCTTCGGCACCGGTCGCAGCTTCGGCAGCTCCGATGGCAGCAGCTTCGTCGGCAAAGAAGACCACGAAGAAGGCACACAAGAAGTCGCACAAGAAGGCAGCAGCTGCAGCAGCAGCTTCGGGCGCTTCGGAGTAAGTTTGTCGTAAAAACGCAGTCAAGAACCAGCAGTATTTGCCGTTCTTACGGCGTTGAAAGGCAGATCACCGCAAGGCGATCTGCCTTTTTGTTTTTGACGCGCTCGCGTAACATTCGCGGGTTAATTTCTTGCCAGGAGTCACGCCGTGCGAATTTCCCTGCGCTCGTTGCTAGCGCGCCTTGCGTTTGCAGTTGTGTTGCCGTTGGCCGCCGTCTCGTTCACGCTCGCCCCCGTCCATAGCGCGTACGCGCAGCAGATGCCGCCCGGCGCGAAGCAGCCCGGCGACTTTCCGCGCGCGAAGCTGACCGTCGGCATGTTCGTCATCGACGCTGCGGTCGCCGCCAACGATCCGGATCGCGAGCAAGGCCTGATGTACCGCTCGCAGCTCGCGCCCAGCGAAGGCATGCTGTTCGTGTTCAACGAGAACGCGGTGCACTGCTTCTGGATGAAGAACACGTTGATCCCGCTGTCGATTGCCTTCATGCGCGCCGACGGCACGATCACGGACATCGACGAGATGGACGCCGAAACGACCAACAACCATTGCCCGCGAAACAACGGCGTGTACGCACTGGAAATGAGCAAGAACTGGTTCGCGTCGAAGGGCATCAAGCCGGGCATGACGATTCAGGGGCTGCCGGCCGCGCAATAGCCGCTGCACGTCGCCTGTCGCGGGCAAGGGCGCAGGGCAAAAACCCGCGCCGCGCCGCTCAACTGGCGTCCCCACTGCCGTTCCCGCAAAGCCGGTGCCCTCCCTGGGCCACCGGCTTTTTTGTGTCTGGAGACGCCGCCGCGAGCGCCGCCGCAGACCCCGCCGGCTGGCCTTCACGCCCGCCTGGCAAGATTCCTGCAAAAGCCCCTGCGACGCGCTATCCTAGTAGTCTTATCGCAGCACCGAGATCGTCCGGGCGGCGTCGTGCGCCGCCCGACGCCCGTCACCGGCGCGCCACTCCAAGGAGGTTCACGTGCCCCGCAAGACTCCCATCGAGCGCTACCGGAATATCGGCATCAGCGCTCACATCGATGCCGGCAAAACCACCACCACCGAACGCATCCTCTTCTATACCGGCGTGACTCACAAGATCGGTGAAGTTCACGACGGTGCGGCGACGATGGACTGGATGGAGCAGGAACAGGAGCGCGGCATCACGATCACATCGGCTGCCACGACTGCTTTCTGGAAAGGCATGGCCGGCAATTATCCGGAACACCGGATCAACATCATCGACACCCCGGGCCACGTCGACTTCACCATCGAGGTCGAACGCTCCATGCGCGTGCTCGACGGCGCGTGCATGGTGTACGACTCGGTCGGCGGCGTGCAGCCGCAGTCCGAAACCGTATGGCGCCAGGCGAACAAGTACAAGGTGCCGCGCATCGCGTTCGTCAACAAGATGGACCGCGTCGGCGCAGACTTCTTCCGCGTGCAGCGGCAGATTGGCGATCGCCTGAAGGGCGTCGCTGTGCCGATCCAGATTCCGATCGGCGCGGAAGAGCATTTCCAGGGCGTGGTCGATCTGGTCAAGATGAAGGCGATCATCTGGGACGAAGAGAACCAGGGGATCAAGTTCGAGTACAGGGACATTCCGGCCGAACTCGCAGCCACCGCGAAGGAATGGCACGACAAGATGGTCGAGGCCGCGGCCGAAGCCAGCGAGGAACTGCTCGACAAATACCTGAGCGGCGAAACGCTGAGCGAAGAAGAGATCAAGCACGGCCTGCGCGTGCGTACCGTCGCCAATGAAATCGTGCCGATGCTGTGCGGCAGTGCGTTCAAGAACAAGGGCGTGCAGGCGATGCTCGATGCAGTGATCGACTATCTGCCGTCGCCGGTCGACGTGCCCGCCATCACCGGCCACGACGAACACGACAAGGAAATCGAGCGTCATCCGAGAGACGACGATCCGTTCTCGGCGCTCGCCTTCAAGATCATGACCGACCCGTTCGTCGGCCAGCTGATTTTCTTCCGTGTGTATTCGGGCGTGGTGAATTCGGGCGACACCGTCTACAACGCGGTCAAGGAGAAGAAGGAACGCCTTGGCCGGATCCTGCAGATGCACGCGAACGAGCGCAAGGAAATCAAGGAAGTCTACGCAGGCGACATCGCCGCGGCAGTCGGCCTGAAGGAAGCGACCACGGGCGACACGCTGTGCGATCCGCAGCATGTGATCATCCTGGAACGGATGATTTTCCCTGAGCCGGTGATTTCGCAGGCCGTCGAGCCGAAGACCAAGGTCGACCAGGAAAAGATGGGCATCGCGCTCAATCGTCTCGCCCAGGAAGATCCGTCGTTCCGCGTGCAAACCGATGAAGAATCTGGCCAGACCATCATCTCCGGGATGGGCGAGCTGCACCTGGAAATTCTGGTCGACCGCATGAAGCGCGAGTTCGGCGTGGAGGCGACCGTCGGCAAGCCGCAGGTCGCGTATCGCGAAACGGTGCGCACCAAGGTCGACGATGTGGAAGGCAAGTTCGTCAAGCAGTCGGGCGGCCGCGGCCAGTACGGCCATGCGGTGATTACGCTGGAACCGGCGCCGCAGGGCAAGGGCTACGAATTCGTCGACGCCATCAAGGGCGGCGTGATTCCGCGCGAGTATATTCCGGCGGTCGACAAAGGCATTCAGGAAACGCTGAAGGCCGGCGTGCTAGCGGGTTATCCGGTGGTGGACGTGAAGGTGACGCTGACCTTCGGTTCGTACCACGACGTCGACTCGAACGAAAACGCGTTCCGCATGGCCGGTTCGATAGCGTTCAAAGATGCCATGCGTAAGGCCAGGCCGGTGCTGCTCGAACCGATGATGGCCGTCGAAGTGGAAACGCCGGAAGACTTCATGGGCAACGTGATGGGCGACCTCTCGAGCCGCCGCGGGCTCGTGCAAGGGATGGAAGACATCGCCGGCGGCGGCGGCAAGCTGGTGCGCGCCGAAGTGCCGCTCGCGGAAATGTTCGGCTATTCGACATCACTACGCTCTGCGACCCAGGGCCGTGCGACGTACACGATGGAGTTCAAGCACTACGCCGAAACGCCGAGCAACGTGGCCGAAGCCGTGATCAACGCGAAGCACAAGTAAAGCGCTGCAGGTTTGCGCGGATGAAGCCCGTTCGATATGAACGGGCTTTTTTTTGGCCAGGCGGTTCTGCCGACGCCCGTCACCTGCCCGCCTCGCAACCCCGTTGCCAACTCTGCTGCCAACCCTGCAACCAGCCACGGCGCCTGCACGCGCCCCGCACGCGCAATCTGTGAACATGCAAAAATGACGGCAGGCCAACCCGGCAAACCCACCCTCGCCAGGCAAGGAGACACGCCATGAGCCACGATCACGACCAGCCCCACTCGCACGAGCCCGACGCAGCCCCCGCGCCTATCGACTGGCGCGAACATGGCGTCAAGGTTATCAAAGGCGACCAGCTCGACACCAACACCGCGCAAACGCCCGGCATGAACCGCGCTACCGCGATCAACGCGGCGCGCGTCGGCGCGCAAAAACTCTGGGCCGGCACCGTGACGATCGATCCGAACGCAAAGACCGGCGCGCATCATCACGGCGCGCTCGAAAGCGTGATCTTCGTGGTACGGGGCCAGGCGCGCATGCGCTGGGGCGAGCATCTCGAGTTCACTGCCGAGGCCGGCCCCGGCGACTTCATCTTCGTGCCGCCCTACGTACCGCATCAGGAAATCAATGCCAGCACGGACGACCCGCTCGAGTGCGTGCTCGTGCGCAGCGACAATGAAACGGTCGTCGTGAATCTGAACATCGATGCGGTGGAGGCGCCGGAAACGGTGTATTGGGTCGATCCGATTCACAAGCATCCGCACGATCACTGAGGCGATCACCAGGACGATCCGCCGAATCACGCACGCTGCCTGCCGCATGGCACCGGCCAGCGGCTTCACTGCCTCTTCGCCCCGAGCGAGGCATGCCGTTCGCCGGGCGCATTGAAGCGGTGAAGATGCCGTCGCGACGGCGGTTCCGCTGCCGGTGCATCGGCAAGTGTTATGCGGCACCGCGCCCGGGATGGGCGGCAGGCAGGCGGACGTTGTCTGCGCGAGACAGGTTAACCCCGGATAGGCCCTTTTATTGCCGCCATCCGCAGGCGGCGGCTGCCTCAACCGTTCCGAATCCATAGGCAATCGCTTACACTGAAACCGCTTTTCGTCATCGCAATACCGTCGCCATGCCGCGCGCCTGCTGCGCGGCACCTAACAGAACGGACTGGACACGCCATCGATGAAAACTCCCGCGGATCGACTCCTCGCGCTTGAAACCGCCCGCCGCAGCGCCGGTGACTACGGCAATCACGCCATCGACGAATTCCTCGCTGGCCGCCTTTCGCGCCGCGACCTGCTGCGCTACGCCAGCGTAACCGGACTCTCGCTCGCCGGCGGCGGCCTGTTCGCGACACCGCAAGCACGCGCACAAGGTACGCAGGGCGCCTCGAATGCGACGATCCGCGTGGCCCATCTGACGCCTGCCGGCGCGATCGATCCACTCACCGTCACCGACGCCGGCGGTCTCGCGCTGCTCAATCAGACGGGCGAATTCCTGATCGATGACGATGGCGAACATCTGGTGCTCAAGCCCGCGCTTGCGCTGTCATGGAAGCCGAACGACAAGGGCGACGTGTGGACCTTCAAGCTCCGCCCGAACGTGAAGTTCCACGACGGCCAGCCTTTTACCGCCAAGGACGTCGTCGCCACCTTCGATCGTCTTGCTGACCCGGCGAGCGGCTCGGCTGCGCTCTCGGTACTGAAAGGCGTGCTGTCCAAAGGCGGCATCCAGGCCGTCGACGAGCACACGGTTGCGTTCCATCTCGACGCGCCGAACGGCAACTTCCCGTACTACGTTTCCTCGGACAATTACAACGCGGTGATGCTGCCGGCGAACTACGCGGGCGGCTTTGAGAAGACCTTCACCGGCACCGGTCCGTTCAAGCTCGAGAAGTACACCCCGAAGGTCGGCGCATCGTTCGTGCGCAATCCCGACTACTGGGGCGAAAAAGCGTTACCGCAACGCGTGCAGTTTTCGTTCTACGCGGATGAGCAGGCGCAGATCCTCGCGTTGCAAGGGCGTCAGGCCGACGTGATGGGCACCTTCACCGTGCAGGGCGGCTCCGGCATCATGAACAATCCGGAGTTTAAGGTGATGGGCGTGAAGTCGAGCGCGCACCGGCAGATTCATATGCGCAACGACAGTCCGGCATTCAAGGACAAGCGTGTACGTCAGGCGCTGGCGCTCTCGCTGGATCGCGACGTGATCGTGCGAGGCCTCTTTCGCGGCAAGGCGCAGCTCGGCAATGACAGCCCGTTCGCGCCGGTGTATCCGTCGTCGGATGCGGGTGTGCCGCAACGCAAGATCGATATTGCCAAAGCGAAGCAACTGCTGGCCCAGGCCGGTGTGGCGAACGGTTTCGACGTGACGCTCACCACGGAAAAGTACATGGAGATTCCCGATCTCGCCGTGGTCGTGCAGAACGCGGCGAAGGCAATCGGCGTGCGCGTCAATCTGAAGGTGGAGAGCCAGTCGCTGTATTACGGCGCGGGCACGCCCGGCAAATCCGACTGGCTCGACTCGCCGCTCGGCATCACCGATTACGGCCATCGCGGTGTGCCGAACGTATTCCTGAATGCGCCACTCACGAGTAACGGCACATGGAACGCAGCGCACTTCAAGAACCCGCAGTATGACCAGCTGGTTGCGCAGTTCGTCGCAGCAGTCGATATCACGTCGCAACGGAAGCTCTCCGGTCAGATCCAGACGCTGCTGCTCGACGAAACGCCGGTCATCATTCCGTTCTTCTACGATCAGTTGATCGCGATGCGCTCGGGGGTCAACGGTATGCGCTTTACCGCGCTCGCGCAGTTGTATTTCGACCGGGTGACGGTCGCCGCGTGACGCTGGCCACCTGAGCGCACCATTCGTCGCAAGGACACGATGTCGACCACGCTCACGCCCTCCACGCCTCGTGTGACAAACGGCAACGCGGGACGTGTCGCGCGCTTTCTCGCGACGCGTCTTGGGTTGTCGCTGATCACGCTGTGGCTGCTGTCGGTGATCGTGTTCGCGGGCGGCCAGTTGTTGCCGGGCGATATCGGCCGCGCGATACTCGGGCCGCTTGCCGATGCACGTGCGGTCGCCGCACTCAATCATCAGCTCGGCGCGGACCGTCCGCTTCTGACGCAGTACGTCGAATGGATCACGCATTTCGTGCGCGGCGATATGGGACTGTCGTACGCGTATCGCGAACCGGTCGGACCGTTCATTGCCGATGCGCTCGCGCATTCCGCCAAGCTCGGCCTGCTCGCGTTCATCGTCGTCGTGCCGCTCGGTATTGCGGGTGGCGTGTGGGCCGCGATGCACGCGGGCCGCTGGCTTGATCGCACCATCAGCATCGCCGGCTTGTCGGCGACGGTGGTGCCGGAGTTCGTGTCGTCGATCACATTGATCCTCATCTTCGGCATCTGGCTGCGCTGGCTGCCGATCGAGGCGTCGTATCCGCCCGGGGCCGGCGTGCTCGAACAACTGAAGCATCTGATCCTGCCGGTGCTGCCGCTCGTGCTGGTGTTCTTCGGCTACATCGCACGCATGGCGCGGGCCGGCACCGTCGAAGCGCTCGACGCCGATTACACACGTACCGCCATCCTTAAGGGCTTGCCGCGGCATGTCGTGATCTGGCGGCATGTGTTGCGCAATGCGCTGCTGCCCACCATCACCGTCGCCGCCACCCAGCTCGGCTACATGATCGGCGGCCTCGTGGTGGTGGAGACGCTGTTTCACTATCAGGGCATCGGCTCGCTGATCTACAACGCCGCCAAGGCGAAGGACTTTCCGATGCTCGAAGCCGGTGTGCTGACGATCGGCGTCGTCTATACGGTGGCCAATCTGATTGCGGACGCACTGCATGTGCTGCTCAATCCGCGCTTGCGCGTCAGGAGCGGCGAATGAGCACGATGATCCCGGCCACGCCGGCTCCACACGAACCCCGCTTCGATCAGTTGCGCGTGCTGCTGCGCTCGCCGACTTTCATCGTCGGCACGCTGATCGTCGTGTGGTGGGTCGTCTGTGCTTTAGCAGGACCGTGGATCGCCCCGCTCGACCCCTACGCGTCCGACCCGCTCAACTCGCTGACGCCACCCGATCACACACACTGGTTCGGCACCGACCAGCTCGGCCGCGACGTGTTCTCGCGCGTGATCGTCGGCGCACGCGACATTCTCACCATTGCACCGCTCGCCACGCTGCTCGGCACCCTCGCGGGCACCGCTCTGGGTCTCGTGGTCGGCTACTTCGAAGGCTGGGTCGACAACGTGATCGGCCGCGCCATCGACGCGGTGCTGGCCCTGCCGCTCGTGATCGTGGCGCTGCTGGCGCTGGCCGCGGTTGGCGCATCGAACTTCACCGTCATTCTGGTCATCGGCATAACCTTCACGCCAATTACGGCACGCACCGTGCGCGCCGCGGTGTTCGCCGAACGCCATCTGGACTACGTGGCCGCCGCCCAGCTACGCGGCGAGCGCGCGCCCTACATCATGTTCGCCGAGATCCTGCCCAACGTGCTGCCGCCGATCATCGTCGAAGCCACCGTGCGCCTCGGCTACGCGATCTTCGCGGTGGCGACGCTGTCCTTTCTCGGCTTCGGCATCCAGCCGCCTTCGGCCGACTGGGGCCTCGCGCTGTCCGAGTCGTACACGCTGATGGCGGGCGGTGCATGGTGGACCGTCGTGTTCGACGCCGTGGCCATCGCCTCGCTGGTGGTCGGCGTGAACCTGATCGCCGATAGCGTACAAGGCGTACTCGACCGATGAACGGCCCGCCCCCCGCCTCGTTTCCCGCGTTCGACGTCTCGAAGAGCGAGCGCACCGACGCGCTCACCGTCATCGGCCTGACCGTCACCTACCGGATCCGCGGACGCGACCGCGAGGTCTTGCAAGACGTCTCGTTCCGGGTGCGGCGCGGCGAGGCCTATGGACTCGTGGGCGAATCCGGTTGCGGCAAGTCGACCGTGGCGATGGCGACGCTGCGCTACCTGCCGCGCAACGGCAAGGTGAAAGCCGGCAAGATCGTGATCGCCGGACAGGACGTGCAGGCCCTCGACGCCGACGCATTGCGCAGGATGCGCGCCACGGCGATTTCGATGGTCTACCAGGACCCGGGGCGCGCGCTGAATCCGTCGATGACGATTGCCCGCCAGGTCGCCGAAGCCTTCGAAGCGGCCGGCGCGAGCCGCAGCGATGCGTTGGCGCGCACGGTGGAGATGCTCAGGCGCGTACGCATCCCGGCGCCCGAACGGGTGATGGATAGTTATCCGCATCAGTTGTCGGGCGGCATGCAGCAACGGGTCGTCATCGCGATGGCGCTGGCGTCGAATCCAGCCCTGCTGATTCTCGACGAACCCACCACCGGGCTCGATGCAACCGTCGAAGCCGAAGTGCTCGATCTGGTCGCGCAATTGCGCCAGGAACTCGGCACGGCGGTGCTCTTCATCAGCCACAATCTCGCCGTGATCGGGCGCATGTGCGAGCGCGTCGGCGTGCTGTATGCGGGCAAGCTGGTCGAAGAAGGCGCGACGCAAGACGTCTTTGCGCGGCCACGCCATCCATACACGGTCGGCCTGCTGCGTTGTCTGCCCTCCTCGGGACGCAGCAAGGAGCGCGAGCGTCTCGACACCATCGCGGGTCAACTGCCCTCGCCCGGCTCGGTGACGCACGGCTGCATCTACGCGGACCGCTGCCGTCTCGCCGACGAGCGCTGCCGCCGCGACGCCCCGCCGCCCCACCGCGTCGCCGACGCGCATGGCGATCACATGTCACGCTGCCATTATCACGAGCGTGCGATGGAGTTGCCTCGTGCGACATCCGAAGTGCCTGCGCCGCGCCCCAACCCGGGCGGCGCCTCCCACGCCGATGCGCCAACGCTCGTGTTGCGCGCTGAACGCGTCTCGAAGACATTCCACGTGGCAGGCGCAGCACTGCGGGCCGTCGACGACGTCTCGCTCGACCTGGCGAGCGGCGAGACACTCGGCCTCGTCGGCGAATCGGGCAGTGGCAAGACGACGCTCGCCAAGCTGATGCTCGGCCTGCTCGCGCCCGACGCCGGCAGCATTCTGGAACTCGACGGCGCGCCGCTGCCAGCGCGCGTGACACGCCGTAACGACGAGCAGGTCAAATCGCTGCAGATCGTGTTTCAGAACCCCGATTCGGCGCTCAACCGCTCGCATTCAGTCAAGCGGCTGATCGGCCGCGCGCTGTCGCGCCTTGCCGCGTTGCGCGGCCCGGCCCAGGACGAGCGGCTCGCGGCACTCACCGCGGCGGTCCGCCTGCCCGACCGGTATCTGGGCGCCCGCACACGCCAGTTGTCGGGCGGCCTCAAGCAGCGCGTCGCGATTGCGCGTGCGTTCGCAGGCGAGCCCCGTGTGGTGGTCTGCGACGAGCCGACTTCCGCACTCGACGTCTCGGTGCAGGCCTCGATCCTCAACCTGCTCGCCGACCTGCAACGCGAGCGCGGCGTGAGCTACGTGTTCATTTCCCACGATCTGCACGTGGTGCGCTATTTGTCTGATCGCATCGCCGTGCTGTACGCGGGACGATTGCTGGAGATCGGACCTGCGGCGGCCGTGTTCGACGGGCCGCACCACCCCTACACCGAAGCACTGCTGTCTTCCGCTCCGGCGCTCGACGCCCCCGCTGGCGTCGAGCGCATCCACCTGTCCGGCGATCTGCCGAGCCCGGCAGCACCGCCCTTGGGCTGCGTGTTCCATACACGTTGCCCGCGCAAGCTCGGGGCGATTTGCGAAACGCAGGATCCGCCCTTTGCCGATGCCGGCGCCGGACATCGCATCCGCTGCCACATCCCCATCGAAGAACTGCGCGCCGTGCAGCTTCGCACACGCAGCGAATAGCGCTTACTGCGTTGCGCGCGTTTCACGTCCGAAACGTTTTCCGTCGATTCGTCACGGTGCGCGCCGGACGTGTCACGCGAATGCCACATTGGACGGGCCTTTGCGGGCAATGGCATGGTTATCGCTATAGAACAGGCGGTATCCGGCCCGCGATGAACGATCCAGCCGTGTGCGCGCCCCGTTGCGCTGACATCCATCCCTATGGAGCAGCACAGCGGCACGCGCCGCGCACCATCGGCATCGCGCGCGGCAGATGCGTGGGCAACCGGCATCCGCCCGACCGCGCGAGGGAGGGGGCTCAATCACACGAGCCGGAGCCACTAACGATCGGCAAAACGGTGACAGCGTTTCGCGCACATCGCGTGCATTAGGTAGCGGCACGCGACGCGCAGAGCGAACTCGGGGAGCGATGAGGCCTGCAGCTCGACAGGTCCGCCGCGAGAGAAATGGCGTGAGAGACGTCGGCAAACGAGGCGCCGTCGTTTCCTCGGGAGAGCAGTAATGAAAACCACAATACTAACTCAGTACTACTACGGGATAGCACGGGGTGTCGCAGTGTTGGCAGCAGGCGCGGGTTTGCTTGCGGCTCACGGCGCGCTCGCGGCTTCGACGGATGACGTCGCCCCGAGGGTGATCCTCACCGCCGATGCGCCGCTGCCAGCCAGCGGCGCGGGCGAGGCGACCCAACTGATGCCGGACGATGGGGCCTCAACAAGCGCAGCCGCTTATGAAGCGACAGCGGCCGACGATGCCGCTGCGATCTTCCAGGTTCGAGAATGCCGCGGCGTCGAATCTGCAAACTGTGTACCCCGTCCGCATGGTGGTTCTGGCAGCACGGGTGCAGCAAGTGCGGGTGCCAACGCTGCCGGCGGCAGCAGTGCGAGTAGCTCGAGCGCCGGTGCCGGCTCGAGCGGCGGCAAGGGCTCGGGAAGCGGTAGTAACGGTGGTGGTGGCGGCAGCGGTAACGGTGGTGGTGGGAACGGTGGTGGTGCGAACGGTGGTGGTGGGAACGGTGGTGGTGGGAACGGCGGTGGTGGGAACGGCGGTGGTGGGAACGGCGGTGGTGGGAACGGCGGCGGTGGGAACGGCGGTGGTGGGAACGGCGGTGGTGGGAACGGCGGTGGTGGGAACGGCGGTGGTGGGAACGGCGGTGGTGGGAACGGCGGCGGTGG
>DASZIR010000175.1:0-9497 GCA_035948995.1 Paraburkholderia sp. | reverse complement strand
ATCAGGCCCATCATCAAGGGCGGCGCATAGGGAGCACGCCCAGTGGCAGCGTAGCGCTGTTCGAACGGCAACCAGTCTTGCTCGCCGAGCAAACGTGCGACGGTAAATGGTGCGTGCTGGCCAGATTGCTTCAGGTACGTTTCCAGCCGCGTCGTCCCCAGAAAAATAGCGTGTGCATCTCCGGTCACGAAGCGACGACCGCTGTTGGCTGCCGTGCGTAGCAACGGCGCGTCCAGGTCCTGTGGCACACCTTCAAACAATCTGAACTGCGCATCATCGGGCGAAGGTACTTTGCGCGCCGTGCTCATCGTGGTTTCCTGCCGTTTCGTTCCAGGCAGTATTGTATGGACCTGGGGGCTTTTGCGACAGCCTCTTTAGGGCGAGGAGGAAGTCAACTAAAAAGATATAAGGCCGCATACTGCAGCAACATTATGGTCTTGCCGTCGACGATCTTCCCGCGCTGCACCATCGCCAGCGCTTCGTCGATCGGTAACTCCAGCACTTCGATATCTTCTCCCTCGCTGGCGATGCCGCCACCGTCGCCGACCTTGGCCGCCGCGGCGTATTCAGCGACGAAGAAGAACAGTTTCTCCGTGACCGATCCCGGGCTCATGAACGCCTCGAACACCTTGCGCACCAACTGCACGCGGTAACCGGTTTCCTCCTCGACTTCGGCGCGAATCCGCTCCTCCGGCGATGCAGCTTCCAGCAGACCCGCCGGCGCCTCGATTAACATCCCGTCGTGGCCGTTCACGAACGCCGGCAGCCGGAATTGACGCGTGAGGACCACTGTCCGCTGCACCGGCTCATACAACAGCAGCGTCGCGCCATTGCCCCGGTCGTACGTCTCGCGGCTCTGGCGCTGCCAGCTTCCGTCTGCGCGCTGGTAATCGAAAGTGGTTTTCTTCAGCACGTACCAGTCGTCCGACAGCACCTTCACGTCGACGATGCGCACACGCTCGGCGGTTTCGTTCATGGTGGATTCCTGAAAGCACGGTCACAGCCGCAAGATTTCATGTTTTCGTGCAATATCATGCAAAAACAAGTATTTTCGTGCATTTGGTGAGGATGGCACCGTCGTGCGTCGCTGTTCTCCCCATATTTGATCTCTCGACTTCGTCCCTAATCCCATGCTCACGTCGCAAAGAAAACAGCTGATCCTCGACGCGCTCAAGCGCGATGGCCAGGTCGTCGCCAAAACGCTGAGCGTCGAATTTGCGGTATCGGAAGATACGATTCGCCGCGATCTGCGCGAACTCGCGGCCGACGGCTACCTGCAGCGCGTGCACGGCGGCGCGCTGCCGTCGTCACCGGCGTCGGCGGATCTGGCCTGGCGGCAGCGCATCGAATCGGCGTCGAAGACGGTCATCGGCAAGGCCGCGGCGCAGATGATCGCGCCGGGCCAGATCGCGATCGTCGACGGCGGCACGACCGCCGTGCAACTGGTCCGCCACCTGCCGCTCGATCTACGCGCGACGATCGTCACGCATAGCCCCTGCGTGGCCGTCGAGCTGGCCGAGCACGCCGGCCTCGAGGTCATCGTCATAGGCGGGCGCCTGTTCCGGCATTCGATGGTGAACGTCGGCGCAGCCGCTATCGAAGCGCTGAGCCATATTCGTGCCGACCTGTATTTCATGGGCGTAACCGGCGTGCACCCCGAGGCGGGCTTGAGCACCGGCGATCTCGAGGAGGCGTATGTGAAGCGGGCGATGGCTGCACACGCAGCGGAAACGGTAGTGCTCGCATCGGCGGAAAAGCTCAATGCGGCGTCGGCGTTCATGATTGCGGAGGTGACGGCAGTGAGTGCGATCGTTGTCGAGAAGGAGACACCCCAAGCGCTGACCGCGCCGCTGGAGGCATTGGGTGTCGTGATCGTTCGGGCTTGACTGCTGAGGCGACGCCGGTAGCGCGAGGGTCATTGCACAACACATCGCGTCTGGAACGAGCATGCAATTTACTCAGTAATCCCTATTAAAACGACGGGTTTATATCAAATCCGTTATCCAATAGATACGGGACAAATTGTTACGCATCCCCTGTCCAGCAGCGTGATAATCCGGCGCCTTGCTTTGATATAGCGCAAGGAAGTTGGCAACTCACGGCAGTTCAAGCTTAGTCCGATCGACTGCGGCGGCGCCGATGTTCCGGCCGCCACACGTCACCGGTATGCCCGGACCGATGCGGCCGGGCTTCGTCCGGCTCTCCAGTGCGGCTCGTCTTCACGAAATTGCCCAGTCCCGCGGAATCCACTCGCGCCTGGCCAGGTGATTTGTGGGTGACTGGCTGGTTGACGAGTCCGGTCTGGACCGGTTCCAGACCGGGCCGCAAGCATGGAATCACGCCTTCAGGCGTGTGTGCCGGAAGGCATTGAATCCGCCCGCTACCGTCTGCCCGACAGAGTTGCCGCCGTCGTTCACTTAAGGAGAAGTCCATGGGGAAACTCGACCTTTCGCGTCGCAGTTTCTGAAGGCCAGCGTGCTCGCGGGCGTATCGGTGTATATCGCGCCGATCGGCAGCCGCGCGTTCGCTGCGTTGTTCGAAGCAAAGATTCTCCCGCCGGTTCAATGGAATGCGGCCAAGGTCAGGCGAAATTCCGCATTGACGGCATCGCCAAGGTGACCGGTGCGAAAGTGTTCGCGCGCGACGTCCGTGCCGCCGACATGCCGCACTGGCCGAAACAGCAGGCGCACGCGTTCATCTTGCGCACGACCCTGGCCGACCGCCTCTACGAGGGCTTCGTTCTGGCCGTGGTCTCCGTACTCAACGGATACCCGACGCGCGGTCGACGCGCGATGAATGAGTGGTCAATGAGCGGCCGGCACCTTGGTAAGGGCCGGCCGTTTGTTTTACAAGGCACGCGCACTTCGCTCGCCTGCGTGCAACGCACCGTTGACCGGCATACGAGGTGAGATCGGCCCCGTTCGCCACAACTTGCCGTCTTCGTCAGGCGCGCTGCCCCGTCGCCAGCGACACGATTAAAGTTATATGACAATCTGCCGTTAAAGCAAACGTTGTCCGGCGGTAGCCGCAGAGGTGCCCGCGTCAGTCAGCGTGCCGTTGCGACGCGCCGTCGCAGCGAAAGGGCTTGGAGGCTCAGACGAAACTCCTCCATGGGCCGATGGCTCCATCCGGCTCCGCAATACCGTTCGTAAGGATTTGTATCAGAGTGTTCAGGCGGCTCGCTTTTTGTCTGAGGCATTTTACAATTCCGCGTGAATTCTAAACGTCAATCCGACCCTTTTTGCGTCGGAACGCCTCATGTTGAGGTGTTTAACGCTGGAGCGGCGGGTGGAAAGGCAGGGCACGAATGATAGCCGCGGCGAGGCGGCCTCTCCTGTTGCGGGATCGCAGCGCGTCATATGAACGCGCGCATCGCAGGCGACGGGGGTACGTCCGGGCTAGCCAATGAGAAAAAAGGCAGGAGTCGAACATGTTGAGAAGTCGTTTCGACAGAACAATGATGGCCAGTGTCGCGGGCGTGTGGGTCGCGATGGCAATGAGTGGCTGTGTGAACGTGGCGCAGCAGGGTGCGCAGGCCGGTGTGGCTGCATCGGGCGTGCCGGCGGCGTCGGCCGCCCCGGTTGGCGCCGCGTCGGATGCGGCGGGTTCGCTGCAGGCTTCGGCAGACGGCCAGCCGCTTGCGTTGAAGAATGGGCCGCCGCTCACCTATCGCGTGAGGCGTGGCGACACGCTGAGCCGCATCGCGCAGCATCATGGTTGCAGTGTCAAGGAACTGATGGCGTGGAACCGGCTCAAGCCGTCCACGCACCTGAAGCTGGGGCAGGTGCTGCACGTCGCTTCGCCGCAAGCCGTGCGCGAGGCGAATGCCGCGGCAGCAGCGGCTGCGGCCTCTGCGAAAGCGGCTGCGGCAGCTTCGGTGCCGACGGCGGCAGTAGCGACGGCCGCGTCCGGCTCATCGGCGGCGACTCCGGCGACCGCAGCGGCCACGTCAGCCGCACCTGCACCCGACCCGGCACAGACGCGCCAGGTGGCCGCCGCAATGTCGCGTCATGCGAAAGGCGTTGCGCTCGCCTGGCCGGCGCAAGGCAACGTGCTCGAAGGCTTCCAGGCGGGCGCCACGCGTGGCATCGAAATCGGCGGCAAGCCGGGCGATCCGGTGCGTGCAGCAGCGGACGGCAAGGTCATGTATGCGGGGACGGGGCTCAATGAGTACGGCAGCCTGATCATCGTCCAGCACAACAAGGACTTTCTGACGGCGTATTCGCATAACCGCAAGCTGCTGGTGAAGACCGGCGATATCGTGCGGCAAGGGCAGGAGATTGCCGAGATGGGCGACGAAAACAATTCGCGCGTCTCGGTGCTGTTCGAGTTACGCCGCGACGGCAAGCCGGTTGATCCGATGCCTTATCTGCCCGGTAAGCAAAGCTGATGGATTAACCCGGTCGCTGACGGGCACGGCCGCGTGCCGTGCCGCGAATCCCGCAATACATGCAGACTTGCAGGCTGTGCGTTGCCTAGATCGTATCGCCGGGTATCCGCACCCAGCCTTCCATCAGCACGCGGGCGCTGCGGCTCATGATGGCCTTCTTCACGATCCACTCGCCGTCGACCTGGCTCGCCTCGGCCCCCACGCGCAAGGTGCCTGAGGGATGTCCGAAGCGCACCGCCGTGCGCTCGCCACCGCCCGCGGCGAGATTCACGAGCGTGCCCGGGATCGCCGCGGCCGTGCCGATGGCCACAGCGGCCGTGCCCATCATCGCATGATGCAGCTTGCCCATGGACATGGCGCGCACCAGCAGGTCGACGTCGCCCGCAGCCACGCGCTTGCCGCTCGAAGCAACGTAATCGGCTGGCTTCGCGACAAAAGCGATCTTCGGCGTATGTTGCCGGCTCGCGATCTCGTCGATATGTTTGATGAGGCCCATGCGGACCGCGCCATGCGCGCGAATGGTCTCGAACTTCGCCAGGGCTTTCTCATCGCCGTTGATGGCGTCCTGAAGTTCGGTGCCTGTGTAGCCGATGGCGTCGGCGTTCACGAAGATCGTCGGGATGCCGGCATTGATCATGCTGGCCTTCAGCGTGCCGACACCCGGCACCTCGAGATCGTCGACCAGATTGCCGGTGGGAAACATGGCGCCGCCCGCGCCTTCTTCCTCGGCGGCCGGGTCCATGAACTCGAGCTGCACCTCGGCTGCGGGAAACGTCACGCCGTCGAGCTCGAAGTCGCCGGTTTCCTGCACGGCGCCGTCGGTAACCGGCACGTGCCCGATGATGGTCTTGCCGATATTGGCCTGCCAGATACGCACGGTGGCCACACCGTTGTGAGGAATGCGGCCGGCGTCGACCAGTCCGGCGCTGATCGCAAAGGGCCCGACGGCGGCGGAGAGATTGCCGCAGTTGCCGCTCCAGTCGACAAACGCCTTGTCGATAGAGACCTGGCCGAACAGGTAGTCGACGTCGTGATCGGGCCTGCTGCTCTTTGCAATGATGACTGTCTTGCTGGTGCTTGAGGTTGCGCCACCCATGCCGTCAATCTGTTTGCCGTAGGGGTCGGGGCTGCCGATCACGCGCAGCAGCAGCGCATCGCGACCGGCGCCGGGCACCTGGGCGGTTTCGGGCAAATCCTGCAGACGGAAGAAAACACCTTTACTGGTCCCGCCACGCATGTAGGTAGCGGGAATCTTGATCTGGGGTACCTGGGCCATGGAAAGGTTGTCCTGTTGCATCTTCAAGCCGCCTTCGACGATTCGAGGAAGTCCTGCGCGAAACGCTGCAGCACGCCGCCCGCTTCGTAGATCGAGACTTCTTCCGCGGTGTCGAGGCGGCATGTGACGGGCACGTCGAGGCGCTCGCCGTTCCTGCGATGAATCACGAGCGTGAGATCCGCGCGAGGCTCGCGTTCGCCGACCACATCGAAGGTTTCGGTACCGTCGATGCCAAGCGTGATGCGGTTCACGCCAGGCTTGAATTCCAGCGGCAGCACGCCCATGCCGACGAGGTTGGTGCGGTGAATCCGCTCGAAGCCTTCGGCGACGATGGCTTCCGCGCCGGCGAGGCGCACGCCCTTGGCCGCCCAGTCACGCGAGGAACCCTGGCCGTAGTCGGCCCCGGCAATCACAATCAGCGGCTGCTTGCGCGCCATATAGGTTTCGATGGCCTCCCACATGCGCGTGACCTTGCCCTCAGGCTCGATGCGAGCAAGCGATCCCGCTTTCACCTTACCGTCTTCCTGCACCATCTCGTTCTTCAACGTGGGGTTGGCGAAGGTGGCGCGCTGCGCGGTGAGGTGATCGCCACGATGCGTCGCATAGGAGTTGAAGTCCTCTTCCGGCAGGCCCATCTTCGCCAGATACTCGCCGGATGCGCTATCCGGCAGGATCGCGTTGGAAGGCGACAGGTGATCGGTGGTGATGTTGTCGCCGAGGACCGCCAGCGCACGCATGCCCTTGAGCGTGCGAACCCCTGCCAGCGCGCCTTCCCAGTACGGCGGGCGGCGGATGTAGGTGCTCATCGGGCGCCAGTCATACAGCGGATTGGCTTTCTCGCCGGTCTCGGCAGTCACCGCGAACATCGGTTCGTACACCTTGCGGAACTGCTCCGGCTTCACGCTCGAGGCGACGATGGCGTCGATTTCCTCATCCGACGGCCAGATGTCCTTCAGGGTGATGGGCTGGCCTTGCGCGTCAGTGCCGAGAACATCCTTCTCGATATCGAAGCGGATGGTGCCGGCAATCGCATAAGCCACGACCAGCGGCGGCGAGGCGAGGAACGCCTGCTTCGCGTAGGGATGAATGCGGCCATCGAAGTTACGGTTGCCGGAGAGCACGGCGGTGGCGTACAGATCGCGCTCGACAATTTCCTTCTGGATCACCGGATCGAGCGCGCCCGACATGCCGTTGCACGAGGTGCAGGCGTAGGCCACGACACCAAAGCCCAGTTGCTCCAGCTCCGGCAGCAGCTGCGCTTCTTCCAGATACAGCGTCACGGCCTTCGAGCCCGGCGCCAGCGAACTCTTTACCCACGGCTTGCGGGTGAGGCCACGCTGGTTGGCGTTCCGCGCCAGCAGAGCGGCGGCAATCATGTTGCGCGGGTTGTTGGTGTTGGTGCAACTGGTGATGGCAGCGATGATCACCGCGCCGTCCGGCATCAATCCCGGCTCGTTCTCGACCTTGCCGCTGATCCCGCGTGCGGCCAGTTCCGACACCGGCAAACGGCGGTGCGGGTTCGACGGGCCGGCCAGCGTGCGCACCACGGTGGACAGGTCGAACTTCAGCACGCGCTCATACTCGGCGTGCTTCAGGCTCTCGGCCCAGAGGCCCGTGTGCTTCGCATAGGTTTCCACCAGCTTGACCAGCTCATCGTCGCGCCCGGTGAGCTTGAGATACTTGATGGTCTGCTCGTCAATGTAGAACATCGCGGCGGTGGCGCCGAATTCCGGCGCCATGTTGGCGATGGTGGCGCGATCGCCAAGCGTCAGGTTGGCCGTGCCTTCGCCGTAGAACTCGAGGTAGGCGCCGACGACTTTTTCCTTGCGCAGGAATTCGGTCAAGGACAGCACCACGTCGGTCGCGGTAATGCCAGGACCCGGTTTGCCGGCGAGTTCGACACCGACGATATCCGGCAGGCGCATATACGAGGCCCGGCCCAGCATCACACTTTCGGCTTCGAGGCCGCCCACGCCGATTGCGATCACGCCGAGCGCGTCCACCATCGGCGTATGCGAATCGGTGCCCACCAGCGTGTCGGGGAACGCCACGCCATCTTTGACCTGCACCACCGGGCTCATGCGCTCCAGATTGATCTGATGCAGGATGCCGTTGCCAGGCGGAATCACGTCGACGTTCTTGAAGGCCTTCTTGGTCCAGTTGATGAAGTCGAAGCGGTCTTCGTTACGACGGTCCTCGATCGCGCGGTTCTTCTCGAACGCGTCGGGGTCGAAGCCGCCGCACTCGACGGCGAGCGAGTGGTCCACCACCAGTTGCGTCGGCACGACCGGGTTGACCATGGCGGGATCGCCGCCTTGCGCGGCAATCGCGTCGCGCAGGCCGGCGAGATCGACGAGCGCGGTTTGCCCAAGAATGTCGTGACACACCACCCGCGCCGGGAACCACGGGAAATCCAGTTCGCGCTTGCGTTCGATGATCTGCTTGAGCGATGCGACGAGCGCGACCGGGTCGCAGCGGCGTACGAGGTTCTCGGCCAGTACGCGCGAGGTGTACGGCAAAGTGTCATAGGCACCGGGCTGGATCGCTTCGACCGCGGCACGCGCATCGAAAAAATCCAGCTGGGTGCCAGGCAGGGGCTTGCGGTTTGCAGTGTTCATACCGTGGGGCAAGAAAGAAAGTAGTGCTCGGGGGAATATTGCCACGCGTCAAGCTCAATCACGCGCAATTATCCCCCTTTCCCGGTCAGCGCTTCGCGAGCGGCACAAACGGCAGATCGTCTGGACCGGTGTAGTTTGCGCTGGGCCGGATGATCTTGTTGTCGATGCGCTGCTCGATGATGTGCGCGCTCCAGCCGGCCGTGCGGGCGATCACGAAGAGCGGCGTGAACATCGCGGTGGGCACGCCCATCATGTGATACGACACCGCGCTGAACCAGTCCAGGTTCGGGAACATCTTCTTCGCGTCCGACATCACCGTTTCGAGCCGCTCGGCGATGCCAAACAGCTTCAGGCTGCCCGCTTCCTTCGAGAGCTTCTTCGCCACTTCCCTGATCACCTTGTTGCGCGGATCGGAGATCGTGTAGACCGGGTGGCCGAAGCCGATCACCACTTCCTTGTTCCCGACACGCTTTCTGATATCCGCTTCCGCTTCATCGGGCGTCTGGTAGCGCGACTGGATCTCGAAGGCGGCCTCATTGGCGCCGCCGTGCTTCGGCCCGCGCAGCGCACCGATCGCGCCGGTGATGGCCGAGTAGATGTCCGAGCCCGTGCCCGCGATCACACGGCCGGTGAAGGTCGACGCGTTGAACTCGTGTTCCGCGTACAGGTTCAGCGACGTATGCATCGCCTCGACCCACGACTTCGACGGCTCGACGCCGTGCAGCAGGTGCAGGAAATGGCCGCCAATGGAGTCGTCGTCGGTTTCGACCTCGATGCGCTTGCCGTTGTGCGAATAGTGGTACCAGTACAGCAGCATCGAACCCAGACACGCCATCAGCTTGTCGGCGATATCGCGCGCGCCGGGCAGGTTGTGGTCGTCTTTCTCGGGCAATACGGTGCCGAGCACCGAGACGCCGGTGCGCATCACGTCCATCGGATGCGCGGCGGCCGGGATCCATTCGAGCGCGGCCTTGACGTTCGCAGGCAGGCCGCGCAGCGCCTTGAGCTTCGTCTTGTAGGCAGTCAGCTCGGCCTGGGTGGGCAGCTTTTCGTGCACCAGCAGGTAGGCGATTTCCTCGAATTCGCAGGTGCTGGCGATATCCAGAATGTCGTAGCCGCGGTAGTGCAGGTCGTTGCCGGTCTTGCCGACCGTGCACAGGGCAGTATTGCCCGCCGTCACGCCCGACAGCGCCACGGATTTCTTCGGTTTGAA
>DASZIR010000174.1:0-8272 GCA_035948995.1 Paraburkholderia sp. | reverse complement strand
ACCACCAGCGAGCGCCAGTAATCTCGATGACGTGCGGCAGGCATGGTCTCGCCAGCCCTGATCAGGTTCGCGTAGGCCGCTTCAGGCTCGCCGCCGGTTTGCTCGCAAGTGGCCAACAGGACGTAGACGGCGTAGCGAAGTTGCGCTGGCGCACCCGCCAGATTCGGCGCCTGACTGATAGCGTTCAGGCCGGTCTCGGCGCCTTTCATATCGCCGGCCCGCAGCCTGGCCGCTGCCACGCGCAACTCGGTCATCAATTCAGCGTTCGTATCCTGCGCTGCCTGAATCTGCGGCTGCGTCGCGGACTCGACGTTCGACAACCCGAAAGCGGTCCCCGCAATCATGATAGAAAATGCCGCTGCGGCGCCGGCAAGCTGACGCACGAGACGCGTTCCTCTTTGGGCTGCGTGCAAGGGGTAACGCGCCGTCTGATGATGCGGTTCGGTCTCTGCCGCGAGGGTGCTTGCGGTAAACCAGTCGTTATCGATCATGGTGGTGATAGCCCGCTGCTTTCACGTCGACATCGATGCGTTGACGAGCGGCACGAACCCCGAATGGAGTACATGCCATATGCGGTCTGTTGAAGGACTTAAGAGGACTTCTTCCTATCCGGCTTTAACGGCTCGCTCGCCGTCAACTTGAGGGGTTTGTGTGCGACCCATGGGCCCATGACCCTGCCAGATATCTGCTTTGAACCGGGAGCAGGCACAACGTGCGCCTGGCCGGTGGCAGCTAAATATGCGATATGCATCACCTGGCCTCGCATGTCGGGGCCAGCGCAAAACCACATGCCTTAAAACCACGCTGACTGGGCGCCAAACCTTAAGCGCCCGGTCATCTCCCCGCTTGTTACTTCGGCTGGAACCCCGCCACCCCCATTTGCCACAAGGCAAACGACCACTCATCAGCAAGCTGATTAGCGCGCTGCGACAGACTCGAACCAATGCCATGGCCCGCGTCATAGTCGATGCGCAACAAAACCGGACGCCCGCTGCTCGTCGCCGCCTGCACCCGCGCGGCCATCTTCAGCATGTGCCATGGAGACACGCGCGGATCGTTGGCGCCCGTCGTGAACATCACAGCGGGATACGGTGTGCCGTCATGCACATGCGCATACGCGCTCATCGCATAGAGACCATGAAAACCCGGCTCGTTCGAGGACGACCCCATTTCGGGCACGTTCGGCGGTCCGTTGGGTTCCGTTTCGAAGCGCAGCGCATCGGATATACCCACGTCATCCAGGATCACATGGAACAGGCCCGGGTTGATCTCCATGGCGCCGCCCATCACGATACCGCCCGCGCTCGCACTGTTCGCCGCCAGGTATTTCGACTGCGTATAGCGCTGATCGATCATGTATTGCGCGGACGCGGTGAAATCGAGCATCGTGTTGATCTTCGTGAGCTTCTGCCCCGCACGGTGCCACGCATCGCCGTACTCACCGCCCCCGCGCATATGCGAAATGGCGATGATGCCGCCATGCTCGATCCATGCTTGCCACTGCGGACGATAGGTCGGATCCATCGAAAGACCGTAGCTGCCGTAGCCGAATACGATAGTCGGATGCGTCCCATCGCGCTTCACGCCCTTCTGCGCAATGATCGAGACCGGAACGCGCGTACCGTCATAGCTGGTAGCGAACTCGTCGTGCGCCTCGACCTCAGTGGATTCCGTCTTCGAGGCCGGAATGAGGCCGGTATCGGTCGCGGCGTTGGTCTTCGGATCGTAGGCAATTTCGCGCGGCGCCTTGACCCAGCCCTGAAGATTGAACATCACGCCCGGCGCGTGCGGATCGGTGCTCAACCCCGCGATGGTGCCCGCAAACGGCAACGCAATGGTCTGGCTATCCTTGCCGTCAAACGACACGCGTTGCAACTGGAAGCTCGCGCCCGCGCGCTCGCCGATGTACATCGCGTCGCTCGCGAGGTCGAACGCGTCGAGCACGTTCGGGCCTTCAGGCACTACCACGTCGGCATGCGTGAGGTCCGGATGCGCCAGCGGCATCGACAGAATCTGGAAGCGTGAAGCCCCCTTCTCCGACAGCAGATAAAGACGATCGCCGCGCAGATGCACGTCGGTCACACCGTCTTCCGTTCCCGCAATCTTCTGCCACGGGGTGTCCGCACCATGGACCTTGTCGAGCGGCGCGACATAGAAGATGTTGGGGTTGTTATCCATGTTGTGGTTCACAACCGCTACGGCATACGGCGAATCCGGCGACAGCAGCACATACGTGCCCTGCCCCTCGGGCACATCGAGCTTCGCCGAAACACCGCGGCCAAACACCGCCTCGTCGCCGTCACCGTTGGTGTTCTGGCCCAGCACGTGCACGTAGGTGAGCGCGTTGTACTCGGTGAGCGCCGGCGGCGTATCCGGCCCCGCCTTCGGATAGCGCAGGTAGAAAAACGACGCGTTGTCATTGCGCCAGGAGACGACGCAGTCGCTGGTGCGGTCGATGGTTTCGGCGAGATCGTTGCCGGTCTGCAAATCGATCACATGCAGCACACTCTTTTCCGAACCGCCTTCGGAAATGCCATACGCGACATAGCGGCCATCCCACGACGGTGAATACCAGTCGAGCGCGTAGTGGTGGGCGCTGTCTTTGGCCAGCCCGGCCGGGTCGACAAGGATGTGCTCCTCGCCATTGACGCCGTCGCGATAGGCGAGCTTGGGCAGATTGGCGCCCGGCGCCATCACTTCGTAGAAGATCCGCTCGCCGCGACGCGTGAAATTGCTGCGGTGCAGATCGTTGCCCATCAGCGCTTCGATGCTTTGCGCCATGGCGGCACGGCCGGAAATGCTGTCAAGAACCTTGCGCGTATAGGTGGCCTGCGCCTTCATCCAGCTTTGAACTTCCGGGTCCTTCAGATTTTCCATGTAGCGGTAATCGTCCACCACCGGCGTACCGAAGTAGTTAGTCGTTACCGGACGGACAGGCGCTACCGGGGGATCATCGGCCGACCATGCATTGCCTGCGGCTGCGGCGGCGAGCAAGGTGACAGTAAACGTTTCGGCTAAGAAAGACTTTGTTGGTTTCATTCGAGCTTCCAAAGTAACGAGGCGCCGCAAGATTACTCCCACTCGTGGCCGCTCGACTAGAGGGTCAATAAAACGCATGCGGCGTGCGGTATGCATCAATGCTTTGGCTGGAAGCCCGGCTCACCCATCTGCCACAGGGCGAACGACCACTCGTCGGCCAGCTCGTTAGCGTACTGCGTGAGGCTCGAACCGATGCCGTGGCCCGCGTCGTAGTCGATGCGCAGCAACACCGGACGCCCGCTGCTCGTCGCCGCCTGCACCCGCGCCGCCATTTTCAGCATGTGCCATGACGACACGCGTGGATCGTTGGCGCCCGTCGTGAACATCACGGCGGGATACGGCGTGCCGTCATGCACATGCGCATAGGCACTCATCGCATAGAGACCATGAAAGCCCGGTTCGTTCGTCGTCGAACCGAACTCCGGCACGTTGGGCGGCCCATTCGGCTCCGTTTCGGAACGCAGGGTGTCGGAATCGCCAACGTCATCGAGGATCACATGGAACAGGCCTGGATCGATCTCCAGGGCGCCGCCCATCACAATGCCGCCCGCACTAGCACTGTTCGCCACCAGGAATTTCGATTGCGTATAGTGCTGATCGATCATGTACTGCGCGGACGCGATGAAATCGAGCATCGTGTTGATCTTCGTGAGCTTCTGGCCCGCACGGTGCCAGGCATCGCCATACTCGCCGCCGCCTCGCATATGCGATACCGCCACGATCCCGCCATGCGCGATCCACGCTTGCCAGGCAGGGTCGTAGTACGGATCCATTGACGTGCCATAGCTCGCATAGCCGAACACGATGGTCGGATGCGTACCGTCGCGCTGCACGCCCTTCTGCGCGATGATCGAGACTGGAATGCGCGTACCGTCATAACTGGTGGCGAACTCGTCGTGCGCCTCGACGTCAGCCGATTCCGTCTTCGAGGCCGGAATGAGGCCGGTATCGGTCGCGGCGTCGGTCTTCGGATCGTAGGCGATTTCACGCGGCGCCCTGACCCAGCCCTGCAGGTTGAACATCACGCCAGGCGCGCGCGGATCGGTGCCCAGATCTCCGACGGTGCCTGCAAAAGGCAGACGGATCGTGCGGCTATCCTTGCCGTCAAACGACACGCGTTGCAACTCAAAGCTCGCACCTGCGCGTTCGCCGATATAGATGGCATCGCTGCCAAGGCTGAACGAGTCGAGCACATTCTGGCCTTCCGGCACGACTACTTCGGCATGCGCAACATCAGGTTGCGCGAGCGGCGTCGACAGGATCTGGAAGCGCGAAGCGCCTTTCTCCGACAGGAAGTAAAGCCGATCGCCGCGCAAATGCACATCGGTCACGCCGTCGTCCGGCTCCGCGATTTTTTGCCAGGGCGTCTGGGCGCCGTGAATCTGATCGAGCGGTACGACGAAAAAGGAATTGGGCGCGTTGTCCATGTTGCGATTCGCGACCGCAACCGCGTAGGGCGAATCGGGTGACAGCAGCACGTAGGTTCCCTGACCTTCCGGCACATCGACGGCGGCTGAAACGCCGTGGCCGAACACCGCCTCGTCGCCGTCACCGTTGGGACGCTGCCCGAGCACGTGCAGGTACGTCACCGCGTTGTATTCGGTGAGCGCGGGCGGCGTATCCGGCCCCGTCCTGGGATAGCGCAGATAGAAGAACGACGCGTTGTCATTGCGCCAGGAGACGACGCAGTCAGACGTGCGGTCGATGCTTTCGGCGCGCACCTTGCCGGTCGTCAGATCCACAATGTGCAGCACGCTCTGTTCCGAGCCGCCTTCGGACACGCCATACGCCACGTAACGGCCATCCCACGATGGCGAATACCAGTCAAGCGCATAGTGGTGGGCGCTGTCCCTGGTCAGCCTGGCCGGATCAACCAGAATATGTTCCGCGCCATCGACGCCGTCGCGATAGGCGAGCTTGGCCAGATTGGCGCCCGGCTCCATCACTTCGTAGAAGAGCCGGTCGCCGCGCCGCGTGAACTGATCGCGGCGCAGATCCTTGCCGGCCAGTCCCAGGAGGCGCTGGGCCAGCAAGTTGCGGCCCGGAATGCTGTCAAGAACCTTGCGCGTATAAGTGGCCTGCGCTTTCATCCAGCGCTGGACTTCCGGGTCTTTCAGATTTTCCATGTACCGGTAGTTGTCGACCACCGGCGTACCAAAGTAGGTATCCGTGACGGGACGCACCGGCGCCACCGGGGGACCCTCAACCGGCCAGGCCGCGGCGGAGGCGGCAAGCAAGGCGGCGGCAAGCGTTACGGCCAGGCAAGACTTTGTTGGATTCATTCGAGCTTCCAAAGTAACGAGGCGCCGCAAGATTACTCCGACTCGCGCCGAGCCGCCTAGCAGATCAATAAAACGCACGCGAGGCGCGATGCGTTACACCCTGTAGGGGTCGACCGCACCGCGACGCTCATGCCCGGGTGCCTGCCAGATATTTTTCCACCTCGGCTTCGATCCATTCCGCGAAGTGAATCTGCTGGGGACTCAACCCCTCGCGTTGCGGCCACACCAGCCAGTAGGGGTAGGGATAAGGCACGCACACGTCACTGAGCTGCACCAGCTCGCCTCGCGCGATGGCGTCCGCGACGAGGCTGCGCCGCTCAAGCGCGATGCCCCGTCCAAGTAGTACGGAGCCCAAAATAACGTTCGAATCGTTGGCCGAGAAAAGCCCGGTAGCCGTGGGCTCACTCACGGCGGCGGCGCGGCACCAGTCGCTCCAGAGCGCGTCGTTACTGTGGATGAGCGAACTGGCGACGATCTCTTCAGCGGTACGAGGCAGCCGCCCGCCAGCGAAATGCGGTGCCGCGACGACCAGCAGTTCGTCCATGAAGAGCTTCTTCGCTACGAGGCCCGGCCAGTGCCCTTGGCCCATGCGCACGCCGATGTCCGCGAGGCCGTGCCGCAGGTCTTGCAGCTCGAGACTGCTCTGCAGACGAATGCGGTAGCGGGGATGCTGCTCACGAAAACCTTCGAGACGCGGCATCAGCCAGTGAAGCGCGAAGGATGGCAACGTTGCGATCGCGAGTTCGCCCTCTTCAGGCCTTGCCTGCACGACGCGCGTGGCGTTCGCAATGTCGCGCAAGGCGGAACGTATCTCGAGCGCATAGATCCGCCCTTCTTCGGTCAGGCGCAAACCCCGCGATTCGCGCGCGAACAGTTCCACGCCCATCGTGTCTTCGAGCATGCTGATCTGCTGGCTCACCGCGGAGTGCGTCACGTGCAGCTCGCGAGCCGCCTGCGTGACGCCACCAAGCCTCGCGGCAGCTTCGAAATACCTCAGCGCGGTCAGGGACGGGATGTTCGTCATGTCAGTTTATCTAACGTTAGCCGTTGGTTTTTGTCGCTTTTCATTTGCCCAGCAGAAAAGTAGGCTACGCATGCACGCAACCCATGGCCGTCCGCACGGCGCCGGACGCTGGCCGTGCGCGTATTTCCTGATGATAGAGATTCTAACGGGAGCGGTATGAAGTTGATCGGCATGCTGGATTCGCCCTACGTTCGCCGCGTGGCCATCTGCCTGAAATTGCTCAAGCTCGAATTCGAGCACCAGCCGGTGTCGGTCTTCCGCACGTTTGAAGCGTTTCGAGAGATCCACCCGGTCGTCAAGGCGCCGACGCTGGTGCTCGACGACGGTCAGGCGCTGATCGAGTCGACCTTGATTCTCGACTACCTGCAGACGCTGGCCAGCTCGGGTGTTGTGCTGACACCCCACGAGCCGGCTGCGCGGCTGCGTGCGACGAAGCTGACAGGTCTCGCGCTGGCCGCGTGCGACAAGACCGTCCAGATCGTCTATGAACGCAATCTGCGGCCACCGGAAAAGCAGCATGAGCCGTGGGTCGACCGGGTGCGTATCCAACTGCTCGCGGCGTACTCATTGCTCGAGGCCGAGCTGTCCGCAGCGCCCTTACCCACCCACCCTGACCGGCTCGATCAGGCGGGCGTTACCACGGCGGTCAGTTGGCGATTTACCCGGATGATGCTGCCGGAAATCGTCAGGGACGCCTCTTATCCGGGCCTGCGTTCGTTCTCGGGCTGGGCCGAGCAGCTTCCGGTGTTTCTCGATACGCCTGCGGCTTGAGGCTAGCCGGGAGGATTGCTCCAGTCCGTGAGGCCTTCTTTTGCGTTCAGCTCAAGAAACGACGGTAAGGACCGCAGTCGACCGATATACGGCCCAAGGCGTGGGCACGCCGTTGCTTTGCGCGGCATGTTGCGCGACCAGCGCATCAGCATCACGGCCAGCATGTCGGCTGTGCTGAGCTTGCCGCCTGTGACGTAGGCGCGGCCATCGGCGAGGTGCGCGTCGAGCCGGTCCCAGGACGCTTCGATGCGCCGCCGGGCCAGCGCCTGTACCGCCTCCGCGCCCGCTGGATCGCCATCGCTATCGGCGTAAAACCAGTCGCGCATCGCGGGCAGAACCGTATTGGCAAGAAACACCATCAGCTAATACCACTCTGCACGATCCGGCGAGCCGGTTGCCGGCGCGAGGCCGGCCTCGGGATGGCGCTCGGCCAGCAACATCAGCAAGGCAGCGGATTCATGGCGCGGCACACCGTCGACGATCAGTGTGGGTACCCGCCCTGCAGGGTTCAACCTCAGGTATTCAGGGGCCTGTTGCGCACCGGTATTGATGTCGACCAGTCGAGCTTCGAACGGAATGCCGGCCTCGATCAGCAACCAGTGAACCGCCATGCTTGCCGCACCCGGCGAGTAATAGAGCGTGTAACTCATCAATCGACTCCGTACGTTCGATATTCCCCAAAGCACGAGGAAAAGGTCACGGCGTGGCCTGTGCGCCAAAGTCAGGTTCCGGCGCGTTCGAACATGATATTACCGGTGCGACAGCGTTTCGGAGACCGGTCAGTTTGATCTACCATCTTCACCCGCCCGAGCGCACTTCAGACGCACATTAGAGACGTGCATCGGCGTGCAGACGCTTGTCAAGCTGCCCGGCATGGGCGGCGGCCGGTTTTACCTGCCTTCCACTCTGCAGCAGATAAACGCCGCCCAGTATGCACCCCATAGCTAGCAGCTGAAGCGCTCCGATGGATTCGCCGGCAAACGCAAGCCCCATCAGTAAAGCCACGACCGGCGGCATATACGTCACGCTGGAGGCGGCAAGCGCGCCAAGCCGTTGCACAATGAAGTAGTAGAGCATGTATGCAACGCCTGTTCCCAGCAGCCCCAGACCCAGCACCAGTCCGGCGAGTGCGCCCGGATGGGCGGTGATCCGGCTG
>DASZIR010000173.1:0-51226 GCA_035948995.1 Paraburkholderia sp. | reverse complement strand
GGCGCAGGCCGACGTTGGGCTCGCGATGAACTCAGGCACGCAGGCCGCCAAGGAAGCCGGCAACATGGTCGATCTCGATAGCGATCCGACCAAGTTGATCGAGGTGATCGAAATCGGCAAGCAATTGTTGATGACACGCGGGGCGCTAACCACGTTCTCGATTGCGAACGACGTGGCGAAGTACTTCGCGATCGTGCCTGCGCTATTTGCCGGCACACTGCCGTGGCTCGCCGCGATGGATGTGATGCATCTGCATTCGCCGACTTCGGCGATCCTCTCGGCGGTGATTTTCAACGCGATCATCATTCCGTTATTGATTCCGATTGCACTGAAGGGCGTCAAATACCGTGCGTTAGGCGCCGACGCGCTATTGCGGCGCAATCTGCTGGTGTGGGGACTGGGCGGCGTGATCGTACCGTTCGCGGGGATCAAGCTGATCGACGTGTTCATGGTCGGCTTGCATCTGGTCGCATAACCGTCGCGCGAGAAGGAGAAAGCCATGCTGCGCTATCTGTCTAAAAGTGTCTGGCTGCTGGGGCTCGTGACCGTGCTCGTCTGCGGCGTCTATCCGGCGGTGCTGTGGCTGATCGGCCAGACCGCGTTTCCGTTCCAGGCGAACGGCAGTATCGTCAATGGGCCGGACGGCAAGCCGGTCGGCTCGTTGCTGATCGCCCAGCCGTTTACCAAGGACGAGTATTTCCAGGCTCGTCCCTCCGCCGTGTCATATGACGGGTCGGCTTCCGGCTCGTCCACGCTCGCCGCAACCAACTATCTGTTGCGCGACCGGGTGGCCCGGATGCTGGGGCCGATTGCGCAATATGCGGGCGGCCCGAAGGCGGGGCAACTCGTGGCGCCGGATGTCGAGGCCTGGTTCCAGGCGGACCATGCAGGCGGCCAGCCGCATATCGTCGCGCAATGGGCCGATGCGCACAACGGGCTCGCGCAGGCATGGGTCACGGCGGACCCCACGCATGGGAAGTATGTCGACGACTGGACGAAACAGCACCCCGCCGTGGTCAAGCAATGGATTGCTGCGAACCCTGCCACGCCGCAGCCCAAGGCCGCGGATCTGGCTGTGCCGTTCTTCGAGACGTTCTCGAACGAACATCCGGGCCAGTTCCCGTCGAGCGTCACCCAAACCGGCAGTGACGGCAAGAGCGTGACGTCAATACAACCGGTCAAGACCGGCTCGGATATCCAGTCGATCTTCTTCGACATGTGGCGGCAGGATCATCCGGACGTCGCGTTGCAGAACGTGCCGGGCGATTTTGTCACGACCTCCGGCTCGGGCCTCGACCCGGACATTACGCTCGCCAACGCCACCTATCAGCTCGATCGCGTAGCGGCTGCGTGGGCCAAGGATACGAAGCGCGACCCGGCCATGGTCCGCGCCGATATCAGCGCGATCCTGCAGCAACAGGCCCATGCGCCGTTTGGTGGCCTGGCAGGCGACCCGCTGGTGAATGTGCTTGCGGTGAATCTGGAACTGCGTAGACGCTTTGGGGCGCCGGCTTGATCGAATCGATGCCATGGCTCGTTGGGTGGGGGATGCGAACCGGATCAGGCTGGGGAGCTTGTGAAAATGATGGTGGGGCAATGATTGCGAGGCAGGCATGACTACACAAACAGAACCGCCGGTCCATCAGCCGGGCAATATCGGTCAGGCACGCTCCGCAGCGGGTTCGATGTTCGATCCGGCGATCGTTACGCCGGCGCTCGCCGATTCGTTCCGCAAGCTCACACCGCGTACGCAGTTGCGCAACCCGGTGATGTTCTGCGTCTATGTCGGCAGCATTCTGACGACGATCCTCTGGATCGCGGCGCTGAACGGCCAGGCTGAGGCGTCCTCGGGTTTCATTCTCGCCATTGCGTTGTGGCTGTGGTTCACGGTGCTGTTCGCCAACTTCGCGGAAGCGCTCGCCGAGGGACGTTCGAAGGCTCAGGCTGCGTCGCTGCGCAGCGCCAAGCACAACGTAGTGGCGAAAAAACTGCAGGACCCGCATCCGAAAGCGCCGGTCCGCATCATGACGGCGACCGATCTGCGCAAGGGCGACGTGGTGCTGGTCGAAACGGGCGACGTGATTCCGGCTGACGGCGAAGTGATCGAAGGTGTCGCGTCGGTGGACGAATCGGCCATCACCGGTGAATCCGCACCGGTGATCCGCGAATCGGGCGGCGACTTCTCGTCGGTGACGGGCGGCACGCGCGTGCTGTCGGACTGGATCGTCGTGCGCGTCACGGCCAATCCGGGCGAGGCCTTCCTGGACCGCATGATTGCGATGGTCGAAGGTGCCAAGCGCCAGAAGACACCGAACGAGATCGCCCTGACGATTCTGCTGGTTGCGCTTTCGCTCGTGCTGCTGCTCGCTACCGCCACGCTGCTGCCGTTCTCGATGTTTGCCGTGGCGGTGACGAAGGCGGGTCATGTGGTGACGATTACCGCACTCGTGGCCTTGCTCGTCTGCCTGATTCCGACCACTATCGGCGGCCTGCTGTCGGCTATCGGTGTCGCGGGCATGAGCCGCATGATGCAGGCGAACGTGATTGCGACCTCGGGCCGTGCCGTCGAAGCGGCCGGTGACGTAGACGTGCTGCTGCTTGACAAGACCGGCACGATCACGCTCGGCAACCGTCAGGCTTCGACCTTCGTGCCGGCGCCGGGCGTTACCGAAGAGGCGTTGGCCGATGCCGCGCAACTGTCCTCGCTTGCTGACGAAACGCCGGAAGGCCGCAGCATTGTCGTGCTCGCCAAGCAGCGCTTTAACATCCGGCAACGCGACATGAACGCATTGCATGCGACGTTTCTGTCGTTCAGCGCGCAATCGCGGATGAGCGGGGTCGACATGCCAGGGCGCGAGATCCGCAAGGGTGCGGCCGACGCGCTCAGGCATTACGTCGAACAACGCGGTGGCCGCTACCCAACCGAGGTGAGCAACGCTGTTGCCGACGTCGCCCGGCGCGGCAGCACGCCACTGGTGGTGGCAGAAACACAGGGTGACGCGTCCCACGTGCTCGGCGTGATCGAACTGAAGGACATCGTCAAGGGCGGTATCAAGGAACGTTTCGCCGAACTGCGCAAGATGGGGATCAAGACCATCATGGTGACGGGCGATAACCGTCTGACGGCAGCCGCGATTGCTGCGGAAGCAGGCGTCGACGACTTCCTCGCCGAAGTCACGCCGGAAGCCAAGCTGACGACGATCCGCGCGCACCAGGCCGAAGGCAAGCTGGTGGCGATGACCGGTGACGGTACCAACGACGCTCCGGCGCTCGCGCAAGCCGACGTGGCAGTGGCGATGAATACCGGCACGCAGGCGGCGAAGGAAGCCGGCAACATGGTCGACCTCGACTCGAACCCGACCAAGCTGATCGAGATCGTCGAGATCGGCAAGCAGATGCTGATGACGCGCGGCTCGCTCACGACGTTCTCGATCGCCAACGACGTCGCCAAGTATTTCGCCATCATCCCCGCGGCGTTTGCGACGACCTATCCGCAGTTGCGCGTATTGGACGTCATGCACTTGAGTTCGCCTTCGTCGGCGATCCTGTCGGCAGTGATCTTCAATGCGCTGATTATCGTGGCGCTCATTCCGCTCGCGCTCAAGGGCGTGAAATACCGGCCGCTCGGCGCCGCGTCGCTGTTGCGGCGCAATCTGCTGATCTACGGGCTGGGCGGCATTTTGATGCCGTTCCCGTTCATCAAGCTGATCGACATGGCCCTCACGGCATTCGGGTGGGTTTGATACAACACGGAAAAGCACAATGAAAAAACGGAGTTCTCCCCTGGCCGGCGATTTGCGGAGCGCGTATTGATTCGAGCTTCTATCTGATGCGCCGCGTCGAGCGTAGGTCATGCTTCGAATCTGCGACCCGGCGGTGGAGTGCACACGTTCTCTGCAGGGCTGTCACGCCGACCGGAAAAGATAACGTGACAAAGCCATGAGCGAACCCACCGTTACCGTCGTTTTAATCGACGACGACAAATACATTCGCCGTTTCGTGCGGGCCGCGCTGGAAGCGGACGGCATGGCGGTGTTCGAGGCCGGCACAGGTCTGCAGGGATTGGCCCAGGCGGCCACGCGGCGGCCGGATCTTGTCATCGTCGATCTCAGCTTGCCGGACGTGGACGGCACCGAGGTCATCCGGGAACTGCGCGGATGGTCCACAGTTCCTGTGATTGTGCTGTCCGCACGCAGCCGCGAAGTGGACAAGGTGGGTGCGTTGGACGCCGGCGCCGACGATTACCTGACCAAGCCGTTCGGCCTGCCCGAACTGGCTGCCCGGATTCGGGCGCAGTTGCGCCGGCAAATCCGTGGCGGCCGCTCAGGGCTCACGCAAGTTCGCTTCGGCACGGTCCTGCTCGACCTTGGCGCGCGCAGGGTGCTGCGCGGCGACGAAATCGTGCATCTCAGCCCCATTGAGTACCGGTTACTGTCCGCGCTCGCACGGCATCCCGGGAAGGTACTCACCCATCACCAGCTCTTTCAGGAAGTGTGGGGCCCGGCACGGGCCGACAACTACCACTATCTGCGAATCTACATGGGGCACTTGCGCCAGAAGCTCGAATGCGATCCTGCACAGCCCGAGCACATCGTCACGGAGAGCGGCGTAGGCTACCGGCTGGTTGGCGTAAGCGACTATCCGGGCCAGTAGTCAGGCGACTCGTGACGTTAGCAGAATCTTTGCACGCAGGCCGCGCAGTTTTGCGGGGCCTTGACGTGGTGTATGTTGAAATGGAAGCATGATGACGGTCGTAGTGATCTGATTCGGAATACTGTATGTAACGGTTGGAATTCAGTTCAACAACAGCGTGCCGTCATGCAACGGTGCGCACCAATGCTCGAGGCATGGTATGGCATTCAAACAAACGAAGGGAAACGTAACCGTAGAGGCCTGTGTTTTCCCCGCTCCGGGCCAGATGTTCAAAGGCGCGCTTCGCGTGACCACCACGCGCAACAACAAAACGCTTCAGCAAGTCACCGGGCGCGGTTGCGGCCGGCCGATGCGAAGCGCCGATGACGCATTGGCGTTGGCGGAAGCAGAGGCGCGCCGCATGCTCGGCCTCTGAGACTGGCAGTTGCTGTAAGTCGACCGCTTTTCCAGGCGCGTTTGCGGCGTTTGCGTTAAGCGTGAGCGCGACTGAAAAGCGGTCGATACCTTTATCTGGCGCTACGCCGCGTTGACACCTCAGGCAGATTTTCTGAGCGTGCTTGCCGACTTTGGAGCATATTTCGCTCACGGTCGGGTCGCCGAAAATATTTATGCGACCTTGACGCCGATTTGTGTAGCCTTGCAGTAGGCAATTGAAAGCGGTGCTGACATGACACACCCCATGACGAGCCTGCGGGCTCTCCTCGGATCGGGCAAAACCCCGGTCCGGCGTGCCTCGCGTCCCACGCCCAGCCGCAATGTGATGATGCACGTCACCCTTGACGAGCAGCACGCCACGCCGCTGCGCCAGGCGTTGATCCGTGACTGTGGCGATCAGCCGTGGACAATTCGCATCGCGCCCTTGCCTGGAACCGGGCGCGTGCGGCTCTCGCTCTATCTGCCCAAGACGGCGGTGCACGGCGCGCTACAGAGCGTCGCCCAGCTCGTTCCGGGTGCCGAACTGGGACAACTGTTCGAAGTCCCCGACGCCCCCACCGACGTCTGGCGCGGCCTGATGCATGCCGAGTCGACGCCGCATGCCGACCTGTCCCACCAGCCGGGCGAAGCTGTCCCGGAAGGCAGCGATACCGCCGGCGACGCGCTCGCCCAGTTGATTTCCCGGGACCACGTGCTGCTTGGGCTGAACGCGGCCAACCGGCAAGCGCTTTTTGCAGAACTGGGCCGCTTCTTCGAGCAACATCACGGGTTGCCGGCCGCCATGGTGACGGCGGGTCTCGAGACGCGCGAAGCATTGGGCTCGACCGGGCTGGGCCAGGGGGTTGCCGTTCCGCACGGCCAGATCAAGGGGCTGCGCCAGGCGCTGGCGCTGTACGTGCGCCCGGCGACGCCCATCCCTTTCGAAGCGCCGGATGGCAAGCCTGTGACCGACATGGTCGTGCTGCTGGTTCCGCAATGGGCGAACAGTACGCATCTGCGCCTGCTGGCCGATGTGGCGCAGCGCTTTTGCGATCACCACTTCCGGGAGCAGTTGCACGCTTGTATCGATCCGCAGGCTGTGTGTCAGCTTTTCGTCGGCTATGACGCGCTGGACAATCCAGCGCGTCATGCACCGTGTGCCGATCTGGCGGGCGAGAAGGGTGCCGCGGGTGCCGCAATCAAATCAGCGCGCAAGGACGGGTAGTGCTTAGGGTAGTGGCTTAGTTCGCTGCCCCGGAGAACTCCGCGCGCAGGTCGTGCAGCGCTTCCCGTGCTTCGCTCAAGCGCTCGACCAGTTGTGCCGAAGCACGTGTAATCGGCATGCGTGTCTCGTCGGTCATCGGATGATCGAAAGCGAGCATGGCTTTGATGGCAGACGGATTCGGTGCGGCAAACAACAGCCGCAATACCGGCACCAGGCCCGCGAAGAGCGTTTGTGCTTCCGTCTCGCGGTTCGCTTCGACGAGGTGCTGTACTTCGACCAGCAGATCCGCACACACATGCGCGCTTGCCAGAATGCCGCCTGATCCGCCGAGGCGTACACAGTCGGCGAACGCTTCGTCCGTGCCGCACAGCACGCTGAGCGGCATGCCGGCCAGTTTGTCGAAATTGTCCCTCACGCATTCCTTGATCGCGACGATGTTGTCCTGCTCCCACAGACGCGCGACCGTGTCCGGCGCGATTGCCACGCCGGTGCGGTGCGGCACATTGTAGAGGACAATCGAGCGGTCGGTTGCGAGCGCAACCTGCTCGAAATGCCACTGCACGCCGGCCTGGTCCGGGCAAATGTACGACGGCGGCGAAACCAGATAGCCGCTGCAATCCCAATGCTCATAGCGGTGCAGTTCGCGTACCACCTCGCGCGTGTCCGAGCCGCCGACGCCGACGAGCACCGGCAGACGGCCACCGACGACGTCGGTGATGGCCTGCAACACCGTGACCCGCTCGGTTTCCGATAACAGCGCCGCTTCGCCGGTCGTGCCCAGGGCGACGAAACCACTGATCTCGGTGTGCAAATAGTAGGCTGCCAGATGCTGTAACGCGTCGACGTCAACCTCGCCGTTGCGAAACGGTGTGACCAGAGGCAACCAGATGCCGGAATACATTAGCGGACCTCCCTGACGGAGGTGCGGCGCTTGAGCGGCCCGATCATCGCGCGGGGTAGCGTCGTAATCAACGCGTGCATCGTAAAGTCCAGGTCGTCCGGGGCGATGTCCAGTTGCAGGCGCACCTGATCGCGCACGACCTCTGTACTGACGACGTAGACACCGAGAGGCGAGTGCAACAGCGCCCTGAGCTGCGCTCGCGATTCGTCCTCGGACTTGCCAAGGAGCGTGACCGGCATCTGCACGCGTGGCGAGGGAAAGGGGATGACGTTGTGGCGCGCGACGGGTTGCGCGTGTTGGGGTCCAGCGTCGAAGACTTGAAGTGACTGGGAGAGAGCCATATGAGGCGGCAGCGCCGCTGTGGTTGGTCAAGACAGTTACTAGAGTAGACGCCTCGATGTAAACATCTCGCTAAAATCCGCGCGCCGGGCGGAAAAATGCGGTTGCGGTGGATGGGGTGCGACCGCGCGCCAGGCGGCGCGTGGTCACCGCCGGTGCCGACGCGGTGGCCGCGCTGCGATGATTACCCCTTGGTGCGATCGGTGGGCATCCAGCCTTGCGCTTTGCCGATCTCCGCCACCTGCTTGGCGATAGACTCGGCCAGTTTCTTGGCGTCGCCCGCCGCCCCGGCGTGCTTCGTCTCGGATACGCCGTGCAATCCGGCACCTGCCGCCGCCGATGTCGCGATATGGCCGGCGGCTGCGCCGACTCCCGCTGTTTCCGCAATGCCTGGCATCTTGCCGCTGTCCGCGCTCGCATCGAAACTCTGGACGAGCCGCGGCGTGCCACCGGCGGGCTTGTAAAGAAGCTGAACGGACGTGCTGAGCTCGCTCTTTCCTGCGCCCAGGCCGATCAACATGCGACGCCGGCGGTTGCCGGAGTCGATGGTGTCGAACTTGCCCTGCACCAGAAGAACATTCTGGTCGGCCGGCGCCGGGATATCCGAACGGATCGCACGCAGACCCATGGACTGCAACTGTTTCACGATCTCGTTGGCCACCTGCTCACGAACCTCGGTGGCTTCTTCAGCCTGCTTCTGTTCTGCGGATGTGCCATCGAACTGCGACTTGATCTTCTGAATCACGCCACTGTTGTCCAGTTTCACCTGGTCCGGTGTGCTGTCGAACGAATACACGTAAATGTTATCGGGCCGGACCTGCGGCTGCGCGGAATACTGGCTTGCGTTGGTGATGCTGCCGGCGCACCCGGCAAGCAACGCGGAAAGAACAATCACTGCTGCCGAGGCGCAGCGTGCCCCCTTTTTAGCTACGAACTGAATTGAAGTAAACATGGCCATCCTGTCTCTGACACGGTCGTGTCGTCACTCGCCTAAACGCGTCGTCCGATGACTGAGAAACCGTAGGATGCTTGATCATCTGCGATCTCATTCATGCGTGACACTCCTGCTGATCTCAGGCACGTTTTGCAGGTGCACCGGCAGCAGAGGCGAGTATGGAGGAATGAACCTGTGAACTCTATTCTTGAATTATGTCGAGCTATGTCATGGGCGCGGCGTGGCCTCGGGCGTGGCCTCGGGCGTGTCCATTTCCATCGTCACGCAGTAGGGCTGAAAGCCGGCTGACTGCCAGAACGCTTGCGCTTGCCGGTTGCCCACCAGCACGTCGATGCGCAAACGCGATGCATCGTGCCATGCGTGCTTCCAGAGCCAGGCGAGCGCGGCGCGGCCGATGCCTTTACGGCGAAACTCGGGCTGGACGAAGAACTGGCGCAGATAGACGTGTTCGGGAGTACGGCGAAATAGTGCGTAGCCAGCGGTGGTGTCTGCTTCTTCGAAGAGCACGACCTCGTATTCTCGCGGCGTTAGCCAGTCCGTCATTCTTTGAGCCAACTGCGCTTCGGTCATCGAATTGCGGTGTCCTTCATCGCGGATGAGCTGCGCGTTGAGCGGGGCGAGGCGTTGTGCATCTTCAGGGATAGCGAAGCGGAATTGCATATCGTTAGCGGGCGTGCTCGAAACGTTAGTTGATGGTTTGGCCGATGCACCTGGACAAAGATTCGACCAGTTCAAGGCGCATACGCTCGATCGGTTCGTTAAAGCTTTGCCAGCCACTTTACCCCTTATCCAGACAAACCCTGATTGCTGCGACGAATTCACGACTGCTATCGTGCGCAGGTCTTGTGGAAGCGCTTCCACTCCGCTTCGGCTGAGTTGTCATTGAGCCGCCGCTGCGCTTCCGCCCAACCCGGTTCAACCCCTCGCGCAGGAGAATCCGTGGCAAACGACACATCCGCTCTGTCCCAGGACCTGAACGGTGATCCGTTCTCGCCGCCGGCCGACTCCGCACTCTGGCGCAAGGATTTCCTGCTCGGCGCGGCGACCGCTGCTTACCAGATCGAGGGCGCGGTCGAAGAAGACGGCCGCCTGCCGTCGATCTGGGACACCTTCTCGGCAAAGCCAGGCAAAGTCCTCGCGGGCGACACCGGCGCCACCGCCTGTGATCACTACCACCGCTGGGAAGCCGACCTCGATATGCTGTCGGCACTCAACTTCGAAGGCTACCGCCTGTCCATTGCATGGCCGCGCGTGATGGACGACGCAGGGCGTCCAAACCAGAAGGGACTCGATTTCTACAAACGGCTGCTAGGCCGCCTCAAGGAAAAGGGCCTCAAGACTTTCGTCACGCTGTACCACTGGGACTTGCCGCAGCATCTGGAAGATCGCGGCGGCTGGCTCAATCGCGACATCGTCTATCGCTTTGCCGACTATGCCGATCTGATGAGCCGCGAACTGGCGGGACAGGTCGACGCATGGGCGACGCTCAATGAGCCGTGGTGTTCCGCGTATCTCGGCTATGGCAACGGCCATCATGCACCGGGCCTGTCGAACGGACGCTTCGCCACTCAGGCGATGCATCATCTGCTGCTCGCGCACGGCACGGCGATTCCCGTGCTGCGCGCCAACGATCCGGCCTCGATGAAAGGCATCGTCGCCAACATCGGCAGGGGCACGACAAGCTCCGAGAGCGCGGCCGATCATCGCGCGGCGCATCTGTTCGAGGTCCAGCACAACGCGTGGGTTCTCGATCCGCTGCTTAAAGGTGCGTATCCTGACGACCTGTTCGAGCTCTGGCCCGGCACGGAGCCACTGGTGCTGGATGGTGACCTGAAAACAATCGCCGCGCCGCTCGATTTCCTCGGCATCAACTATTACTTTCGCACCAACGTGAAAAGCGACGGTGCGCAAGGCTTCACTGAAGTGCCGCTGGAAGGCGTCGAACGCACGCAGATGGGCTGGGAAGTGCATCCGGACGGACTGCGCGACCTGCTGATCGGCTTTAAGCATATCTACCCGAAACTACCGCCGATCTACATCACCGAAAACGGTATGGCATCGGACGACAAGGTGATCAATGGCCATGTCGACGATTCGCAGCGCATTTCGTTTCTCAAGCGCCACCTCGCAGCGGTGGATAGCGCAATCAAGGCCGGCGTCGATATTCGCGGCTATTTCGTCTGGTCGCTGATGGACAACTTCGAATGGGCGTTCGGCTATGAGCGGCGTTTCGGCGTAGTGCACGTCGACTACAAAACCCAAAAGCGTACCTTCAAACGCAGTGCCGGATTGATCGCGAAGTTTTTGGCGGAGCGCAACTCCCACGCCTGAATCTGTTGAGCTGGTTTGCATGTCGACCTGAAACAAAGGCGCAAAGCCTGGAGGAGACGGAATGAACAGCACGAAGACGTTCGTAAGCGGCATTGCCCTTGCCCTGGCGCTCAGTGGTGCAGCGGCGCACGCCGACCCCTTGAAGGCCAACGTGATTCACTGGTGGACCTCGGGTGGCGAATCGGCCGCGATCCGTCAGTTCGCTGACGCGTATAACAAGGCCGGTGGCTTGTGGGTCGACAACGCGGTGGCGGGCGCCGACCAGGCGCGCGCCACGGCAATCAACCGGATTGTTGGCGGCGATCCACCCACCGCAGCGCAGTTCAATACCTCGAAGCAGTTTCATGACCTGATCGATCAGGGCATGCTCAACAACGTCGATACGGTAGCCGCAAAGGAGAACTGGAACGCCATCTTCCCGCAATCGATTCTCGACTCGATCAAGGTCAACGGGCACTTTTATGCCGCGCCCGTCGACATTCACATGCAGGACTGGTTTTTCTATTCGAAGCCGGCCTTCAAGAAAGCGGGCATCGCGGGCGAACCGCAAACCTTCGATGAACTCTTCGCCGATCTCGACAAGCTGAAAGCGGCCGGACTCATTCCGCTCGCGCTCGGCGGCCAGGCCTGGCAGGAGAAGATCACTTTCGACGCTGTGTTCGCCGATGTCGGCGGCACCGACCTGTATCTGAAGGTCTACCGTGACCGCGATCAGAACGCGATCAAATCAGCGGCGTTCAAGAACGTGCTGACGACCTTCAAGCGTCTGCACAACTACGTCGACCCGGGTTCGCCCGGCCGCAACTGGAATGACGCGACCGCTCTGGTCATTTCAGGCAAGGCTGGCATGCAGATCATGGGCGACTGGGCGAAGGGCGAATTCTCCGCTGCGAACCAGGTAGCGGGTAAGGACTTCGGCTGTTTCCCGGGCTTTGGTCCGCATTCGCCGTACATGGTGGCGGGTGACGTGTTCGTGTTCCCGAAAACCGACAACGCGAACGCGATCAAGGCGCAAGACCTGCTCGCAACCGTGATGACCTCGCCGTCCGCACAGGTTGCCTTTAGCGCGAAAAAAGGCTCGATTCCGATCCGTCCAGATGTGGATACCTCCAGCCTCGACATCTGCGCTAAAGAGGGCATCGCGATCATGAAAGATAAGTCGCGTCAGTTGCCGAACCCGGAAATGCTGATTGCGCCTGATGTGCAAGGCGCGTTGATAGACGTGATCACCAATTTCTGGAACAAGAACGAATCGGCCGACGATGCGCAAAAGGCCTTCGCCAGCGCGCTGAAGAGCTGAGCGTCGCGATGCGCGCGCTCGGGTCGCCGTGGAAGCAGGAAAGCAGGGCGCGGCGCGCGAAGCCACTCGGCCGGCGTTGGCCGCTGGCCGCGTGGGTGGCGTTGTTGCCCATGGTGCTGACGGTGCTGTTCGCCTATCTTGGCACCATGCTGTGGACCGCGCGCGTGTCGTTCAGTTACTCGCGAACCTTCCCGTCGGGCGGCTTTGCGGGCGTCACGCAGTATATGCGGTTATTCCAGAACGACCGCTGGATGGTGTCGCTGCAGAACATCGTCATCTACGGCGTGTGCTTCATCATCGCGTGCATGGTGATCGGCCTGCTGCTGGCGATCTTCATCGATCAGCGGGTGGTCGCGGAGGGCGCGTTGCGCACGGTGTTCCTGTATCCGTACGCGATGTCGTTCGTCGCGACGGGCCTCGTCTGGCAGTGGATTCTCAATCCTGAACTCGGCGTGCAGCAGGTGTTGCATCGCATCGGCTTCGCGCATGCGCGCTTCGACTGGATTGTCGATCAGGACCGGGTGATCTACACGCTCGTCATCGCGACGGTCTGGCAGGCCTCGGGGCTCGTGATGGCGTTGTTGCTCGCAGGCTTGCGCGGCATCGACGACGAGATCTGGAAGGCCGCGCGCATCGACGGCATTCCGCGCTGGCGTGTCTATGCGAGCATCGTGGTGCCGATGCTGAAGTCGTCGATGTCCACCGCGTTCGTGCTGCTCTTTGTGATGGTCGTGAAGCTCTACGACGCGGTGGTCGCCATGACGCTGGGCGGCCCCGGCACGGCGAGCGAGGTGCCGGCCAAATTCATCATGGACTATCTGTTCGGCCGCGCCAACATCGGGCTCGCATCAGCGGCGTCGATCATATTGCTCAGCACGGTGCTGGCGATTCTCGCACCGTTCTTTTATGTGCGCAGCCGCGCCGCGTTGCGAAAGGACGTCTGATGAATACGGACCGTTCTTCCGCACCCGCAAGACCTGCTGCCAAACGACGCTCGCGCTTCACGCCTGCGCGCCTGGGCGTGTACGCGTTCCTGATCACGGCGGCGCTGTTCTTCCTGTTGCCGCTTTACGTGATGCTGGCGACCTCGGTCAAGCCGATGAGCGAGATTCGTCTCGGCAACCTGCTGGCCTTGCCGGTGCATTTCACGTTGGCACCGTGGCGCGATGCATGGGAGTCCGCCTGTACCGGGCTCGACTGCAACGGCATCCAGGTGGGCTTCTGGAACTCGGTGCGCATTGTGGTGCCGAGCACGATTCTTTCGATCATGATCGGCGCGGTGAACGGCTATGCGCTGTCGTTCTGGCGGCCACGCGGCGCGGGTCTGCTGTTTGCCGTTCTGCTGATGGGCGCCTTTATCCCCGTGCAGGTGATGGTCTATCCGCTGGTGCGGGTGCTGGCGAGCGTGCACCTTTTCAGTTCGCTGCCGGGCATCGTGGTGATTCATACGATCTTCGGCATGCCGATCATGACGCTGCTGTTTCGCAACTACTATGCGGCGATTCCGCTTGAGCTATTCAAGGCGGCACGCGTCGACGGTGGCGGTTTCTGGCGCATCTTTTTGCAACTGATGCTGCCGATGTCCACGCCGATCATCGTCGTCGCCGTGATCATGCAGGTCACGGGCATCTGGAACGACTTCATTCTGGGTCTGGTCTTTGCGGGCACCAAAAACCTGCCGATGACGGTGCAGTTGAACAACATCATCAACACCACCACCGGCGAGCGTCTCTACAACGTGAACATGGCGGCGACCATCCTGACTTCGATGGTGCCGCTTGCGATCTACTTCATCTCGGGCCGCTGGTTTGTCCGCGGCATTGCTTCCGGTGCAGTCAAGGGATAGTGCATGGCCAACGTATCGAACGTGTCGATCCGCAATCTGCGCATCGAGCTGGGCGCGAATACGATCATCGAGGCGCTCGATCTCGATGTGAACGCGGGCGAGTTCGTCGTGCTGCTCGGACCGTCGGGCTGCGGCAAATCCACCTTGCTGCATAGCATCGCAGGGCTGATCGACGTCGCCGACGGCAGCATCGAAATCGGCGGCCAGGATATGACCTGGGCCGATCCGAAAGACCGCCGTATCGCGCTGGTGTTCCAGTCGTATGCGCTGTATCCGACCATGAGCGTCGAACGCAATCTGTCGTTTGCGTTGCGGATCAACGGCACACCCAAGGCTGAGATTGACCGCAGGGTGACGCGCGCCTCCGAGATGCTGCAGCTCGGGCCGCTGCTCAAGCGCAGGCCGGCGCAACTTTCCGGCGGTCAGCGCCAGCGCGTGGCGATCGGCCGCGCGATTGTGCGCGAGGCTGACGTCTTTCTGTTCGACGAACCGCTTTCGAATCTCGACGCCAAGCTGCGCACCGAATTGCGCCGCGAACTGAAGCAACTGCATCAACGGCTCGGCGCAACGATGATCTACGTGACGCACGACCAGGTGGAGGCGATGACACTCGCCACTCGCATGGCCGTGATGCGAGGCGGTGTGATCCAGCAGATCGGCACGCCCGCCGAGGTCTATGCGCGCCCGGACAACCTGTTCGTCGCGACCTTTCTCGGCTCGCCGGCGATGAACATGCTGCAAGGGCGGCTGGAACGGCGCGAGGAAGGCATGCGCTTTCTCACGCCGCATCTCGATCTCGACGTGTCGCGCTATCCGTTCAGGACCCTCCCGGATACAACCTTGCCGTGTGTGCTGGGTGTGCGGCCCGAGGACGTGCAGGTGGGAGCCGGTCTTGCCCAGTGCGGTAACGTGTCGCTGGTCGAGCCGATGGGCAACCACCGGGTTATTTGGCTCGATTATCATGGCGCCCAGATCGCGTCGATCGATCAGGACAAGGCGCCCATTGCGGTGGGCGAGACGTGTGCTTTTTCGCTCGACAGCGCCCATATTTCGCTATTCGACGAGGCCAGTGGCGCCCGTCTTTGAACGGCATGGATTGATGGAGCGTGTGTGGCAACCCTGAAAGACGTGGCGGAACTGGCCGGTGTGGGCATGTCGACCGCATCGCGGGCGATTTCCGGCAAAGGGCCGGTATCGGCCGACGCCGCACGCCGCGTGCAGGCCGCCATCGAGGCGCTGAACTTCCGGCCCTCTTCGATTGGACGCGCCATGGCGACGCAGTCGCTCGGCATGATCGGCCTGTTCGTGCCGACCTTTTTCGGCTCCTATTACGGCACGATCCTCAAGCAGACCGATACGGAACTGCGTGCCGTCCATCGTCACGTCGTGGTCGCCACCGGTTGTGGGGAATCGTCGCCGCGCGAGCAGGCGCTGGAAGCCGTGCGCTTTCTGATTGCCCGCGATTGCGACGGCGTGGTGGTGATCAGCCACGACCTGCACGACGAGGACCTGATCATGCTGCATCGCATGCATCCGAGAATGGTGTTCCTCAATCGCGCGTTCGAGCAATTGCCGGAGGCGTCGTTCTGCGCGGACCATTTCGGTGGCGGCGAACTGGCGGCGCGCACGTTGCTCGAGTATGGACATCGCGAGATTGCGGTGATTGCCGGGCCTTCGACGGCGTCGGACAATCTGGCGCGGCTTGACGGGTTCTTTGCGGAGCTGGCGCGCAACGGCATCGAACGCGCGGACGTGACGCTGATCGAATCCGACTTCTCGCCGGAGGGCGGCTACGCGGCGGCGCAGACCTTGCTCGAAACGAAGCAGCCTTTTACCGGTCTTTTCTGTGCTAACGACACCATGGCGGTGAGCGCCCTGGCGCGCCTTCAGCAAGCCGGCATCTCGGTGCCGGGCGACGTCTCGGTGATCGGCTATGACGACGATTATTCAGCGGCGTATGCGGCGCCTGCGCTGAGCTCGGTCCACATCCCGACGGCGGATCTGACGCAAAACGCCGTGCGCTGGCTGGTGAACCAATGCTATGGAACTGCGTGGGAGATCTTCCGCGAGTTCCCCGTGACGGTGACGATGCGCGCCTCGATGGGTACGCCGCCGCCACGGTCGGCTTCAACCAGAGCGCGGCGCGGCGTGGCAAAGCGCGGGTAGGCGCGGGTAGCCGCGGTTAGGCGCAGCCGGGTGCACTCACGCGTTGCTGCGCAGGCTCTGTTCGTGCCGCACGCGCGCTTCTTCGTCGAGCCGCGTGTCTTCGAGCTCCTGCAGCACCGCATCGAGATCGACCGGGGTGGTGTCCAGTTCGACACGCCCGGTCAGTTTCACATCCACATGCAGACTGCCGCCTTCGAATAGGGCCCAGATCTCCTTGCCGTAACTCGCGTCCAGCAGATCCGGCGCGAAGCGGCCGAAGTACGACGCGAGATTGTCCACATCGCGCTCGAGCATGGCCGGCGCCTCGAGATTGCCGGCGGCATCGACAGCCTGCGGCAGATCGATGATGACCGGGCCGTCGGCGGCCAGCAGGATGTTGTACTCGGACAAATCGCCGTGAATCACCCCCGCGCACAGCATGCGCACCACCTGATTGAGCAGCAGCGCATGCAGTTCGACGGCGCGCGCTTCGCTCATCTCGACATCGTTCAGGCGCGGCGCGACGTTGCCGTGCTCGTCGGTCACCAGTTCCATCAGCAACACGCCGTCGGTGCAGATATACGGCTGCGGCACGCGCACGCCGGCGTTCGCGAGGCGAAACAGCGCGTCGACTTCGGCGTTCTGCCACAACTGTTCCTGGACCTCGCGGCCATAACGGCTGCCTTTTTCGATTGCGCGCGCCTCACGGCTGTTCTTGACCTTGCGGCCTTCGCGATACGAAGCGGCCTGCCGGAAGCTGCGCTGCTTCGCGTCCTTGTAGACCTTCGCGCAACGCGTCGAGTCGCCGCTGCGCACGACGTAGACGGTGGCTTCCTTGCCGCTCATCAACTGGCTGATGACTTCGTCGATCAGGCCCTCTTCGAGGAGGGGGATCAGGCGTTTGGGTGTTTTCATGCGGCCACCGCCTGCTGCGTGCAGCGGGGCCGAAGCAGGGTGGGGCGCGGAAAGGCGGGGCGCGTGAGCGTGGCGGGCCGCGAAACGGCGGCCGGGAGCGGAAATAGAGTCATGCCGGATTATAAGGTGCGCGGGACGATCGGCAGAATTCGGGCAGAATTCGGGCGGAATTCGGGCGGAATTCGCGCGGAGTTCAGGTGGAGCGTGCCGCGGCGTGGCTCGCCATATGCGACGCGGCGGGATGATCGAGCAAGGCATCGCCATAGGTGCGCAGCACTTCGCAAATAATGACCTGATACCCGTTGAGCCAGTTGGACTGGGCGGCCTTCGCCCGCTGATGGATCGGGTGCTGGATCAGCATCTGCAGAGCCTCGAGCGATGCCCAGTAGTAGACGTTCGACGTCAGGCCGGTGCTGGCGTTTTCCCAGCTTTCCTCGCCAAGGTAGCCGGGAATAACCTTGGCGGCCTCGGCAATCGCCTGATCGAGGCGGTGGAATTCGGCGTCGAACTGCTTGCTGGCGAAGATGAAGGTGGACGAGTACATGGGGGCAGCGCTCCGGATGGTTAACGTCCGCAATAATATCTTGCGGGGTTTACCTGATTTAAAAGCACGGTCGATCCTTTACACTCCCTGAAACATTTTGTTACGGGGTGAACGATGTTGGTCACTTTCCTGATCACGTGTCCGCTTGGAATCGCGGCACTGTTCGGCTTTGCGCGGTTCGTCGACCCGCGCACCGGGCAGCTCAAGCGTTAAGCCTCGCGGGTCAGCGGCCCGGCGCGACAGGTCACGAACGCCACAGTCCGCTCGCACGCCGCCGGCGTGTCGACCCGCAGATCACGGGCTGATGGCTGGAAATTGAGCTTTCTCCGGCAAACCGGCCGTTCCGGGCGCTCCCGGCGTTTTGCCGTATGTCCCAGCGTCCATCCCTGGGTCCGTCCCAGCTTTCCTGCCTTAAAAAGCCCTTCAAGGCCTGCTCAGTTTTCCCAGCCGTTCCGGCAAGTCAGCAATTGAGTCTTGCATTGCAGTGCCCACTCGCGGCAGGATGCGGCATACCCATCACTTGATTGCTACGGCATCCGCGCATGCGAGAAATTCTAGAAAAATCAGTCACTCGTTTTAGTTTGTTGAAAGGTGTTCTCCCTCTGAATCGCGCTGCCGCGCTACGCGACGCTCTCGCCGGCGTCACGCTGGCGTCGATGGACATACCGCAAGTGCTCGGTTACGCGCGCATTGCCGGCATGCCGGCGGTGACCGGCCTCTACACGGTGTTCCTGCCACTGGTTGCGTTTGCATTCTTCGGTGCGTCCCGCCATCTGGTCGTCGCGGCCGACTCCGCGACCGCCACCATTTTCGCGAGCAAGCTGTCCACCATGGCGCCGATTGCGAGCGCGCAGTACGTTGCGCTCGCCGGCATGGTCGCGCTGCTGACCGCGGTGCTATTGCTGGTCGCGCGTATTTTCAAGCTCGGGTTCCTCGCCGACTTCCTGTCGCGCACCGTGCTGGTCGGCTTTCTCGCAGGCGTGGGCGTCCAGGTTGGGATCGCGATGCTGGGCGACATGCTGGGCATTACGGTATCGTCGTCTCACAGCACCGATCAGCTCATGCAGATCGCGATGCGTCTCGGGCAGGTCAACCTGCCGACGTTTGCCATTTCATTCGCCGTGGTAGCTGCGATTCTGGCGGCCAAGCGCTTTCTGCCGCGTCTGCCGGTGCCGTTGCTGGCCGTGGTGGGCGGAATCGCCGCGAGCGACTTCTATCATTTCGCCGGGCACGGCATCGCCATTCTCGGACCCGTCGCAGGTGGGCTGCCGCCTTTTCGCGTGCCCGCTGTCAGTTGGCGGCAGATGCTGGAACTGCTACCGGTGGCTGCATCGTGCTTCGTGATGATCGTCGCGCAGAGCGCGGCCGCAGGGCGCGTTTTTGCGCAGCGGTATCACGAGACCGTCGATCTGAACGCCGATATTCTTGGGCTTGCCGCGGCGAACACGGCGGCCGCCCTCTCGGGCGCGTTCGTCGTCAACGGCAGTCCGACGCAGACCGCCATGGCCGATCGCGCCGGCACGCGCAGTCAGTTCGCACAACTGGTGTTTGCGGGTGTGGTGGTCGTGGTGCTGCTGTTCTTCAGCAGATTTCTACAGTACCTGCCGCACTGCGTGCTGGCTGGCATCGTGTTTACGATTGCGATCGGCCTCATCAATGTGCAAAGCCTGTGGGCCATTCGACGCGAGAGTCCAGGTGAATTCACGCTGGCGGTCTTCACGGCGATTGCAGTGGTGGTGCTCGGCGTCGAGCACGGCATTCTGATTGCCGTTGCGCTGTCGCTGCTGCGTCACGTGCGCCACAGCTACCGGCCGCATACGATGATGCTGGCGCCCGGACCCGATGGCCGCTGGCTGCCGGTGCCCGCGCTGGCAGGCACGCAGACCGCGCCGGGCCTGATCGTCTACCGGTTCGGTGCGGACCTGTTCTATGCCAACGATCATTTCTTCGTCGAAGAAGTGTGCCTGTTGGTCGACCGTGCGCCGAGCCCGGTGCGCTGGCTTGTCGTGGATGCCGGCGCGATCACGGATCTGGATTATTCGGCCGCGCGTTCGCTGGACGACCTGTTCGAGAGGTTGAAGGAGCGCAATGTCGCGGTGGTGTTCGCGCGGGTGAACCGCTATCTGCGCTCCGATATGGACCGGCATGGGATTACGCCGACGGTCAAGGCTTCACGCATCTTCAGCACCATGCATGAAGCGCTGGCCGCGGTGGGGGTGGCGGGGGATGTGAACGTGCAAGGGGTGGTGTAGCCACGGCACCGGAGCATGGGATGCAGGCGGGTGGTGCCGCCGCGAACTGCTGCCCGAACAGGTCCGTTAAAAAAACGCCCGCACCTGGCGGGCGCAATCACGTTGCGCGATCTGGGGAAGTCACGTCGCTCGGGGAAGCACGTTGAGGTCGCGCAACGAGGACCATCGATCACGGTCGATAGAAGCCGGGACTAGTCGCCAGAAAACCAGAAATCAACGGCTGTCCCGTCGCTATCGCCCGGAGCGGCTACCCATATGGAGTGACCGAAATCACGACGCATCCTGACCCTCTGGGCAGGGGCGCGACGGGTGGGCGGCTAGGTGCGCGAGGTCAGCAGCTTGACGCCGGCGACGCTGAACACGATGGCGAGCGACCCGTCCAGCCAGCGCCGGATGGAGCCATACACGCGGCGTGCCGTCGCTGTCGAAAACAGCACCGCGTAACTGCTGAACACGCAGACGCCAATGACCATGCAACCGAGCACGACCGGGGCCGCGTGCGAGGCCCCGCCGGTGGCAGGAACCGCTAGCGAGACAATCGACAGCCACACCAGAATCGCCTTGGGGTTGGTGAGGTGCAGCAGCAGCCCGCGTACGTAAAGCTTCCGGGACGGCTCCGGCGCGCGCATGACGCCGGTCATCGGCTTGTGAGGCGTCAGCGCGGAGCGGGCGGATTTCCACGCCAGCCAGAGCAGGTAAAGGCCGCCCGCGATCCTGACCGCCACGAGCAGTTGCGAATACGTGGCGAGTATCGCGGACAGGCCGAGCGTCGCGAGCAGTGCCCACGAAAACGAACCTGACATGACACCGAGTGCGAAGGCGACGGCGGGCTTTCTACCCGAACCCATCGCGAGGGACATGATGGCGAGATTGCTTGGGCCGGGGCTTGCCGTGCCCACGAAATAGGCGGTGTAGGCGAGCAGGACGTTGGCCGACAGGAAGGTGCTGGCTGTCATGGGGCGATGGGTTCCGGAGGCAGGTGGGGGCGTCGTCGTGGCCTGGCTCGCCGCGTGACCGACGGACAGGCGTTCATTCTGCCGGACCGGGAGGCGTTCTCAAAGATACAGTTGATACCGGGTAAAGCAGCACAATTTGCCATGTCCGCTGGGCGCGGATTGACTCGCAGCCATCCGCGGCGATGGCCGCGCTGAAGGGTCCGGCTGCCCGCCGCGCCGCGCCGATGCGTGCTGTCGCGTGCTCGGGCGCCTGCGGCCCGAGTGGCCGGCTGGTGGCCCGGGTTCTGGGAATGTTTTGTGCTTCTTTGCGATAAGGCTGTACGACCTGTCATTACTCCTACCCCCTCACGGCCGCTGCGACTCTATGGACACTGCAAACGAATCGGCCCTCGGCGGTTCCAGCCGCAACGCTCCCATGAAACTCGGTGTGGCGAACGACGCGCAGTATCACGCGCTCGTCGATGCGATCGAAGACTGCGCGATCTTCCTGCTCGACATCAACGGCTGCGTGGCGAGCTGGAATACAGGTGCTCGCAAACTGAAGGGCTATGCCGCGGAGGAGATCCTCGGTCAACATTTCTCCCGATTCTATACACCCGATGCCGTCGAACGGCGCTGGCCCGACTACGAACTGCAGCAAACCCGCGCGATCGGGCGCTTCGAGGACGAGGGTTGGCGCGTGCGCAAGGATGGGACCACGTTCTGGGCCAACGTGGTAATTACCGCTGTCTACGATAAGGCCGGCACCGTCGTCGGTTATGCCAAGTGCACCCGCGATCTGACCGCGCGGCGCGCCGAAGAGGAGAAGCTGCGGCAGAGCGAAGAGCGTTTCCGTTTGCTGGTGGAAAACGTCCGGGACTACGCCATCTTCATGCTGGACACGTCCGGGCGCGTCATCAGCTGGAACAGCGGCGCGGTGCTGATCAAGGGATACCGTCCCCACGAGATCCTGGGTAAGCACTTTTCGGTCTTTTACCAGCCAGAGGACGTGGCCGCCGGTCTCCCGGCCCTCGAACTGGAGATGGCGATCCGTGCGGGCAGGGTCGAAAATGAAGGCTGGCGGGTGCGCAAGGATGGTTCCGTGTTCTGGGCCAACGCGGTGATCACCGCGGTCTACGATGCGCAGCGCGAGTTGCACGGTTTCGCCAAAGTCACCCGCGATATGAGCGAGCGCAAGCGGCTGGAACAACTGGAGGAATCGAGCAGGCGCATCAGCGAGTTTCTCGCGACGTTGGCTCATGAACTACGCAATCCGCTCGCGCCGGTGCGCAACGCGATCGGCGTCATGCAACTTGAGCAGGGGCTGAGCCCGCGGGCCCAAAGCTGCCGCGACATGATCGACCGGCAGACGGCGCATCTGGGGCGCCTCGTCGATGACCTGCTCGACATGGGCCGTATTACGACCGGGAAAATCGAACTTAGAATGACGCGTGCCGATGTCGGCGAAATTCTTGCCCGCAGCGTGGAACTGGTGCGTCCGTCGGTCGATGCGCGTGCGCAGTCGGTCGAGATTCTGATGGCGGCTTCGCCGCTGACAGTGAAAGGCGACGTCACGCGGCTCGTCCAGGTGTTTCAGAACCTGCTGAACAACGCGTCGAAATTTTCGCCGCGGGCAAGCCGCATCACGATCGAGGTGAGGCTGGAGACGAATGCCTTGTTGCTCGAGGTGACCGACCAGGGACGGGGCATTTCGCAGGGAGGACTGACATCCATCTTCGACCTGTTCGTGCAGGAAGATCATCATCTGAATCCCTCCGATGCTGGTCTGGGGATCGGACTCACGCTGTGCCGGTCGATCGTCGAAATGCACGGCGGCACGATTGCGGCGGCAAGCGAGGGTTCGGGGCGGGGCAGCAAGTTTACCGTGCGTCTTCCGTATAACCCTGCGGACGACGGTGCCGCCGAGGCGCAAACGGACAAGCTGACTGAAGCGGGGACGCCGGATGGTGGTCTGCGCATCGTCGTCATCGACGACAACCGCGACTCCGCCGATAGCCTTGCGATGCTGCTCGAACTGAAGGGACACGAAGTCCGGGTGGCCTACCATGGCAAGGAAGGCATCGACACGGTACGACTGTTCCGGCCGCACCTGGTCCTGCTGGACCTCGCGCTGCCGGACATCGACGGGTTTGCGGTGTTACGCACGCTGCGCTCGCAGTGGCGCTCCAGCACTGCGCTCGTGGCGGCGATGACCGGCTTTGGACAACAGAGCGACAAGGAACGATCGTCAGCGGCCGGCTTCGATGCTCACCTGGTCAAACCGGTGAGCATCGAGTTGCTGGATGCCCTGCTTGCCGATGCCGCGCGGCATTGACGGGCACGCTTTCCCGGAGCGTCTTGCACGGGACGAAAGCCCGTTATCAGGCTTAAGCGCGAAAAGCCCGGCAGTTCACGGCAGGGATGAATAGCGCGGCCCGACGGTCAGCCGGCATTCTGCGGTTGCTTTCCTGGGCGATGTAGCCCGCCTCCGGCATCCCCGGCGCCCCTTTGGGTCCGATGTCCTTCAGCACGGGAATGTCGTCGGCGCTGACGTCCAGATCGTCTGCGTCGATGCGGTGCGCCAGATCCTCGGCGTTCTCGAACACCACCGCGCGGCCGGTGTGTTCCATCAGCGTGGCGTCAGCCGCGGATTGCTTGATGATTGCGCCTGACCGCCTCGATCAGTTGCGGCGCCTTGCCGTGGCACGGGTTGTAGGCGCTACCGGTGTTGACGATGCCGATCACTGGACGATCCAGTGCCGCATCCGTGTAGCCCGCGCCTTTGATGAAGGCCTTGCGCAGGAACAGCGAGAAACCGCTGTCGCCCTAATGGGTCAAGCCCTTGCGCAGGCCGGTGGCGTCGTCGGGCGGTGGGGAGGAGGGCTTGTCGGTCAGGGCGTGTACAGTATGACTGAGCGGTCAGTAATAAATGGCAAGTTTTCAGGCGACCCAGGCGCGACGTTTTGGACCCGGGTAGTGGGATGGCAGTGGGATGAAACCCGATGCGCGCCGCCGGGCAAACCGGCTATGCTCAACGGGGGGATTTCCCTGCCGCATTGCACCGCCAGAAGTACCGCCAGCAGCGCCCATGAGGCCGTCAATTCTTACAATTACCTTCCTGACGGCGCCGCCATTTTGGCGTCATGCAGCCGTTGGTGGTCAAGCTCTAGCATAGTGGCAGATTTACCGTGGCACGTGCCCAGCCCTCGCCATGCAACACGTCTTCACGGTTGCCGGTTTGGGCTTTGCGTCCGCTAGCGTTGCCCAACATGCTGTTCATCCGTCTGGTGGTTTGTCCGGCGGTTGTCACGCGCGTGCGTCGACGTTGATCTGGCGTGAACGTAGCGCGTACGTTCGCCCACCGCGACTTCTCATCCTTTCCTGCATTTTTTCGGGCGCGTTTCAATGTGGATTGTCAACGTTGCGCTAAAGCGGCCATACACGTTCATCGTGATGGCCATTCTGATCCTGCTGGCGACGCCGTTTGTCTTGCTGACCACGCCGGTCGACGTGCTGCCTGAAATCAACATTCCGGTGGTCAGCATCATCTGGAACTACACGGGTCTGTCCGCCGAGGACATGGCCAACCGTATTACGTCGGTCAATGAGCGCAGTCTGACCACGACGGTCAACGACATCGAGCACATCGAATCGCAGTCGCTCGCCGGCATTACGATCATCAAGCTGTTCCTGCAGCCGACTGCAAACATTCAGACCGCGATCGCGCAGACGGTTGCGGTCGAACAGGCGCAGTTAAAGCAGATGCCGCCCGGCGCGACACCGCCTCTCGTGATCAGCTATTCGGCCTCCAGTATCCCGGTGATCCAGCTGGGGCTGTCCAGTCCGAAAATGTCGGAGCAGGCGCTCAACGACACCGCGCTCAACTTCCTGCGCCCGCAACTGGTGACGATTCCGGGCGCGCAGGTGCCGTACCCGTATGGCGGCAAATCACGCCTGATCTCGGTCGACCTCGACACGCGCGCCTTGCTCGCCAAGGGGCTGACGCCGGCCGATGTGGTCAGTGCCTTCAATGCACAGAACCTGATTCTGCCGACCGGTACCGCCAAGATCGGCGCGAAGGAATACACCGTCAACATGAACGGCTCGCCCGCGACGGTGGCGGGCCTGAACGACATCCCCGTGCGCACGGTCAACGGGGCTACCACTTATCTGCGAGAGGTCGCGCACGTGCGTGACGGCTTCTCTCCCCAGACCAATGTGGTGCGTCAGAACGGTCACCGCGGTGTGCTGATCTCGATTCTCAAGACGGGCAGTTCGTCGACGCTGGCAATCGTCAACGCATTGCATGACCTGCTGCCGGATGCACGCGCGGCTTTGCCGCCGGACCTGACCATTACCGCGCTCTTCGATCAGTCGGTGTTCGTGAAGGCGGCGGTGCAGGGCGTGGTGCGCGAAGCGTTGATCGCTGCCGCGCTGACCGCGGCGATGATCCTGCTGTTTCTGGGCAACTGGCGCAGCACCTGCATCATCGCGGTGTCGATTCCGCTCTCCATTCTCACTTCGCTGATTGCGCTGCATGGGCTCGGCCAGACCATCAACATCATGACGCTGGGCGGGCTCGCGCTGGCGGTGGGGATTCTGGTGGACGATGCGACGGTGACGATCGAAAACATCGAGCGGCACTTGCATATGGGCACCGATCTGCACGAGGCGATTCTCGAAGGCGCCGGCGAGATCGCGGTGCCTGCGCTCGTCTCGACGCTGTGTATCTGTATCGTGTTCGTGCCGATGTTCTTCCTGACCGGCGTGGCGCGCTACCTGTTCGTGCCGCTTGCCGAAGCGGTGGTGTTCGCCATGCTGGCGTCGTACGTGCTCTCGCGCACGCTGGTGCCGACCCTGGCGATGCTGTTGATGGGCCACGCGCACAAGCCGAAGGCAGGCGGCAAGCCGAATCCGTTCATGCGGATCTATCACCGCTTCGATCAGGGCTTCGAGCGGATGCGGGCGGCTTACATTGTGATCCTGAGCAGCGTGCTGGTGCGCCGGGGGATGTTCGGCAGCCTGTTCCTCGGCTTTTGCGTGGTGTCGATGGGCCTCGTGTTCGCGCTCGGCGAAGACTTCTTTCCGACGGTCGACGCCGGCGATATCCGCATGCACATGCGCGCGCCGACCGGCACGCGCATCGAGGAAACCGCGCGCCTTGCCGACGAGGTCGAAAAGGTCGTGCGCCAGGTGGTGCCGGCAAAGGAGCTCGGTACGATTCTCGACAACCTTGGATTGCCGTATAGCGGGATCAACCTATCCTATAGCAACGCAGGCACGATCGGCACGCTGGATGGCGAAATTCAGGTTGCGCTTAACGAGGATCACAAGCCCACCCAGCGCTACATCGACAAGCTGCGTGCGATCTTGCCCCAGCGCTTTCCGGGCGTGGAGTTTTTCTTCCAGCCCGCCGACATCGTGACGCAGATTCTGAACTTCGGGTTGCCCGCGGCTATCGACGTGCAGATCGTCGGCGCCGACCAGCAAGGCAACTTCGAGGTGGCGCGCAAGCTGTACAAGCAGGTGCGGATGATTCCCGGCACGGTGGATACGCATATCCAGCAGAAGCTCGACGAGCCGGTGATCAATCTTCAGATGGATCGCACCCGTTTGCAGCAACTGAATCTGACTGCGAGCAACGTGGCGCAGAACGTGCTCATTTCGCTGTCCGGCAGCTCGCAGACCTCACCGGGCTTCTGGTTCAACAGCAAGAACGGTGTCGAATACAACGTTGCGGTGCAGACGCCGCAGTATGACGTGTCGTCAATCGACCAGTTGTTGCGCACACCGGTTTCGGCCAGCCCCAACGGACCGACGCAGTTGCTTGGCAACCTGGTGCAGGTTTCGCCGCAGAGCCAGTTCGCCGTGGTCTCGCACTACAACATCCGGCCCGTGATCGACCTGTACGTGAGCGTGGAAGGGCGCGACCTCGGCAGCGTAGCGACCCAGGTGAACAAGCTGGTGGATGAGGCCCGCGCGTCGTTGCCGCGCGGCAGCCAGATCGTGGTGCGCGGCCAGGTGCAGACCATGCGCACGTCGTACTTCGGCCTCGGCGTGGGCGTCGCGATGGCGATCGTGCTGGTGTATCTGCTGATCGTCGTGAACTTCCAGTCGTGGGTCGATCCGCTCATCATCGTCAGCGCGTTGCCGGCGGCCCTGGCGGGGATCACGTGGATGCTGTTCCTGACCGGCACGCACCTGAGCGTGCCGGCGCTGACCGGCGCCATCATGACCATGGGCGTGGCCACGGCGAACAGTATTCTGATGGTGTCGTTCGCGCGTCAGCGCCTTGCAAGCGGCGCGCCGCCGCTCACCGCGGCGCTCGAAGCGGGTGCGAGCCGGATCCGGCCGGTGCTGATGACGGCGTTCGCCATGATCATCGGCATGATCCCGATGGCACTGGGTCTTGGCGAAGGTGCCGAGCAGAACGCGCCGCTTGGCCGCGCGGTGATCGGTGGCCTGCTGTTTGCAACGATTTCAACGCTCTTTTTTGTGCCGCTGGTATTTGCGGCAATCCATACGCGTCTTGCCCGCCGTAACGGCGGCGCGCATGGCACGCATGATGGACAGGGTCCTGACGACGGCGGCAGCGCCGGCGCTGGCAAGCACGCGTAAAGTTAAATGATGGCTGACTGAGATGACCGAAAAAACTCATGCTTCGCTAGCGATTCCCGCACGGGAAACCGAGGATGGGCACGCGCTGCCGCCCCGCAATCGCGAGTGGAAACGCGCCAGGATCGCCGTATGGATTGTGCTGGCGCTGCTCGCGCTGGGCGCGTTACGCACCGTGGTGGCGGACATTATGCAAAATCGCTCGGTCGCGGAAACGACCCGGCAGAACGCCGTGCAGTACGTGAACGTGGTGACGCCCACCCAGGCCGACGGCAGCGGCAACACGCTGCTGCCCGGCACGCTGCGCGGGTATGTCGAATCGCCGATCTATGCGCGGGCCACGGGATATCTGCTGCACTGGTATGTCGATATCGGCGCGCGTGTCAAGCAAGGCCAGTTGCTGGCCGATCTCGACACGCCGGAAATCGACCAGGAGCTCGCGCAGGCGGTTGCGCAGCGCGACCAGATCAACTCGAGCCTCGGCCTGGCGAAGAGTTCGTACGAGCGCTGGCAGCAACTGCGCCAGCGCGACGCGGTCTCGCAACAGGAGCTGGATGAGCGGCAGAGCACCTACACGCAGGATGTCGCGAATCTCGCCGCGGCCGATGCCAATGTGCAGCGCCTGCGGCAACTCGAATCGTTCAAGCGTATCGTCGCGCCGTTTGCCGGCGTGGTCACGCAGCGCAATGTCGATGTGGGCGATCTGATCGACGCGGGCAGCGGAACGAGCCGTGCGCTGTTCGCGCTGGCGCAGTCTGATCCGCTGCGCGTCTACGTGCAACTGCCGCAGGCGTATGCGCAGAATGTGTCGGTCGGGCAGCAGGTGGTGGTGACCCAGGCGGAATTGCCGGGGCAGCAGTTCCACGGCACGATCGCGCATGTTTCCGGCGCCATCGATGTGCCGACCCGTTCGCTGCAGATCGAAGTGAGGTTGCCCAATCCGGATGGCGTGTTGCGGCCGGGCGCGTACGTTCAGGTGGCCGTGCCTGCAACCGCGCATGCCGACATCATGGTGCCGGGCAACGCGCTGCTGTTCCGTGCAGAGGGCCCGCGGATGGCTGTGGTCGACGGTAACGGCACCGTGCATCTGCGCAAGATCGTGATCGCGCAGGATCTTGGGCAGTCGCTTGAAATCGAAAGCGGCATCGAGCCGACCGACAAGGTCATCATCAACCCGAGCGATTCCATCGCGGATGGCGATCACGTGCAGATCGCGCAACCGGCGGGCACCACCAAGGGGGCGTCGTGAAGCGGCTGCGCCCGATCGCCATGGCGCCGGGCTGCATGGCGGCGGCCATCGGTGCAGCGCTGCTGACAGCCTGCACGGTGGGCCCCGATTACCAGCAGCCTCATGCCGATGCGCCGCCCGCGTGGCATACCGATTCTTACTGGCGCGTGGCCGAGCCGTCGCATGCGCCGCTTGCGCCTGACTGGTGGATGAGCTTCGGCGATACGACGCTCAATACGCTAGAGACGCAGGCGCTCGATCAGAACCAGACACTCGCCGCCGCGGTTGCGCATTACGAGCAGGCCAAGGCGACGCTGGCGAATACCTCGGCGCAGCAGATACCGGAGGTCGACCTTTTCGGCACGGCGGAGCGTCTGAAGGTATCGAAGAACCGGCCGCTCACCAACTACGCGACGCCGAACCAGTCGACCGTGCAGAACGGCCTCGCGATCGGCCCGGCGATTAACTACGACACCGATCTGTTTGGCCGGATTCGTCGCGAGGTGGAAGGGGCGAAGGCCTCGACCGAGCAGTCGCGCGACGATCTGGCCAACGCGCGGCTGGTGCTGACGACCGATCTGGCGACCGCCTATTTCTCGATGCGCGAACTCGATGCCGAAATCGACGTGCTGAACCAGTCGGTCATCCTGCAACAGAAAGCGCTCGACTACGTGAGCTCGGAACACGAGTTGGGCTCGGTGTCCGGCCTCGAGGTGTTGCAGCAGAAATCGGAACTCGATGCGACCAGGGTGCAGGCGCAACTGCTGCTCGTGCAACGCGCGCAATTCGAGCATGCAATTGCGGCGTTAATCGGCGTGCCGGCGCCGCAATTCTCGATCGAGCCGACGGTGATTGCGATGCAGGTGCCGGCTATTCCGCTCGGTGTGCCGAGCGATGTGCTGCAACGGCGTCCGGACGTGGCGTCGGCGGAGCGCGCCATGGCCGCTGCGAATGCGCAGATCGGCGTGGCGAAGGCGGCGTTTTTCCCAAGCCTGACGCTCACACCGAGCATCGGCTGGCAGAGCACCAGTTTCGCTGACCTGCTGAGCGCGCCCAGCCTGATGTGGACGCTCGGTGCGACGGTGGGGCAGGTGGTGTTCGATGGCGGACGGCGGGCAGCGAACGTCAAGTTTGCAAGCGAAGGCTACCAGGCGGCAGAGGCGATTTACCGCCAGACCGTGCTCAACGCCTTCCAGCAGGTCCAGGACGGGGTGACGGGATTGTCGGTGCTGGACGGCGCGTCGAAGCAGTCGCATGAGGCCGTGGCCGACGCGCAGCGTCTGCTGTCGCTCGCCAACGATCGCTATTCCGGCGGGCTCGTCGCCTACCTCGACGTGATCACCGCACAGCAGTCGCTCCTGACGAGCGAGCGGCAGGACGTGCAGATTCACGGCCAGCAGATGACCTTGTCCGTGTCGCTGGTCAAGGCGCTGGGTGGCGGCTGGGATGTCAGCGCGCCCGCTGTGGATGCGGACGGGCAGCAGGCCATGAACCATCCGAACTGATTTCGCCTTGAGGAGAGGATGTGCAACGGGGGACGTGCCGCCGTAGCGGACGGGAAAACAAGGCGTTTCGTATAATCTAAGGAATTGGGGGGCAAATGAAACTGCTCATCGTCGAAGATGAACACAAGGTGGTGGACTATCTGCGCTCGGGGCTGACGGAGCAGGGCTGGGTAGTCGATATTGCGCTCGACGGCGAGGAGGGCATGCATCTGGCCACTGAATTCGACTACGACGTGATCGTCCTCGATGTCATGCTGCCCAAACGTGACGGCTTTAGCGTGCTCAAGGCCCTGCGGATGCGCAAGTCGACGCCGGTGATCATGCTGACCGCGCGTGATCACATCAACGACCGCGTGCGCGGCCTGCGCGAAGGCGCGGACGACTATCTGACCAAGCCATTCTCGTTCCTCGAACTGGTGGAGCGGCTGCACGCACTGGCGCGCCGCACCCGTTTGCAGGAATCGACGCTGATCTCGGTCGGCGATCTGTTTGTGGATCTGATTGGCCGCCGCGCCACGCGCGACGGCGTGCGCCTCGATCTGACCGCCAAGGAATTCCAGCTGCTAAGCGTGCTGGCGCGCCGCCAGGGCGACATTCTGTCGAAGACGGCGATTACCGAGCTGGTCTGGGACGTGAATTTCGACAGTCACACGAACGTGGTCGAAACCGCCATCAAGCGGTTGCGCGCCAAACTGGACGGCCCATTCCGCACCAAGCTGCTGCATACGGTCCGCGGCATGGGCTATGTGCTCGAAGTACGGGAGGAGGCGGAATTGTCATGAACCGCTCGATTGCCCGCCGCCTTGCGATGATGTTTGCACTCGTCGCGTTGTCGGTGTTTACGCTGGTCGGCACGGGGCTGTTTCTCGTGTTGCGCACGCAACTGGAACATCACCTGCGCGAGTCGCTCGATGACCGCGCGGAGATCGCGAAGATCATCGTGTCTCACTCGGTGACGCCGGAAAAATGGCGGATGGCGCGCGAGAAGCTGACCGATATGTCGCCGCGCGATGGCACGACGGTTTATTCGGTCTCGAGTGCCGATCCGAATTTCAACGTTAGCCAACCGGTGCAAGGGCGAGTCAAGGACAGTTGGCCCGGCGGCTATACGCGTGTGACACCGGTGCAGGGCGGCCAGGACATGCTGACGAACACGCAGACGATACCCGCAAGCGGTGTGCGGCCGGAGGTGCAATTGCAGGTGGCGGCTAGCTGTCAACCTAACGTGCGCACCATGCGGGTGTTCGGCGCGGCGCTCGCCGCGCTTTCGGCGTTGGGCAGTCTCGCCGTGCTGCTGCTCAGTTACTCGGTGACGCGCATCGGTCTTGCGCCGCTCAGGCGCCTCACCAAAGATGCTTCCGAGGTCAGTCCGAACAACCGCTCGCAGCGCCTGAATACGGCCTCGCTGCCGCTCGAGCTGAACGATCTCGCCAATTCCTTTAACGGCGCGCTGGAGCGGCTCGACGGCGCATATGGCCGCCTCGAATCGTTTAACGCCGACGTGGCGCACGAACTGCGCACGCCGGTGACGATACTGATCGGGCAGACCGAGGTCGCGTTGACGCGTAACCGTTCGGTCGACGATCTGCGTCATACGCTGCAATCGAATCTGGAAGAATTCGAGCGCATGCGCGCGATCATCAACGACATGCTGTTCCTTGCGCGTGCGGATCAGGGGGAACGTGCGACGGGTCTGATGGAAGTATCGCTGGCAGCGGAAGTGGCGCGCACACTGGAATTCCTCGAGATTCCGTTTGAAGAGGCGCGGGTGCACGCTGTTTCGCGCGGCGATGCGACGGCGCTGGTGAATCGCTCGCTGTTCGGCCGCGCGTGTACCAATCTGCTGATGAACGCGATCCAGCATTGCGCGCACGGCGATACCGTCACGGTGACGATTTCGCGTGAAGCGGAGCACGTGCGCATCGCGGTCGCCAACCCGGGTGACGCGATCGATCCGTCGACGCTCGACCATCTGTTCGACCGCTTCTATCGTGCGGAAGTCTCGCGTACCAATAGCCGCGAGAATCACGGGCTGGGGCTCGCGATCGTCAAGGCGATTGCGGAGATGCATCGTGGGACGGTGTCGGTCGAGAGTGCGAACGGCGTCAATACTTTTGCGTTCTCGGTCGACGCGTCGCGTATCGACGTGCAAGGCGTGCGCGATGTGCCGAAGCCCGCTGAGGAGCGCAATGGGGTGGCGACGGGGCCGGGCCAGGCGAGGCGCGTGGCGATGTGAGTGGTAGTGCGTGGCTCGACGTGGACCCAACGAAACGCCGAATCGCGCTATTCACTCCCTTCGTATTCTTTAGCCTCAACCGACAGTCGCATCAGACCGGTCACGGCCAACCCTTGCGAGGTACTCGGCGAGTCCCATACTGCCGACTGCCTTCACCATCACACGCATGGTCACGACCGCGGACTTCATTGGTACGTCATGACGCCGGCGCACCTCGATAAAGCCCACACGCTCCCAGAACCGCTCAGCGCGCGCGTTCCCCGCGACGACGCCAAGGCGCAACCACTGCGCGCCCAGCCCGCATGTCCACGTCTGTAGACCTTCATAAAGACCCTGAGCGACACCTTGTCCGTGTTCCCTGGTCTCCAGAATAAAGAACCCAACGTTCCAGACGCCCGGCGCCAGCATGTCCGAAATGACGGTAGCCATTGCGGTCAACGAGCCGGTGGCATCGACGAAGCCGATCGCCCATTTTTTCGTAAACGGCCAATCGGTGGGAATTTCACTCAGCAACTCCTCTTGTGCTTCATCCTTGCCTGGCGGCTCGCCGCTGACCGAAACAAAGTAACCGGGATTCGCTTCGAAGAAACGCTGCAGTTGCGGGACATCCGCGTGTTGAAGTTCGACCGCGCGGATGCCGCCCACGTTAAACAGCGTCCGGTGGGTCTCGAAACTCATGCCGCACAGGCTCAGTTCGCGCGCCGCCGGCGCGTGGCCCTGGCGAGCGTATCCAGCACAGGCTCGGTCTGCACCCAGCTCAGACACGCATCGGTGATCGATACGCCGGGGCGCAACGGCACACCCGGCTTCAGATCCTGGCGGCCTTCCTCCAGATTGCTCTCGATCATGACGCCGATGATGCGGCGCTCGCCTTGCGAAAGTTGCTGGGCCAGATCCTGCGCCACATCGATCTGACGCAGATGCGACTTGCCCGAGTTGGCATGCGAGCAGTCGATCATGACCTGCTCGCGCAAACCGGCGGCTCTGAGCACGGAACAGCTTTCTTCGACTGCGGCACTGTCGTAGTTCGGGCCTTTCTTGCCGCCACGAAGAATCACGTGAGCGTCGTCATTGCCGCGCGTCTCGAAGATAGCCGCCATGCCCATTTTGGTCATGCCCATGAAGGCGTGGCTCGCACCTGCCGCGACAATCGCGTCAGCGGCAATCTGCACGCCGCCATCCGTGCCGTTCTTGAAGCCGATCGGGCAGCTCAGGCCCGAAGCAAGCTGGCGATGGCTCTGGCTTTCCGTGGTCCGTGCGCCGATTGCGCCCCAGGCCACCAGGTCCGCGATGTATTGCGGGCTCAGCAGATCGAGGAACTCGGTGGCGGTGGGCAAGCCGAGCTCGCTGATGTCCAGCAGCAGTTGCCGGGCACGCCGCAAGCCCTCGTTGATGCGGAAGCTGCCGTCGAGCTGAGGATCGTTGATATAGCCTTTCCATCCCACGGTGGTGCGCGGCTTCTCGAAGTACACGCGCATGACGATCAACAGGTCTTCCTGCAGCGCGTCGGCGGCGCTCTTGAGACGGCGGGCGTAATCGAGCGCCTGGTCGTGGTTGTGGATCGAACACGGGCCGACCACGATCACCAGCCGGTCGTCGCGGCCGTGCAGGATATCGGCGACGGCCGCGCGGCTCTTCTCGACGAGCGTCTGCACGGCCGGCGGCACGGGCAACTCGTCCTGCAACAGGGCGGGCGAAATGAGTGGGCGGACCGCCCCGATCCGCACGTCGTCGATTCGGGTCGTGTCCTGGGTAGCGTCGGCAACGCCGACCTCCCGGTCATGTAAAGGATTGTCGATACGGCTCAAAGTGCTCTCCAGGGTCCGCGATGGCAGCCCTGATTATGGCACTCGCATGGTCGCTGGGGGCAACGGGATGGCTGAAACGGCGCACAGCCGTGACAAAAACGCTGGAAGGAGGAGAGCACGGCAGGGCCGTTATGCCGCGGGAAACGCAACGGCGAACGACGGGGGACAGACGTCTCCAGCGGTCTGACGATGACTGTCGCCCCCCGGCGATCCGATAGGCCGCAGCCGGCTAGTGACCATGCCACCCGTAGTAGCCGCCGATACCGATGCCGATCGTCGGCGCCGCGTAATAGCTGGGTGCGTAATAGCCCGGTGCATAGCCGTACGCCGGCGCATAACCATAACCGTACGGTGGAGCGACGACGCAGCCTGTCAGGCCACCAGCCAATGTCAGGACGACAAGAAGTCTGCGCATGTTTTTTCTCGCATTGCGTGTGGCCGTGTAGATAGACGAAAACAGCACCTCCCGGGCAGAGATGCGTCGAACTCAGGCGATCTCCCCGCCTGGTACGGCCCAGGAGGCAAATGGAGTGTAGGGCGCGGCGTGTCGCAAAGGGTTTCGCGCTCGCTTACAGGTGTTACGCGTTTTGACGCGAACGGGATGCGCACGCGGCATCTTGATTAGCCGGCATACGTTTTGATACAACTTGGCAGGCGGGAGCGGGGGCTGCCTCTGCCATAGCCACACTTCGCACCTTGTCGAACGTGCAAATGTTCGTGCCGGGCGGTGTTGTCGCCGCGGTGGTGTTCGGTGTGCTCGATGGTGACCGGGATCGTATGCAAATGGGCATAGCGGACGCCGATCCAGGTTGCATCCGCCCAGTTGCCGGCATGCGACCCACGCTACCCATGCCCCTGCCGCAAAAAATCGCATTGGTCAATCGACTCGATGAGGTTGCGTCCCCCCTGTTTCGCCCGGTAGAGCGCCTGGTCTGCCGCCTCGACGATGTCGGCCACGCCGGCCTCCGCGGATTCGAACACAGCGATTCCGATACTGATGGTGGCGAAGCTCCCGGTCGGTGTCTCGTTCCCGATCTTGAGCGAGTGAACGGCTTCCTGCATGTTCAAGGCGACGAGGCGTGCGCCTGCCTCGTCCGTGGAAGGCAGAATGGCCGCGAACTCTTCGCCTCCGTAGCGGGCGAGCAGATCGCCGCTACGCGGCAACGCGGATTGCAGTGCCACTGCAACTGAAACGAGGCACCGGTCCCCGGCAGGATGACCGTAGCGATCGTTGAGCAGTTTGAAGTAGTCGATATCGATCAGCAGCAACGCAAGCGGATGCTCATGACGGATCGCGCGATTCCACTCCAGCACCAGTGCCTGGTCGAAGCGTCGTCGATTCGCGGTGTTGGTTAAAGCGTCGGTGAGCGCCATCTGTTCGAGGCGGTCGCGCGCCTCATGCAATTCGCGTTGTACGCGGATGTAACTGCCTTGCAGCATGGTCGAGCGTGTCGCATACACCACCAGCGAGGTAAAGATTCCCACGGTTCCAGCATAGAAATGCTGGCGCATCAGTGAGATGCTGAGCGCGAGCAGCGCCACGGTATAGAACATGGGGCTGACATTCTCGACGAGGACAGCGAGCGTTTGCCTGGGCTCGGGCTGATCCGCTTCGCTTCGGGGCGACGATGGCGCGAGTGCTGCGACTGCGAGGACGAGAAATGGCAGATCGACTAGCACGTCATACAACGCATGTCCGTCGTTCACTGCAGCCCAGTTGTTGTACACGTGGGCCGCGACCGCATACACCCAGAGGAAGCCGGCAAGGATCGCATAGAACCTGCGCTCTTTTCCGCGCGGCTGAACGAGAAGACGTAAGCTCGCGGCCACGGCAAGAATGACGTTCTCGGCGTTATAGACGAGGACGAGCGTCGAGGCCGAGACGGGCTCGAGTGGTGTGTCGGAAAACGGCATCACCGAAAATATACTGATGTACGCCAGGTAGCCGGTAATGAGTGCCTGCGCCGCATCCATCCAGACGAAGAAGGGAATTCCCTGTTTTGCCGAAACAGATGAAATGGCGAGAAGAACGGGCACGCCGTAAAGGAAAAACGAAAGATCGGAGAACCACGCGACGCCGGCCGGCAAATGCTGGAAGAGATCCTCCCAGGCACTCAGGAAAATGCCGCAGGCCCAGAGCAACAGTCCTGTGCTGAGCAGAATCCAGGCCGAACGCGACGCCCGGTCTTCCGTCGCCGCACGCCAGCAGCAGGTGCCACACGCAAGTGACGGGGCAAGCAGCATGAACGGATAGCTGACGCGCGTCGCCTCCGAGTGAAACACCTGCAGACCGATCGCATGCGCGGATGCGAAAGCAACCGCGAACAACACGAGATGTGTCAGCTTCAGTCTACGGCTCAAGGTTCGACCCCGGAGTAGAGGATGGCAGGCGAAAGGCGTCAGAAAGGCGTGAGCCAATTCATACGCTCTTTTCTTTGCTTGTTGATACCAGCAATCCACTTGATCTGAACTACGGCACTCATGGCGAACACTGAAGCTGATTAATTAATCGCCATACCGGTTCATGTTTTACCCCTATGTCGATTAGTCTAACAAGTCGAATGCGCCTCGCGACAGCGATCGGAGTCGAATTACAGGGGGGGCGAATTGGATACCGACCACAAGTGATCTTCGCAATGTCGATTCTCGGGCGGCTCGTTCGTCGTGTGAACAGGGCGGTCGTCCGGCAACGCGGGTTTGATCATCCCGACGCCGCTTTGCGCCCTTATTTCCTCGTAACCCTGGCAGGAGGTCGTGAATGATTTCCGACGATGATGGATTGGCACAGGCACTGAAACCGGCACAACTGCTGGCCCGGTCGAGCCGGCGATTTCCGGACGAAAGCACCCAGTACCGCGAGGCGCGCAACGCTCTGCTGGCCGAAGAAATCGAACTGCGGCGCCATATCGAGCGTGTGGCGGCCCGGCGGCGCGCACTGCCGCCCGGTGGCGCGGTACCGCAGGACTACCGGTTCCAGGGCGAGCACGGGCCGGTGACGTTCTCGGAGATGTTCGGCGAGCACGACACGCTGGTGACCTACAACTGGATGTTCGGGCCCGGGCGTGCGCGGCCGTGTCCGATGTGTACGTCGCTGCTAGGCGCCCTCGACGGCGAGATGGCCGACATTCTGCAGCGGGTGGCCTTTGCGGTGATTGGCAGGGCGCCGATCGGGCGTCTCGTGGCATTCAGGAACGAGCGAGGCTGGCGCCACCTGCGCGTGTATTCGTCGGGCGGCAACACGTTCAACCGCGACTACGCGGGGGAAGATCCGGACGGCGAGGACACGCCTGCGTATAACGTTTTCACCCGCTCCGGCGGCACCGTGCGTCACTTCTGGGGCGATGAAATGGGCCCGGAGACGGCCGATCCCGGGCAGGATCCGCGAGGTGCGCCCGAGATCATGCCGTTATGGAATGTGCTGGACCTGACGCCTCGTGGCCGTGGCACGGACTGGTATCCAAAACTGGACTACGGCGCGTCTGCAGCAAGCGGCAGCGCGAGGCCTTAGGGCGGATGACGTGAGCGCCCGGGACGCACGCCCTGGCGGGGACGTGCGCGGGTGACGTGTGCGTGGCCGGCCGCGCCATGTTCGGGCTAGCAGGCCCAATCGCTTTCGGCAACGGCCGCGCGATTCTGGTACCGTTCATGGGGCGTTCATGCTGCTGCGCACTAAGTTCGAGAACCGTTCAAGGAGACGTGGTGATGGCAAAGCTCGTTGTGCTGTACAAGACTCCGCAGGACCCCGCTGCATTCGATGCTCACTACTTCGCGAATCACGTGCCGCTTGCTAAAAAGGTCCCGGGACTGCAACGCTACGAGGTGAGCACCGGCGTGGTAGCGACCCCGCAAGGTCCGTCGCCATACCACCTCGTTGCTGTGCTGGACTTCGAGTCAATCGATGCGCTGCAACGGGGGCTGGGCTCACCCGAAGGCCGGGCGACCGCGGGTGATCTCGCCAATTTTGCTCAGGCCGGCGCCGATCTTCTTATGTTCGAGAGCAAGGTCGTCTGAGCGTTGCCCGTCCAGCTGCGCGGTTGCCCGGCAGGCAGCGCAGATCTGTCGTACGATCGGGTCTGTCTATCGGACCATCGGACCATCGGACCATCGGACCGCGGCGCATGCGTAAGATATGCGCTGACGTAACGCTTGGAAAAGCCTGGCAGCGCGTCGGCGCCACGGGCCGCTCCATTCCATTTCGTATGCGGCAAGGACAGCATCATGTTTCAGATTTCTTCGGTTTCTTCGCAACTTTCCAAAACGGCGCACTACGAAGAACTGGTCGCCCAGGCACGCTCGCTGATTGCGGACGAAACCAATCTGGTCGCGAACGCGGCCAACTTCGCGTCGCTGGTGTTTAACTCGTTAGAAGGCTTGAACTGGGCGGGCTTCTATTTCTATGACGGGACCGAACTGGTGGTCGGTCCGTTTCAGGGTAAGCCTGCTTGCGTGCGCATCGCGCTCGGCAAGGGTGTGTGCGGTACCGCCGCTCAAACCCGCGCCACACAGGTGGTACGCGACGTGAACGCGTTTGCCGGGCATATTGCTTGCGATTCAGCGTCGCAGTCGGAGATCGTGGTGCCGCTGATTTCGAGCGACGGGGTGCTGATCGGTGTGTGGGATGTCGACAGTCCCAAGCTTGCGCGCTTCGACGACGAAGATGCCAAAGGCATGGAGGCGCTGTGCAAGGTGTTTGTCGAGCGCGTCTCCAGGATTGCTTAAGCGGCGCTCCGGCAGGCGCTACTGCCGGATCCGCTCGCCAGCCAGTTGTTGCGGCCGGCGCGGCAGCCGCAACGATGTCATCTTAGTGCGGCAGTGAGCCGCTAAAATCAGCGTCACTGCGCCTCGATCTTCTTGGGCTTCGGCGGCGACTGCACCTTGGCGTATTGAAACGCCGGTGTGGCCTTGAGGGCGTCTTTGGTGGCGCCCGGCAGATACAGATTGCCGCCGCGCACGTCCAGCGCGGCAATCGGCACGGCTACGTCATGGGTGGCCACGCCCAGAAAGCCGCCGGCCGAAACGATCGCCGCCGATACCGAGCCATCCGGCGCGACGATCAGATCGCGCACCGTGCCGATTTTCTCGTTCTGGTCGTTATAGACCGCTTTTCCAAGCACGCTCTTCTTGACGCTCCATCCCTGCAGAAGCGCCTGCGATTGCTCTACGGTCACGCTCAGAGGCTGGGTGCCGGCAACCTGTGCCTGCGCGTCGATGCATGATGCAAGTGCCACCGCTACCAGTATTGCCTTGTGCAAAGCCATGTCCTTAACTCCGTGGTTAGATTAGGTTTCTGGCATGTCCTTCTTACCCGGTGTCGCGACGCCGGCCAATTTACGCCGGGACCCCGGGCCGCGTCCGCGCTGCAATAGCCCGGGCGCGCGTGAGTCATCATACCTTCGAGCGTTGAGGCCTGCATTTTGGACGGCGCTGCGACGAATGAGCGGTTTGTTGCGACTCGCCGGCATTCACGCGTGCGGCGCCGGTCCCTAAAGCGTCCCCGTGGCAAGGCAGGTTGATGCCGGCCGCCGCAACGGCCACTGCAACGGGCGCGGCAACGCGCTGACGCCTGCGGCGCCTCTCCTGCCTGCAACACTTTATGTCGCGCTATGTCACGGGCCTGCGGACATATCCCGCAAAGGCACGTCCAGCTTGCGTTCCAGCGGTTCCCCGTGCGGTGAAATCGCGCGACATATCTTTGCAATAGTTTAAAAACACACGTCCTTCTATATTCCGTTCGTCGCCACGCAGCAGTGCTCAATGTGGCCCGAACCGCGAAGGACACTCCGTGAAAATCCAACCGTTTGCCATCCCCGCCGCCGGCGCCTCGCTGGCTTCCATCGCGAGCGCCGCCTGCGCCCGCATCACCGTGCAAAAGCTTGCCCTCGTGGCGACGGCTGCAGTGCTGGCGCTGAGCAGCGCCTCGGCGTCGGCCTGGACCTCGCGCGGTACGGCATACACGTCGCGCGGCACGTACAACGGCGCGCATTACGGTTCCTGCGGCGGCGGTAGCTGCTCGCATGCGGGTGGCGTCGCCGGTCCCTACGGTGGCGTCGCCACGAACACGGGCACCGTGACGCGCACTTCACCGGGCCAGTTTTCGAATTCGGGCACCGCGACCGGACGCTATGGCAACACGGTCCAGCACTCGGGTGATACCAGCTGCGCGGGCGGCACCTGCGCGCATACCGGTACCCTGACGGGGTCCAACGGCAAGACCGCCAGCACGTCGGGCAGCGTGACGCGTGACGCCCCCGGTCAGTATTCGTCGTCGGGTTCGGTGACCGGGTCGAACGGCAATACGGTCAACCACTCGGCATCGACGAATTGCGCAGGCAATTCCTGCTCCCGCTCAGGGACCGTGACCGGCTCGGACGGCGGGACCGTCAATCACTCGGGCACCGCGACCCGCGTCTCATCGGGCGTGGTCACGACCACGGGCAGCGTGACGGGCGTGCACGGAAGCACGGTCACAACGAGCGGTACCGTCGTCACCACCGGCACGGTCACAACCGGCGGCACAGCGGTCGTGGTCCGTTCGCCGACCGTCGTGGTTGCACCGCCGGTCGCTTATGTGCCGCCCCCGCCTGTTGTCTATGTGCCGCCTCCGCCCCCGCCGCCGGCTGTGTATGTGGCGCCGCGCGTGGTCTACGTCGCACCGCCGCCGCCGCGGCCTATCGTGTGGGTGCCGGGCCATTGGGTTGGCGGAATCTGGGTTCCGGCCCACTGGTCGTGAACGATGAGGTCCGATACCCGGGGAGCCGTATGCGAGCGGATGGGGCAGTGGAAAGGGAGTGCGGCCAGATGATGCAGATCCGCTTGCCTCGCGTCCCGCGTCGAGGCCAACCTCGCTCTTCCCTATGCAAGCTCACCGGCCTGATCATGCTGACAGTAGCGATCGCGCTCATGGCCGCTGTTGTAGCCAGAGTCGGCGGCGAGACGGATGCTTTTCCTCTGCCGATTCCCACCGAGCATTCGCCGCAGCCAGCGTCAGATTTGCCGCCGCATTGCGCCTTGAAATACGCGGCCGTGCTGGATCTGGCCGAACTTGAGCGCAGCTATGGAAAATCGTCGGGTGCTTATCTTCACGCGTTTGGCAACGTGGCCGGGCAGATGAATGATTGCCACAAGGGTGAGCGCTATTCGGCGACCTCGTCCGGCGCCGCACAAGCCGCTCCCAACGCGTAGTCAACGATGTGCAAGCCCAGTGACTCGCGTGGCAAGGGAGACGGCGCTACGCGCGTGGGTTTCAGCGCGCTGAGATTGGGGGTGGGGCAGGGGAATGGCGCGAGCAGACGGCGCTTATTTCGCCCGCTGCCACACGACTTTGGCTGCACCGTATCCGAAGCTCCCAGGCGTGACGTAGGTGAGCCGGTCGCCCGCGAGCGTAAACGGCCGCCGTTGAACCTCACCGTCCCAGTTCGGAAAGGTACTTCTCTGGATGTGGAAAACGATCACCTGTCCCGCCGGGTCGACGGTATAGGTGCCGAAATGTGCAACGTTGCCGAGGACGATTCGCTGGTTCTGTTCGGCTGAACCCGACAAGCGGTTATCCGCTTCGAACTTCGGCAGATCCGCGCGCACCCCGACCAGCACATAGCGCCCGTCGCTGCCGAAGATGAGTTGTCCCTGTGGATGCGGACCGAGCAACTCGACTTCACTGCCGCTCTTTGAGACCGTCAATGAAACCAGTGACCATGAGCCGACCACATCAGCCGCCGCCTGGGCGAAACTGCTTGGGGCGGTGAGACACAGTGCAATCGTCAGCGCGATGGTCAGCAGGGTTTTGAGCATGGACTTCATGGCTTTCTCCCACACGCGTGAGGACGCGATGCGGTGATAGTTCAGACGATTCGGATTGTTGTTGGCAGGCCCCGTTATACTCACGGTTATAGCCTGAGATTGACGGATGCGATATATGAATCCGCTGTGGGCGTTGGCGGCGTTTTGCACTTGCACGTAGCAGACGATCAGATGGTGCTACGCATCGCGACGCGCGCTCCAGGATGGCCGGATACGCCTGCGACAGTGCGATCCGGTTGCGGGCGGCGCGCGGTCGTGCCGGTGCTCCACGGACTCCTTGTTGTTTACCTCTCTTTTGCACGCCGTTCTGGCTGGGCATACTTGAATCATTCGCGATTGAGAGAAAAACATGCGTCAGCGTTCGCTTCCCAGGCATTCTCATAGTCAAGAGTCGAGGAGGCCATGCCGAACATGAACGGTTTCGATACAGCAATCCAGACTTTCCTCACGCAAATCGTTCTCAACTCCCTGCTTAACCACGCGATACGGGTCGTCGCAGGCCTATATACATTCAAAGGCTTCGTGCTCGTACCCATTTTGTGGTGGATCTGGTTCCAGCCCAGTGAGCAAAGAGAATGGCGGCGCGAAATGGTCGTCGCGACGATTATGAGCGGCCTTCTGGCGCTCGCAACCGGAAGGCTTCTTGCCCACGCCCTGCCATTTCGGGTGCGGCCCATCTATAACCCCGAGTTGCACCTGCAGTTTCCATCCGCCGATCTGCGGGAGGCCACGCTGCGAACCTGGAGTTCGTTTCCCAGCGACCACGCCATGCTGTGGATGTCGGTCGCGACCGGAATTTTTCTCGTCTGGCGCGGTGTCGGCTTGCTCGCGCTTTTGTATACTGCAATCTTCATATGTTTGCCGCGCGCTTATCTCGGCTTTCATTATCCGACCGACCTGCTCGCCGGCGCGGCGATCGGGATTGCCATCACCTATGTGATGACACGGAACCGCGTTCGAACGTGGTATGCGGTGCCAGTCCTGCGCTCCATTCAGAGATTTCCCGGACCGTGTTACACGTTGGCGTTTCTCCTGTGTTTTGAATTGATCACCCAGTTTGAGGAGCTACTGCAACTCGTGCAGTCGGTCTCGAAAGCAATATGATGGGAAGGAGGATTCCATTCGTTTCGACCGGCATGCTTAAGCTCGACCGGCGCTCGTGCCGGGCACGAGCACCGGTTCCCCCGCTCGCGATGCCTCTTCGAAGACCGGCCAGGCAGGAGTCAATCCGATGCAGCAAGCAATTCGCCATTTGCACGTCAAGGCGCCTAAGCGCGGACTGGTGGAGTTCACCGCCGACGTACGTGAGTTCGTCAGCGACCAGTCGATCGACACCGGCATCCTGACGTTATTCTGCCGTCACACCTCCGCGTCGCTCATCATTCAGGAGAACGCTGATCCGTCCGTGCGGCGCGATCTGGAGAGCTACTTCGGCACGCTCGCGCCGGAAGACCCGGCGCGCTACGAGCACGATACAGAAGGGCCGGACGACATGCCGGCGCATCTGCGTACAGCGCTCACGCAGGTGCAGCTAGCCGTGCCGATCGAGCACGCGCGCATGACGCTCGGCACGTGGCAAGGGATCTATCTGTTCGAGCATCGGCGTCACCCTCAGACGCGCGACATCGTGGCCCATATCATCGGGGAATGACGGGCGGGACCGGGCGTGGCGCATGCCGCCTCCCTCTGGTCCGCCACGCCTGCAAACGAAAGAAAGCTTTTTGTCAGAAAGCGTTCGCCATTCCGTGGACGCTCTTCCTCCACGCCGTTTCCAAAAGAATTCAATCACGGCGACGGATTTCGGCCTTCCGCACCGTTAAAGGGATCTGCGGCTCATTTGCACCTCGATGAAGGAGCTTGAACGGCGATTTCGCCGCTCAAGCTGCTGCATTCGTCGGGAGCGCGCGAGGAGCGCGAGCCTTACCGCACGCGGGCGGCTCCAATCCCCCATGGCACTGCGTGGTTTGCTGCGCTGCGCGCCGCCTGAAACCGATCCATGGCAACAAGAATGCACCGCGGCAAACGGCAGTTAGCCCGTTGCTCCGCCTTGCGCGGTCGGCGGCATGCGTCAGAAATCCGTTCTCTGGATGAATTTGCCTGCGATGACCACTCAAATCCTTCTCGTTGACGACGACTTCGAATTGCGCGAACTGCTTCGCACATACCTGGGACGCCAGGGTATCGAGGTGTCGGTGCTGCATGATGCCCGCACTCTGGAACAGAGGCTCGAACGCGAACGCCCGGACATGATTGTTCTGGACGTGATGATGCCGGGTGTCGACGGACTGACCGCGTTGAGCCGCTTGCGGGCGTCCGGGGACGATATTCCGGTCATCATGCTGACCGCCCGTACCGACGGTATCGACCGGATCATCGGTCTCGAGCTCGGCGCGGACGACTACCTCAGCAAGCCGTTCAATCCGCGCGAACTGCTCGCACGCATGGAGGCGATACTTCGGCGGCGCCGTGCGGTGCCGCCTGCCGCCGCGCCGGAACAACGCGAACCGTTCACGTTCGGCCGCTTCACGCTGGATTTCCAGTCGCGCACGCTAAGCACGGAAAACCAGGCGCTCCCCCTTTCCGCCAGTGAATTCGCACTTCTCAAGGTCTTCGTCAATCATGCGATGCGCACGCTCAGCCGCGAACGCCTGATCGGGCTGCTGTACGGCCCGGACGAAGAGCATACGGATCGTGGCGTCGACGTGCAGGTCTGGCGTCTGCGGCAAATTCTCGAATCCAATCCGTCCTCCCCACGCTTGATTCAAACCGTCCGTGGGCGCGGCTACGTCTTCGTGCCGGATGGCGAACAACACGCGTCGTGCGCCTGATCCCGGTTGAGCAGGGTGCCGCGTTTGCCGTGCGGGTCCTGCAGGTCTTGCGGGTCGTGCCGGATGCCGCCGCTGACCGGATCGGGGTCGGGCCTCGTGCTCACGGGTACGGAGCGTGGTCGGCGAAGTCATCGCCCTGCCAGCCGCCACCCAGCGATTTGTAGAGCGTGACGAGGGCGAGGGCAGTGTCGCGGTCGGTTTGCGCGAGCTTGTCGTCTGCGGCGTAGAGCGAACGCTCGGCATCGAGTACGGAGAGGAAGTCTTCGAGTCCCTGACGATAGAGCCGCGTTGCGACATTGACCGCATCGCGGTCCGCCGCGGTCTCGGCAGCGAGGTGCTCGCGGCGGATGCGCGACTGGCCGTATGAAACCAGGGCCGTCTCGACGTCGCGTAGTGCGTCGAGGACCGTGCGCCGGTATGCGGCGGCGGCCTCGTCGGTGCGTGCCTGTTCGGCACGGATGGTGAAGCGGACTTTGCCCGCATCGAAGATCAGCCAGGTGATGCTGGGACCGATCGAGAAATAGCGGCTTGGCGCGGTGAGAAACGTGGAGGCGTCGAGGCTTTCCACGCCTGCCGCACCGGTCAACGAGAAGTGCGGATACAGGTCCGCCTGGGCGACGCCGATGCGCGCATTGGCCGCCGCGAGGCGCCGTTCGGCCGCGCGAATATCCGGGCGGCGCTGCAGCAGGTCGGAAGGCAGGCCGATGGGCACGTCGGCAAGCGGCGACGGAATCGGCTGCGGCGCCTCGAGCTCGCCAAGCAGGTCTTCGGGTGGCCGCCCGACCAGCGCGCCTATGCGGTAGATGGCGGCGCGTTCCTCAGCCGCGAAAACCGGTATGGCCGCCTGCGTATCCGCGACCTGGGCCTGGGCCCGTAAAACGTCGAGCCGCGACGCGAGGCCGGCGTCGAACTGCGCGCGTGTCAGCGTCAGCGCATCCTGCTGGATCGCGAGATTGTCCCGCGCGACAGCGAGCCGCCGCTGCGCGCCGCGCAGTTCGATATAGTTGCGGGCGATCTCCGCCAGCAGCGTCAGGACGACGTCGCCGCGCTCTTCCACGGCGGCCTGATACGAGGCGTTGGCCGCCTCGACGCTGCGCCGTGTGCCGCCGAACACGTCGATCTCCCAGGACGCGTCGAACCCCGCCTGCCATAGATTGCCGTTCTTGCCTGGACCGAGGCCGCCGGGCGGCACGCCGACCGGCACGTTGGCGCTGCCGTGGGTGCGGTCGTAACCCGCGCCGGCGTCGACCTCCGGGTACTGCGCCGCGCCAGCGACGCCTCGCAGTGCCCGAGCCTCGCGCACGCGCGCCTCGGCTACGGCCAGATCCGGAGCGGACTGCAGCGCTTCATCGTCGAGCCGGTCCAGCACCGGGTCGCCAAAATTTTTCCACCACGCGTCGTTGCCCGTGGGCGGCGGCGTGGTCGCGGGTGCGGTGATCGTGGTCACGCTGGCGTGCTCCGTGTACGCCGCAGGCATCGCCGTCTTCGGGGCGACGTAATCGGGTCCGACGGTGCAGCCTGCGAGCGCCGCTCCGACGCATGCCGACAAGGCAAGGACGTGCCAGCCCCGGCCGCGGAAGCGGCCGTGCAGGGAACCGTAAGCTAGTTCAGGAAGCCAAGCCATGCTGGCTGCTCCCTGATAAAGATCTGCGTTTCGACCGACATCCCCGGTGCAATCCAGCGGAGCGCTTCGCCTGGATCGTCGAATTCGATCTTCACCGGAACCCGCTGCACGACCTTGACGAAGTTGCCCGTCGCGTTCTCAGGCGGCAGCAGTGCGAAACGCGAACCCGTGCCACGCTGAATGCTGTCCACGTGGCCACGCAAGCGCAGGTCCGGAAACGCATCGACCCGAATCGTCACGCGCTGGCCGGGTCTGGCGTGCGTGAGCTGGGTCTCCTTGTAGTTGGCAATGACATAGCGCTTCTCCGGCACGACCGAAAGCAACAGTTGACCAGGTTGTACGAAGTTGCCCGGCTCGACGCTCTTGCTTGCGACGCTGCCCGCCTCGGTCGCGTAGATCTTCGTGTACGACAGGTTCAACGTGGCCTGCGCAAGCGTGGCGTGTGCCTGAGCCACCGTCGCTTCGGCGGTCCTGGCCTGCGAGCGGACCAGGGTTGCCTGCGCCTGCGCGGCTTGAATCCTGACCTGCGCGGCGACCACGGCAGCGCGTGTACTCGCGGCGGCGGCCTTGCCTTCATCGACCCGCTCGGACGATACGGCGCGCACGTCGGAGACCGACTGCAGGCGCCCGAGGTTGATTTCGGCGAGTTTCGCATTGGCTTGCGCCACGTCGAGCTCGGCGCGTTGGCGCGCGATGTCCGCGTCCGCCACCGGAATCTGGTTGCGCGCCTCCTGCAGTTTGTCTTCGGCGTTGGCGAGATTCGCCTGCGCCTGCGCAAGCTGCACCGCATAGTCACGCGGGTCGAGCTGGACCAGCAACTGGCCCGCCGCCACCTTGCTGTTGTCGTCCACAGACAGCGCCTGCGCATAGGCAGGCAGCTTGGAGATCACGGAGACGACATGGGCTTCGACGTACGCATCGTCGGTCTCTTGCTCGTAGAAGCCCGGCACGAGGAAATACATCGCGATGACCAGCAGGACGGCAAGACCCAGCAACGCGAACAGCAGCGGGCGCCGGTTTGCGCGCGGCGCATCGACCGGCGGCGGTGCCGCAGGCGATGGGGCCGCCACGGGTGCCCGGGCCGCTGGGGGTTTGTCGACGGATGGCGTTTCGCTCATGGTGACTCTTGACGCGGAGAAGGAGCGCGTACTGCGGCGCAAAAGACGGTCATGGCCGTTTTCCCGGTTGAGGCGGTACAGAGGGCGGAGTAGGGGGCGTTGGAGCGGCGACAGGGGTGGGCGGCACGACCGGCAGCACGCACAACGCCAGCACGCCGACCGCCGCCATGAACGCGAACGCATCGGCGTAGCTGAGCGTCGCCGCCTGGTGCGCGCCCGTTTCCGCGAGCAGACGCATGGCGGCGCGCTCGCTTTCGAACGGCGTATCGCCGCCACGCGCCGTGAGTGTTGCGCTGACCGAGGCGAGCCAGTCGCGGGTCGCCGGATTGTCGTGCCGCAGATGATCGAACAGGCGTGACGAATGCAGCGTCTCGCGGTGGGCGATCAGGATGGTGAGCAGCGCCACGCCCAACGAGGCGCCGAACTGCCGGAAGGTCATATACAGCGAGACGCCGTCGAGCAGCTTGTTCTGTTCGATCTTCGCGACCGTGCCGCTGCCGACCGCAGGCAAGAGCGGCGCGAGGCAGAGGGCGTAAAGAATCAACGGCAGTACGAAGTAAGCGGCGGGCGTGCCGGTCGTCAACAGGCGGTTGAACAGCACCATTGATGCGATCAGCATCAGGAGCGCGAGGGCGATCGCCTTGCGCTGGCCGATACGCGCGATCAGGCCGACCATCGACGGCCTGATCGCCGCCGCGCTGAGCGCATAGACGCACATGATCTGGCCGGTCTGCGTCGCACTATGCGTGTGGGGAGTGGACAGGTTGCGCAGGAACTCAGGCAGCACGAATACGCTGCCGGACAGAATCATGCCGGTGAACAGGCCAATCAGCACCGACGACATGACACGCCTGTCGCGCAACAGCGCGAGGCAGAGCAGCGGCGTGCGGTTCGCGGGGCTCGCTTGCCAGACGACGAAGAGCAACAGTGCCGCCGTCCCGGTCCAGCCAAGCAGGCGCAGTTGCGGGGAGCCAAACCAGTCGTCGATCTCGCCGCGGTTGAGAATGATCTGCAGCGAAATCAGCGCGATGGCGAGCAGGGTGATGCCGGGCCAGTCGGTTTCGACGAGGCGCTCCGACGAGGGCGCCGGCAGCGTGGGGAAGTAGCGGACGATCAGCCAGATCGCGCCACCGGCATAGAGCAGGTTGGGCAGAAAAATCAGGCGCCAGTTGAAATGATCGGTGATGGGGCCGCTCAGCAGCAGCCCGGCGGCGCTCGACAGATAGAGCACGGTCGACACGCGCATCAGCGCCGGGCTGCGCTCCGGTTTGGGCAGCAGCACATAGATGCTCGCGCGCCACCAGACCACGAGGCCCGCGCCCGCGAGCCCCTGGAGGGCGCGCCAGAACAGCATGGTGTTGAGATCGGGCGACATCGCGCAACCCATCGAGGTGCCGGCAAAGGCGACGATCGTGGCGAGCAGGAAGCGCTTGTAGCCAAAGTGCCCCGCCATCCAGATCGAAACCGGCACGCCGAGAAAGAGCGCGCAGCTATAGACGGTCAGCAGCCAGCTCGCCTCATCCGCGGAAACGCCGAGCGTGCCGGTGAGGTCGGGCAGGACGAGATTCACGCTGTCGAACGTATAGAACTCCATCCCGGTTGCCAGACCGAGGCCCATCAGCAGAAGCCGGGTATGCGCGGGTGTCAGCGTCGCCGCTGCAGGCGGCGCTGGCATCGACGCGGGAGCCGGAGGCGACAGGGCAGTTTCATTCATCGCGAGAGGTCTGTGACCGGCATACGCGCAAGCCTGCGCCCCGTTGCGCCATTCGTTTCATGGCACGCGCGTGTGCTTGGCGGGAGACTTGGCCGCATGCGCGTTACTCCTTCCAGCGCGATCCGAGGATCAGGCCGCAGAAATTGATCCGCCGGAAGTTTGGATCGCACCGGTCGAGCACGTCGGCGTTCACCGTGCCGAACGTAGTCGCGGGGCGGCGCACCATGCCTTCAGCGAAGGCGTCGATGATCTGTTCCTTGAAGTCCGGGCCGCGCGGAACTTCGCGCAGGACTGCATCGCGGTCGCTGTGACGGATTTCATCGAAATGCGTGCCGAACAGGTCCGTTTCGACGCCGGCGGCAATCAACGCGATCAGCGGTGACATCTCGGCATTGACGCCGAAGGTCGTATGAAGCGCGATGGCGCGCCAGACCTCAGCGATGTCGTCAGACGGCACGCCGTGGCCGGCGAGAAATCCGTGAACCGCGTTGGCGCCATCCACTTCAAAGCGCTTGGGCGAGTCGCGATACGGGGCACTCAGGCCGATGTCATGAAACAGCGCGGCGACGTAGAGCAGGTCCGTGTTGAAGGCGAGGCCGCGGCGCAGGCCGATCAGTGCGGCAAACAGGAACACCCTCATCGAATGGCGATACAGGATGTCCGGTACGCTGGCGAGCACGGCTGCTGAGGCGGCCCGCGCGATCATGCTGTCGGGAATCGCAATTCCCGCGACGTTACTGATCATCGCATCTCCTTGCATCGATCTGAACGGGCCGGGCGCCGCGTCAGTGGCCTGCCCATTAGCCGAGCATGCTGGCTAGCGTGTAATGGCCGGCACCGGCAATGGCGATGGTGCCGAACAGAACCAGCAGCATCCATGCGAACTGGGCTTGCTGAGGGGTCCATTCCGGATGTACCCGCACGAGCGCGATGGCCGTGAGGACCATCACCGGGAGCGCGGCAAGCCGGGTGGCGAAGCCGGCAATCACGAACAGCGGACACACGACTTCCGCGAAGATCGCGAAGCAGATCGTGGGTGTTTTGCCGAGATGAAACGGGTCCTCGATCGCCGCTGCCTCGCTCGCGTAGTGCCGCAGCTTGGGCAAACCGTGAATGAACATCAGCACCAGACTGGCCCCGACGCGCAGAAACAGCAGGCCGAGATCGGTAGCGCTGGCATCAAGCCGGGCCAAAGTGGCTCCCATAATCGAACGTCCCCATAGCCAGTGTTAACTCGCGAAGCCATTGCTTCCGGGTGGACTCCACGATACTCAGCGAGGTCGAATTAAGTCCTGAATGGCGACTTAAACGTTCTGAAGCGCGGCGCGTGGGAAACTCCTGGATATTACGGTTTGTAATTTTTTGGGGCGCGTCGATCAAGCTTTAACCTGGCAAAAGCCGCGCTCAGGAATCACGCCGCTGCTGCCAGGTTTAGCCGTGCAATCACGCACCGGAACCTTACATCGTTTCAGGAACGTCGATTCCCAGCAGCCCAAGTCCTGTGCGCAAAGTGTCGGCGGTCAGGCGGCACAGTTGCAGACGGCTGTTGCGCGTTTCACCAAGTCGCGCGGGATGCACCGGCCTTCAGGCCGGTGAGGCAGAGCGCTCCAGCGTATTGATTGAACACTGTACATATATACAGTGTTGTGATATTTATTGTTCATGCCCGAAATTCGCACCAACACCTTACGCATCGTGCCTTCCCGTGAGGAAGCGGCGACGTTGCGCGTGCTTGGCGAACGAGTATCCCGTCTGTACAACGCCGGAAATTACCTGTGCCGACGGGCTTTTGTTGCCGGAAAGCCTATTCCGAGCTATGCGACTCTGTGCAAAAGGCTGCCGGTGGAGTATGTGGCTGACTATCGCGCATTGCCGTCGGACACCGCACAGGAAGTCATCAAGAAACTGGCCGAAGCCTGGAAGTCGTTCCGGGCGCTACGCAAGGCGCATGCAGCTGGCACACTAAAGCAGAAGCCTGGTCTGCCGCGCTATCGGAAG